>CAIYZD010000431.1 GCA_903930585.1 uncultured Geobacteraceae bacterium | reverse complement strand
GATCACGGATATGTGCTTCTTTAAGCTCTATTTCTTTTTTAAGAAGGTATTCGCGCTCAGAAGCCTGTGCTGAATTCTGCTCAATGGTCTTTTTAAGAATTTCTTCGCGTGCGCAAGACCTCTGATGGAGAGCTTTCCAATAATTCGCAGCCAACTTGAGCTGAGTTAATTCTCTTTGCGTTATTGATACCAGATTGAGTACAGGGACTAAGGCGGGAGGCCCATCAGATGGGGGAAGTGACAGAGAAACAGACGATGAAGTAGCGAGGGTTCGTTCCATGCCCACATTGATACACGATTTTTACCTGTGTTCCGTAATTTCTTTTTAACATTGGCCAGCAAACGGGTTTGGCCGATTTAAACAACTTCCTGGATTGGAGTGATATTGCCATGGCAACTTACCCAAAAGTAAAGTCGGTGACACCGCTTTTAGGAAAACAGCTCTTTATTACATTCATAACAGGGGAGACGAGAGTTTATGACTGCACTCTTCTACTTATAGAATCCTCTTTCTACCCGCTTAAAGATGATGCGTTTTTTAAAAACGTTCGCGTAGATCAAGCTGGTTACGGAGTTGTTTGGAATGACAACGTCGATCTTAGCGAATCTGAGTTATGGATAAATGGTAAGGCTGAAACTTCTAACTAACGGCACGACCAGCCTTATGACATTAGATTACTGCCTTCCCCACTACCGAAATAAAGAGATCCTTCAAGACAAAAGAATCGAAGTTAACAAAGGGTATGGCTATTAGCATGGAATAATCAATTCGTTGCGATGATTGATTAGCGGTATTTTTTTGTGACACCGGACCACACGTTTTATTGAATATTTTGTTCTGATACATCTATCAAGTATTATCAAGAAAATCACCGCTTGATATTAGGTAACTTATTTATTATTATGAACATAACTTATTTTAAATTGTTTCAGTATCGTTTCATATGTGTGTGGCAATAATGACTATAAACTCCCAAATGGCAAACAAACTTCTCGCCGTCCTTTATGACAGGCCATTACCGGCAAGAAACCTGAGGCAGCTTCTCGGCGATATAAGCCCGGCGACCCTTTCACGATTGACAAAACTTCTCGGAGCTAAAATCGTCTCTTTTGGTCAAGCCAGGGCAAGCACCTATGCTCGTCCCCGCGATCTCCCTGGAATCGGCCATCAATTGCCTGTGTATCGCATAGATGAAAATGGCAACGTACATTTCGCCGGTACGCTATGGTCATTGTATGGTGGCTATTGGTGGTCAGGAGAAGTTTGGCCTTCACGTTATTATTCTTCAATCCCTTGGTTCATCTATGACCTGAAACCGGACGGTTTTGTTGGCCGCGCCTTTGCCCTGCGGTTCGGACCAGAGCTTGGGCTTTCCGAACGCCTTAACAGCTGGAAAGAGGACGATGTTCTCGTCGCTTTGACCAGACGAGGTGAGGATACAGTCGGAGATGTAATCGTTGGTGAAGAATCACTTTCAAGGTATATGGCTGCTTCACGGCTTCAGCCCGTATTTTATACTGCGGCTAATTACCCCAGACTTGCAGAAGAAGCGATAGCAGGTGACCCTGCGGGTTCATCTGCTGGTGGTGAACAACCGAAGTTTACCGTTTTGACAGGGCGGGAAAGTTTCCCCAGAAGGGTATTGGTAAAGTTTTCACCACTGCTGTCTACACCTTCCGGACAACGGTGGTCAGATTTACTGGTATGCGAAGATATTGCGCTTAAAATTGTTGGAGATATGGGGATCTCAGCAGTGGCGTCTTCAATCCGTCACGTTGGCAACAGGACCTTTCTGGAAGTGGAGCGCTTTGACCGCGTTGGTATGTTTGGACGAACTCCTGTTAACTCTTTGACTGTTGTAGACGCTGAGTTTATCGGAATGGGAAGTAACTGGACGGCAGCATCAAAGAAATTGCTTTCCGCTAAAACAGTGTCATCAGACGAGGCAACGAATCTCTCCAAGCTGGATTTGTTCGGAAGCTTGATTGCAAATACTGACCGGCACCATGGCAATATCTCGTTGATTCCGGAAAACCAGGAACGAACCAAATTTAAACTTTCTCCGGTCTATGACATGCTGCCGATGTACTACAAGCCAAGAGACGGTGAAGAGTTATCTTCAGGAACGTATCATCCCCCAGTAACTTTTGAATTGGGTGATGCGTATGAAAGCGCCAAACGGTTTTGGGCAGCGTCGGGAAAAGATGTGCGCATATCTGAGCCGTTCCGGAAATTGTGCGCCGAAAACCATGACATTCTGCAGAAGATGGCCAATGGACCGCGAATCATTGGACCACACGGATAAACGTTGATGCAAAGGTTGCCCTATTTCGTTCCCTCTTCAGAGGACGGGAAGATGTATATCCAAAACTCTGGATCAGTAATAAGTATGATTATAGATACATGTGGAGGCGCGGCAGTCAATACAGACTGGGGAGGTTCAGTATGAAAGTCAGTATAACTACTATTGGATTTATATCCCTATTTTTATTATACATTTTTCCTCTATTAGGTCTGGCTGGTTTTGTGGTCGTTGGATTCCTGCTAAAATCAAAGTGGAATAAGGTATGATAATTTTGGGAGGAGTCGGCTACATTAAAATAATAACAAAATACATTGACTTAATTGCCAACAGGCATAAAGTAACAGAATAAAACATTGTCTCTCTTTGTAAAAGGCAAACTTGGGGTAACCCGGGGACGCAAAGCCACGAGTCCTGTAAAGGGATAGTCGGGTTACCGGAAAAAGGGAGATTGTATAGAACCCTTCTTCAGTTCGTCTTTAGAAGGGTTTTTTTTGCTCAGCTGGCGCCACTTCCTCATGCAGGTAGTTATTCTGAATTTTCGTACAAGGTAATGCCATGGTATTCGAACAGACCGTACCAAAAACAGGAACATTGAGTGAGAAAAAACCGTCATACATGATACTCTTTTGCATCTGGTCACTCCTGATAACTGTTTTTTTCTGTGAGGATACGTACCAAAACTATGATACAGAGTATGTTAATGCAATTGCCATCGCAGAAACGAGCCACCATAAGGACGTTGTCTACCGACTGTGGGCAGCCAGGCATGGTGGCGTATATGCCCCTGTTACTGAAGAGTCACCTCCAAACCCTTCTCTTTCCCACATTCCCGAACGTGACATAGCCACTCCGTCAGGGAAAAAATTAACACTTATCAACCCAGCCTATATGACCAGACAGGTACATGAACTGGATTTTACTACATACGGTGTGCGCAGCCATATAACCAGCCTGAAACCCATCAGAAAAGAAAATGCTCCCGATGAATGGGAAAAAAAGGCATTGCTCACTTTTGAAAAGGGGAAAAGAGAGTTCCATTCATTTGGAACGGTTGTACAAGATGTCCTCGGTTATACTGCTGAAGAATTGATCGGGAGAGTACCCTTTGATTTTATGCCTCCTGATGAAGCGGTAAAAATAAAAGCTGTATGCGAAAGGCTTTGGAAGCAAAGAGAGCGTATAACGAATCTTGAAAACTGGAATATTCACAAAGATGGGCGTATGGTGCTGCTTTCAACAACAGGCGTGCCGATATTTGATAGTGAGGGGCACTTAGCCGGTTACCGTGGCGTTGAAAAGGATATAACCGATATTCGTAAGTATGAAGAGGACCTACTAAAGCTCTCCCGTGCGGTTGAACAGAGTCCTGTGTCAATTGTGATAACAAATCTTCAAGGTGAGATTGAATTTGTTAACCCGCGGTTTTCGAGTATGACAGGTTATTCACTTGCAGATGTGGCCGGTAAAAAAACCAGTATTTTGCAAACGGATACTACTCCTCCCGAGATATTCGAGGAATTATGGGCGACTAACGGGCTTGAAGCGGTGCGTGCGCTGGAAATTCTGGACTACGATCTTGTGCTGATGGATTGCCAAATGCCGGAGATGGATGGATACGAAGCGACCGCAGCGGTCCGGAACCCCCATTCCAAAGTGTTAAATCATCACGTTCCGATCATTGCCATGACAGCCAACGCCATGCGCGAAGACCGGGATAACTGCCTTGAAGCCGGAATGGATGACTACATGTCTAAGCCGGTGAAAAAAGATATCGTTTCTAAAATGCTGGAAAAGTGGCTGGCGGAAACGGTACAACGGTAACCTCTCCATCGTTTTATGCATTTCAATGCGTGGCATTAATACATTCGGGTGACTTACATTATGAAAAATAAATTACAACAAGACAGCCCCCCTCCAAAAAAAAATCCCCTTCCACGATGTGGTATGGCTATAAAAACAGATAGAAAAAACTGTTCGGATTCTGAACTTCGCAGAGAGGCTGAGTTTAAAGTAGCGTCACAAGAAATAGACATAACTGTACCTCTGAGCAAACTGGACGAAAAGCGGTTACTACACGAGTTGCAAGTCCACCAGGTTGAACTTGAGATGCAGAATGAAGAACTTACCAGAATAACCACTGAGCTGCTCGAACGTGAAACGCAACTAAAGATTTCGGAAAAACTACTTAGAGAGAATCAAAATCAATTGCAGTTATTTATAGACTATGCGCCGGCAGCTATGGCGATGTTCGATCGTAACATGTGCTATCTGCGCGTAAATCGCCGATGGGTGACCGACCATGGGATTAAAGAACAAGATATAATCGGAAAGTCGCACTATGAGGTATTTCCCGAAATCCCGGATCAGTGGAGAGTTGCCCATCGCCGGGGTTTGGCAGGTGAAGATCTGAGATCGGATGGTGACCCGTTCGAACGGATCGATGGTTCAGTGCAGTGGGTACGGTGGCAGCTCCGTCCCTGGCATGATGATGCAGGTACTATTGGTGGAATTATTATCTTCACCGAAGATATCACAGAGCATAAGTTTACTACTGTAGCCCTGAAAGAAATTGAAAAACAATTCATTTCCCTTTATGAGGAATCGCTTGACGCTGTGTTTTATGCGAAACTGGATGGAACTATCCTCGCTGCAAACCCGGCGGCATGCAGAATCTTTGACATGAGCATGCAAGAGCTTTGCAGGATAGGACGCTCCGGTATAATAGATCATGATGATTTCAGGTTTGACTCTGCACAGGAAATGCGGGATAAGACCGGTCAGGTTTTCGCCGAACTGACATGCATACGAAATAGCGATGAACGGTTCCCGGCCGAAGTCAGTTTAATAGTCATAGAACACGACCCACCACGATGTTTTGTTATTATTCGGGATATTACTGAGCGCAAGCTGGCCGAAAAAGAGCGGATCTACATGAATGACAAGGTTCTCGCACTAAATGAACATATACAGTCAGCGATTGAACATGAGCGGCTTGCTATTTCTCGCGATATCCATGATGACCTTGGCCAGGAACTTACGATATTGAAGCTCGACCTTGAATGGCTTGCAAAGAGGCTGCCTGCCGACAGTGGCGACCTTCATAAACGGATTATTGAGATGCGCGAGAGCACCAACAGGTTTTCCGCCACAATTCAACGGATAGCCGCCAATCTTCGTCCCCCGCTACTTGATGAAGCGGGACTCATAGCGGCGATTGAGTGGCACGTGAGCGAGTACAGAAAACATAGTGGCCTGGAATGCTTTGTGATGGTTAACGAAGACATAGAACCACTTGACGACAATACGTCAACCGTCGTAATGCGCATTCTCCAGGAGGGGCTGACCAATGCCTCTCGTCACGCGAAAGCTACGGAGATAAGTATTTCGCTCTGCAAAAAAGGAATCAATCTGATTCTGGAAGTATCGGACAATGGCTGCGGGATAACAGCTGAACAAATGGCCTCGCCCCAAGCGTATGGTTTGATGGGGATGCAGGAACGTGCGAGATCATGCAGGGGCATTCTGGAAATAACAGGTGAGCCCCAATGCGGCACCACGCTGAAATTGACGATACCGCTGAGCTCGGGAGAATGTACGGTATGAAAAAAATATTGATTGTGGAAGACCATGCAATAGTACGGCATGGATTGATAAGAACCATCCAGGATGTACTGGAACAGCAGATTAAATTTGATGAAGCAGCGGATGGTCAGCAGGCAATCAGGATGGTCGATGACCATATATACGACCTGGTGTTACTGGACATATCGCTACCCGACCAAAGCGGATTGAATGTGCTCAAATTATTGCACAAGCAGAAGCCGAAACTTCCGATAATCATGTTGAGTTCTCACCCCGAAGAGCAGTACGCTGTCCGCACATTAAAGGCTGGTGCAGCCGGATATGTAAATAAGGGAAGTGCAGCCTCCATACTCAAGGAAGCCATCGAGAAAGTTTTTACGGGGAGGAGATATATAAGCGCGACCCAGGCCGAACTGCTTGCTGATGCTGTCTATGATAATCAGGAAAACAGACTGTTTCACGAGTCCTTGTCAGACAGAGAGTACGAGTTGGCCTGTATGATGGCTGCGGGGAAGACTCTAACGGAAATTGCCAAAGAACTGTCCCTGAACGTAAAGACCGTAAGTACCTATCGTGCCCGTGTATTGGAAAAACTGCAGCTCAGAACGACTGCGGACATCATTAGCTATTGTATCCAGCATAATCTCTCTTTGTAATCTCACCGCCTGCTACAGTGCAAACGGTATGAAGTTGCGGTTTTATCCCCCAGCGGGGGGAATGGACAATCCCTGAAAATGGCGGGATAGACGCTCTATGGAACATTGGTCAAATTTTTCCATAATTCGCCGGATAGCGGTGCTTTTCCTTACCCTGGCGGTCGTAGGCTATCTGGTTTTTCTGCTCTTCTCTCAGTACCGTTCTCAGCAGGAACTTGAAAAACTCTATATTAACGGGCTATTGCGAGATTCAGAGAGACATGCCACAGCGTTCGGATATTTCTTTTCAGAGCGGGGAGACGACATTGTCCGTCTTGCCGAAAGCCGGGAACTTGCTATTTACTTTGAAAACAAGGCACTCGGGATGTCCATGGAGTATGGACTCTCGGCAAGCCTGCTTGATGCCGAAGCCGCATTCGATACGTTTCGGGAAAAAAAGAAACTTGATAACCATGCTATCTATTCCCGTGTTATTTTTATTGATGCAGCGGGTAGAAAACTGATTGATTCCGGTATGCCGGAATTGACAAGTGGTGCGGCAAGCGGATTAAAAACTGCTTCTTATGTAAGAAAATCGGCACCACATCCGGAGTTTTTCGCTGAAGGTGTCAACGAAGAAAGCCTTATCACGATCTCTTTTCCCTACCATTTCAAAGGTGTCTACAGCGGTCAAATCATTGCCCAGCTTCCCTTTTCCAACATTTTCAGCCATTTTGTGCACCAGCCCGACCACAATGCAATCCAACTGCTGCAAATGATACTGTACCATCAGAATTTTCTCTACTCGTCAATACAGAGCGGTTGGCTGACCGTGCCGAAATCCCTGCCCATTCCGGCGCGGATGCAAGAGAACAAGTCGTACAAGATCACCGTTCCCGGCGAAAACGGAGTTCAGCGAACCATACATTTCTATGCCACCAAAATTACCGACACTCCTTTTGCTCTCGCAACCTGTATTCCCGAAAGCGTGCCGACATTAACCAATTCACCGAAACTCTGGATTTTTGTTACCGGCAGTATCGGTTTTATAATTCTCATCGGGGCATTCTTCATTATTCGCACAACCCTTCGCAATCAGGTACTGCACGCCCGCCTGAAAGAGATCCGTATTCGGGAACAGGCCATCTCAGAAAAAAACCAGAGTCTTAAAAAGCTGACTACGGCCGTTGAGCAGAGCGCTAATGCCGTAATCCTGACCGGGACGGGCGGGATAATAGAGTATGTAAACCCCTATTTTACACAACTGACAGGAATACCGATTGATGAGGCGGTGGGAAGCGGCCTGGGAGTTCTGAAACCTGAGGAGGGGTCAGCTGAAGAGTTTTCCTGTTTGCAGAAGGCTATCTCTGGAGGTCTGCTCTGGGCCGGCGAACTGATGAACCGAAAAAAGAATGGGGAGCTCTACTGGGTGCATTTCTCCGTCGCACCGGTGAAAAACGAAGCGGAGGAGGTTATCAGCTTCGTTGCAATCGCTCAGGATATAACCGCGAGTAAAAATTTCGAAGAACAGATCATTTTCATGAATGTCGAGCTTGAGCAACGGGTCAGGGAGAGGACAACGGCACTGGAATCGTCAAACCTTAAACTGGGAAAGGCCTACAATGATCTCAAATCCGCGCAGTCACAAATTTTACAGCAGGAAAAGATGGCCTCAATAGGTCAGCTGGCCGCAGGCATCGCCCACGAGATCAATAATCCGATCGGCTTCATGCTGAGTAATCTGGGTAGTCTGAAAAAGTACGTTGAGCGACTCATCAGATTCATCAGCATCCAGTCAACAGCTGCAGTTGCTCTGTCTCAAGATGCGTCTGATGCCGGGACACTGCTTCATGGGGTGGAGGAACAGCGCAGATCGATGAAAATAGATCGAATCAGCGACGATATCGGCCAACTTGTAAGCGAATCCGTCGAAGGGGGCGAGAGAGTAAAGCAGATTGTGCAAAATTTAAAAAGCTTTGCCCGCCTGGATGAGGCCGGTTTGAAAAGCGCTGATTTGAACGAAGGGCTTGAGAGCACAATACATATCGTCTGGAATGAGCTTAAGTACAAGGCAACCTTGCATAAGGAATACGGCGAGATACCAAGAGTTGTCTGCAACAGCGGTCAAATAAACCAGGTATTTCTCAATATACTGGTCAATGCCGCCCAAGCCATTGAAGGACATGGCGAGATCACGGTACGAACCTGGCAGGAACAGGAAAACGTCTTTATTGCAATCTCCGATACCGGGAGCGGCATTTCGGCCGACCACCTGAACCGGATATATGAGCCGTTTTTTACCACCAAGGAAGTTGGTAAAGGAACCGGCCTGGGACTCAGTATTTCATACGACATCATAAAAAAGCACGATGGTGAGATTCGTGTGATAAGTGAAGAAAATAAAGGGACGACATTTACTATCAGATTACCACTTGTCGCCAGGGCTGAATAAGCTGGCGGACAGTCCTGTAACTCAGAAGAATACGCAGATATCCATTCATCACACTATTTTTCGATTCATCCCACCAAAACGCGTTTAATCGCAAATCAGCTGCATCCTCCAAAAATAACGCTATGCTCACCGCATATTCCAATATCCCGGGAGATGCACTCATGTTGAAACACACACGATCGTCCATATGTCTGATATTTTTTTTCACAGCACTCCTGTCCGGCACGGTAATGGCGCAAGACCACAAGGAAGCCTTTACGAGCGCGCAAACTTTGTTCGAACAAGGTCTGAATGGATCAAAGAAGGATAACGAACGGGCGGCGGAGCAATTCAAAACGCTGTCGGAACAGGAACGCGGCAATCCACTCTACCGGGCCTATTACGGCAGCGCTATCACCGTCAAGTCACGTGATGCCTTTTTCCCCTGGAGCAAGCTGAAACTGGGAGAACAGGGTCTGGATGTAATCGACAATGCCCTGAAAATGGTTGCACCGGAACATGACACAATCATGATCAAGGGAGTGCCGATCAGTATCGGGACCAAACTGGTTGCCGTCAGCACCTTCCTTAAAATGCCGGATAAATATTTCCATCGCTTCGCCGCCGGGAAAAGCCTGCTGAAGGAAGCTATGAACAGCAGGGCATTTGCCGCCGCTCCGGCGCATATCAAGGCCGCTTTCCATATTCAGGCTGCAGCGGTTGCTCAGACAGATAAACGGAATGCCGAAGAGATCAGCCAGCTTAAACAGGCTCTGGAGCTTGATCCGGAGGGCAAAGCGGCAGCCATGGTCCACGCCCGGCTGAAGGAGTTGGGACAATGAGTGCCACGATCACTGCAGCGGATGCACCTTTACTTCACCTGAGTGGTGTGGGCAAAACCTATCGGATGGGTGATGCCACCGTGCCGGCGCTGCGCGAAGTTTCCCTGACCATTCTGCCGGGTGAATTTACCGCACTGATGGGGCCGTCCGGCAGCGGTAAAAGCACCATGCTCAATATCTGCGGGCTTGTGGATCACCCGGATTGCGGCACGGTCGAACTTGATGGCGCAGATATGGGAATGCTGGACGAGCAGGCGCTGACCATGATACGCCGGGAAAAGATCGGTTTTATCTTTCAGGGGTTCAACCTGGTGCCGGTCATGACCACCTTTGAAAACGTGGAGTATCCGCTGTTTCTCTCAGGAATCGCCATCGAAGAGCGGCGGCAGCGGGTCAACGATATATTGGCAAAAGTCGGGCTGGCGGGACTGGAACGGCGCCGTCCCGATGAGCTGTCAGGCGGCCAGCGACAACGGGTGGCCATTGCGAGGGCGTTGGTGAAAATGCCGAAGCTGGTCATTGCCGATGAACCGACCGCCAATCTGGACAGTACCACCTCCAGCCAGATTGTCAGTGTCATGCACAACCTGGGGCGGATTATCGGCACAACCTTCCTGATCGCCACCCACGACCCGCGCCTGACACTGCTCTGCGACCGGGTCATCACCATGAATGACGGGGTGCTGCAATGAAATGGTTCATTTTCGCCGGTAAAAATATCCTGCGTAACCGGCGCAGGTCACTTATTACTATTCTGATAACCGCCGTCGGCACGGCCGGCATCCTCATCGGTGGTGGTTTCGCACTGTTCACCTATGAATCACTGCAGGAAATGGCGGCCCGGGAGAGCGGGCACCTCATCGTAGCGCACAGAAATTTCTTTACCAGTGATGAAGACACACCGATGCAGTACGGCCTTGATAACGTTGCCGGGATGAAAAAACGCCTGGAACAGGATAACGATGTGCGTATGGCTCTGCCACGGGTGCAGTTTTCCGGCCTGCTCAGCAATGGGGACAAATCATCCGTCTTTGTCGGTATGGGGGTCGACCCGGCCGGTGAATTTTACACCAAGGGACCGGCGCTGACGGTTGTCTCCGGAGCCACGCTGAGCGCAACTTCCAAAGCGGACGCTCCGGCGGAAATCATGCTCGGTACGGAGCTGGCGCGGCAGATGAAGGCAACGTCGGGGACGGTGCTGACGCTTCTCTCAACGACAACATCCGGCAGCCTTAATGCGCTGGACGTCACGGTCTGCGGCACAGTCAGCGTCGGTGTCCCTGATGTGGACAAGCGGCTGGTCTACGTAAATATTGCCACGGCGCAGCGCCTGCTGTTGACCGATAAGGTCAGCACGCTGTCGGTCTACCTGAAGGAGACACGTCAGACCGATCTGAAACGTGCCCAGGTGTCAGCACTCTTCCCGGAGCAGACGGTCCGGACCTGGCGCGATCAGGCCTATTACTATACGGCGGTGCGCAACCTGTATAACCGGATCTTTGGCCTTTTGGGGATTATTATCGTCGTTATGGTCGGCTTTGCCATTTCAAACACGCTGACCATGGCGGTGGTGGAGCGGACGCGGGAAATCGGCACGTTGCGGGCGCTTGGCACCCTGCCGCAGCAGATTGTGCGGGTCTTTGCCCTGGAGGGGATGATTCTTGGCGGAGCCGGCTCGCTCTGCGGTATGCTTGCCGCACTTGCCACCACTTTTATATTTCTTTTTGCCGATTTCCAGATGCCACCGCCACCGGGGCGTTCGGTCGGATATCCGCTGCAGATAAATTTCTCCCCCGCACTCTATCTGCTGACGACTCTGGTGCTGGTGCTGCTCTCAATTGCCGCCGCCTGGCTTGTCAGCAGAAAGATGGCGGCAAAACCGATTGTGGAGGCATTGACCCATGTGTAACTTCATCGTGACCTGTTTCGTTGTCTGTATCACCGCCCTGCAAGCCCAGGCCGGAGATGTCGCGAGGTATCTCAAAAAAGCGGACAGCTACCGACTGGAAGCGAACGCCATGCAGGTGGAAACTGATGTAAAGTTGTTCAAATCAGGCGTATTGGATAAGGAGCGGCTCTATACCGTGTATCTTAAAAATGGCCGTCGTTCGCTGGTGCTGATGCAGTCTGCCGGAGAAAAGGGACAGAAGGTGCTGATGATTGGCGATGACTTCTGGCAGATCATGCCCCAGAGCCAGCGACCGATTCGCATTACACCGATGCAGAAGCTGCTTGGGGATGCTTCGGTGGGGGATATCGCAACCATGAACTGGAGCGAGGATTATGACGGCAGCGTTGCCGGTGAGATCGATGTGGACGGCGTCCTCTGCTTTCATTTGAGTCTCACTGCCAAAAACAAGGGGGTGAGCTATAAACGGATTGAACTGTTTATCGCCAAAAATGATTCAAGACCGGTAAAAGCCGATCTGTACGTTGCTTCCGACAAACTGGCAAAGCAGGCGCGCTTCTCGGTGGCATCGGTAAAAGGACGCCGGCAGGTAACCGCCATGGCGATAAAGGACCAGATCCAGACCGGACGGGAAACCGTCATCAGCTATCTGACCAGAAAAGCGCGCAGCGTGCCGGATGAGTATTATAATCCCATGTTCCTGACACGCAACGATTTGAAGGAATGAAAGCCGGGACCGCAATCGCGGCGCTGTGCGCCGCCTGCCTGTCTGTATCGCAGGTGGACGCCAGTGACGTTTCTGTCAAAGCCTGGGCCATACCGGAATACCACACGCTTAATTCTGCCAGCCCGTTTGCCCCTGGCGCGGCTCAAAGCCGCTTCGGAAAAAATCGTACGCGGGAAGAATTCGAACTGCGTGCCAGGGTGTGGGATGTCAACCTGGTGGCAACTGCCGCAACCACGGCTATGGAGCAGTACAAACCGGAATACACAACTGTTGTTAACGAACTGAACTATGATTTTTCACTGGCAGGCGAGCGGTTTTCTTTGGGAAAAAAAATAGTAAGCTGGGATGTGGGGTTCGGTTACCGGCCACTTGACCTGCTGCAGCAGGAAAACCGTCGTTCCATCGTAACGACAACGTTAGAGGGAATCCCGTATCTGGCGTGGGAAACGTTTTCCGGAGACTCCGCCTGGATGCTGATTTATGCCAATCCGGGACAGGGCCGGGCCGGGGTGGCGAAAAATGATGAATCGGTGGCCCTGAAGTATTATCTGCGTGACGGCACCACAGATTGGCATGCCGTAGCGCGTTTGAGCGAGCATCATCACTTTGAGACAGGTGCCGCCATCAGTACTGTCCCGTTGGAAAGTCTGGAAGTTCACGGTTCGCTGCTGTATCAGCACCGTTTTGAGCAACAGTATAATTCACTGATTGGAACTGCCGGAGTACCTTTGAGCAGCGGTGACCCGATGCGGTCCCAGACACGTGAGCATGCTGTTACGGCACTTGCCGGCTTCACCCTGACCGGTGAGGCCGGGTTCTCGTTGCTGGGTGAAGCGTGGTACGATGCCACAGCTTATAGCTCTGCAGAGTGGCGGGATGTTAAAGAGCTGGTTTCAAGACAGGCAGGCCTGCTCAGTCAGGGGATTCCTCCGGCAGCGGTCAGCGGCAATAGTGCCTACAGCCTGCACTACTTTGACCAGCCAAACGTGTTGAAGGAAAATCTGCTGCTCCGTCTTTCCCATCGCCACGAAGGGGAAAACTGGGAACCGGCCGTTGATCTGCTGTGCACGCCGGCAGATGGCGGCCTGGTGACCACTGCGTCACTAGCCTATTCCGGCAATCATTTCCGGGTCGATGGCGGCGTTCGCCAGTATGGCGGAGCAGGAGGGTCCGCCTACCGACTGCTGCCGGAAGAGCGCATTATTTATTTTGCCCTGCAAGGATTTTGGTAATAGTATCAGAGCATTACTCAACCGAGGAAATCCCATGACACGTTCTGTACAGTACCCGGTATTTTCTGAATGTTCGAGCAGGAAACGCCGCACTTCCCGGCCTCCGATCAAAAACATGGCACGGGATTTCGCCATCGTTATTACCCTGATGCTTGTACTGGCAGGGCTCCTTAACCTTGTTCTGGAGGGGGGGTATTTTTTCAATCTCCGTTATTGCCTCGCCATTGGCCTGTCTATCACCATTTCATCCCATTTCCTTATGCAGTGGGGCAGTGCTGACAATCTCAACTGGCAGACATCACTGGCTGCGATTCTGCTCGGAACAGCCATCGGGATTGTGATCGGTACTGTTGCCAATGGTATCAATCCGATTGTCATGATTGAAAAGTATCCGGGCCTGCTGCTGGCGCTGCTGGTGGTTTCTCTCATCTGCGGGCCGGCGATTTCGTATTTTTTCTATTCCCAGGCCGCCATTTCCGAAGCTGCCGCCGCCCTGCGTCAGGAAGAGATCGAACGGATTTCCTATGAGCAGCGCCTGACCGAGGCAAACTTTAAAATCCTGCAAGCCCAGATAGAACCCCACTTTCTCTTTAATACTCTCTCCAATGTGCTCAGTCTTATTCCGACGCAGCCGGACAAGGCCGGGCAGATGCTGAGCGACTTTACCACCTACCTGCGCGCCTCGCTCCAGCAGACCCGCTGCGACAGAATCCGGCTTGAAGATGAACTGGCAACGGTACGTTCCTTTCTCGATATCATGGCGGTTCGCATGGGAAACCGGCTAAGCTATCATATCGATGTTCAGCCGGAATTATTGTCCGTGCCGGTGCCGCCGCTCCTTATTCAGCCGCTGGTGGAAAATGCCGTGGAGCACGGTATCGATCCGAAGCCGGAGGGTGGCAGCATAACCATAAGAGCCGTCTTGTCTGAAGGCATGCTGCAGCTTGAAGTCCGCGACAACGGTATCGGCATCACATCATCAAGCCCGGTGGGGGTCGGCATGAACAACATCCGCGAGCGCCTTAACCTGATTTATAACGGTGAAGCGTCATTCCAGGTACTGCCGAACAGTCCGCACGGCGCCACCATACGGCTGACCATTCCCATGACAGCGGGAGGAAACCTGTGAGCAGAAGAGCTGACAAACGGCCTACCGCCATAATCGTTGATGACGAGCCACACCTCTGCGTCCTGTTGAAGCGACAACTGGCCTCCTGCTGGCCGGAACTGCTCATTTCAGCGGAAGCGCACAACGCTGCCGAAGCGTTGCAGTTGCTGGATGATCTGCAGCCGGACGTGGCATTTCTGGATATCCGCATGCCGGGCATGAGTGGGCTTGAATTGGCCTCCCGGATCGGCACGTCATGTCACATCGTCTTTGTCACCGCCTATGACCAGTATGCGGTCCAGGCCTTTGAAAACGCTGCGGTGGATTATCTGCTCAAGCCGGTGTCGGGAGAGCGGCTAAGCACCACCGTGGCCCGTCTGCAGGCTCATCTCTCTCACAATCCCCCTGATTTATCGCCGCTGATTGCGCAACTGACGGAACAGATCCGGCCGAAAAAGCAGTATCTGCAGTGGCTGCAGGTCTCTCAGCATAACGATATCGAACTGGTGCCGGTGGACGAGATTGATTATTTCCAGGCATCGGACAAATACACCCTCGTGATCAATCGAAAGTCCGAACGGGTCATTCGCACCCCGCTCAAAGAGCTGGAGGACGAACTGGACCCAGAGCGTTTCTGGCGGATACACCGCAACGCCATTGTCCGGGTGGCGGCAATCGCCAGGGTTACCCGTGACTTCGGAGGCCTGACTCTTCAGTTGCATCACCATGAAAAAACATTGTCGGTCGGACGCAGCTACACCCATCTGTTCCGGCAACGGTGATCAGGCAGTCTATGGGAAAAATTACGCTATAAAGGAGCCACACGTGATGCAGCGCTACCGAGGTATCAGAACCGTACTGTTTGCCGGCATCTGGATAAACACCTCCGAATTTGTCCGTAATGAACTGTTGTTGAAATCATATTGGGTTGAACATTACCGATTGCTCGGAATGACGTTTCCTTCAGAACCGTTAAACGCCATACTATGGGTAGTGTGGGGCTTTTTGTTTGCTCTGGCGCTCTTTGTTATTTCCCGGAAATTCAGTCTTATGCAGACCGCTCTCATCAGTTGGCTCATGGCGTTTGTTTTGATGTGGGTTGTTGCCTGGAATTTGCGAGTGTTCCCGATATCAATTCTGGTGTACGCCGTGCCGCTCAGCCTGCTGGAAGCCTTTGTTGGTTCTTATATCTGCCATGGTGCAGCAAAACGGGAAACCTGAACGGAACTAATCAGGATCTTCCTTGCTAATATGAATTTATCTGCTATATCCTTTAATTGACCTGTTACCGGTTGTTCAGCACTAAAGGAGTTTGAAATGGCAATAAAAAAGGAACTGCTCGATGAACTTCGTCAGCGTCGCACGAATGCACTGGCGGGCGGCGGCAAAGAAAAAATGAAGCTCCGGCATGCTGAAGGGCGCCTTGGCGCTCGTGAGCGGGTCGAGCTGTTATTTGATGACACCTCATTTATCGAATTTGGCATGCATGTCAACCATGCCTGCCATATGCCTGGTTTTACTGGAAAATTCATGCCGGGTGATGGCGTGGTGACCGGCACCGGTAATGTGGACAGCCGGCCGGTGGCGATCTACAGCCAGGACTTCACCGTTGGCGGCGGAGCTCTCGGACACATGCAGGCCAAAAAGATCTGCGACATCATGACCCTTGCCTGCGAGACCGGCATCCCGGTGGTGGCTATCAACGATTCCGGTGGCGCCCGTATTCAAGAGGGAATACACAGCCTTTCCGGGTATGGACAGGTCTTTTACAAGAATGTGGAAGCCTCCGGTGTGGTACCGCAAATCGCCATAATCGCCGGGCCCTGTGCCGGAGGGGCAGCCTACAGCCCGGCTCTGATGGATTTTTTGATTCAAACCCGCACACATTCCAGCATGTTCATCTGTGGTCCCGAGGTAATCAAGTCTGCCACCGGGCAGGTCGCGCCGATCGAACAATTCGGCACAGCGGAGGCTCACGCCACTGTCAGCGGCAATATCCATTTCATTGCCGAAGACGACCAACATGCCATAAGCCTTGCTCGGCAACTGCTCAGCTTTCTGCCGCTCAACAATTTACAGGACCCTCCCCACTATATCCCCAACGAAATCGCTCCGGAGCGGGACGAGGGAATGAACGAACTGGTACCGGATGATCCGAAGCTCAGCTTCGATGTGTATCAGGTGATTGACCGACTGCTGGATCCGGATCAGTGGCTTGAAGTTCATCGCGAATTCGCACGCAACATCGTCGTCGGGTTTGGCCGAATCAACGGCATGGTTGTAGGACTGGTGGCCAATCAACCGGCATACAAGGCCGGATGCCTTGATATCGACAGCTCAGACAAGGCGGCCCGTTTCATCCGCTTTTGCAACGCCTTTAATGTGCCGCTGGTGAACCTGGTGGATGTACCCGGATTTATGCCGGGTCTGGCCCAGGAACGGGGCGGCATCATCCGTCACGGCGCCAAGATGCTGTTTGCCTACGCTGCCGCCACGGTGCCGAAAATCACCCTGATCATGCGTAAAGCCTACGGTGGCGCCTATCTGGCCATGTGTTCCAAGGATATGGGGGCCGATTTTGTCTTTGCCTGGCCCTGCGCGGAGATTGCGGTAATGGGAGCGGAAAGCGCTACCAAGATAATCTACAAGAAAGAGATCGATGAAGCCGAAGACCATCAATCAAAAGAGGCCGAGCTGATGAAGTCGTACCGCGACAAATTTGCCACGCCCTATCAGGCGGCTTCCCGCGATATGATTACCGATGTGATCGAGCCCGCAGAAACACGGGCACGTATCGCGCAGGCCTTGCGGATATCACTGACCAAACGGGTATCGCGGCCAGCCAAGAAGCATGGCCTGATCCCATTGTGATTCTCTCACCACAACACACTTCGGAAAAAATGTCCGAAACAAGCACATATCAATCAACCGTCAGGATACGAGTATCATGCCTATTCAAGACAACGTAAACGGGGCGCTTCTCATCAGCGCAATCGATTTCATTTTGAGCTTCGTCATCATCGGCGGAATCGGGGTGATTCTGGCGCTGTTCCCTCTGCTCAACAGATTCCGCACACAGGACAGCGAAGGCTCTCCGGCCACGCCGCTTGACCGGTCAACGCCCAGGAAATCCGGCACCGCCGCCGTCTCGCCCCCACCCTCCCCGGCGGCTCAATTAGCTGTAACAGGCGGCATTCATCCTGGCCTCAGTGACCAGCAGCTGGTGGTACTGCTCACCGCCGCAGCGTTCGAAGTGCTGGGAAAACCGGTACGTGTCGCCAGAGTCCGTCCTGTAACCGTTAAAAACAGGCTCTGGGCAGTTCAGGGGCGTCACGAACTACAGTCACATCGCCTCAAATAGCACGTGCCACGACATCCGGTGGTACCCGTTGATCAACACGAGTTACCAATAAGACTCTTTTTAGAAAGGAATCATCACTATGAAAATGTTGAGAATAACCCTTGAAGGAAAAACATACGATGTCGGCGTAGAGGTACTGGATGATTCCGTCCCGGAGTTGCTCCATGCAAGCCATTCTCCGGCTGCCCAGTTACCGCCTGTTCCGTCTCCCGTAGTCACTGCGCCATCTTCTTCAGCATCTGTTCCGGTTACTGCACACTCGACTCTCCCTGAAGGATGTCAGGCCATCGTAAGTCCCATGGCAGGGCATATTTTCAAATGTCTGATCAAACCGGGGGATCTGGTTGCTTACCATCAGGAGCTGATCGTGCTGGATGCCATGAAGATGGAAACCCCGATTGTAGCGCCAGTTGCCGGTACCGTGCGGGCCGTTCTGGTCAAGGAGGGAGATGCCGTGGATGACGGACATGTCCTGCTGTACATTGAGGGACTACCGCAATAAACGGAGTGAAAACATGCTTGCTCAATTAATCGATTTATTAACCTTATTGAAAGAACAGACCGGTCTGGCCCAATTAAGCTGGGGAAACGTATTCATGATGCTTGTGGGGCTCACCATGATCTATCTGGCCCTGGCCAAAAAATACGAGCCCTTTCTGCTTGTCGGCATCGGATTTGCCTGTATCGTGGCCAATGTGCCCGGCTCAGGCCTGACGCAACCAGGAGGATTGTTTCATTATGCCTACCAGGGGGTTGCTCTGCTCATTGTTCCGCCGCTGATCTTTCTGGGGGTTGGGGCCATGACCGATTTCGGGCCCATGATTGCCAGTCCGTGGCTGGTGATCTTGGGCGCCGCTGCACATCTGGGCATTTTTGTGGCCCTGATCGGGGCCAAGCTGCTCGGATTTTCCCTGGCTGAAGCCGGCGCCATCGGCATTATCGGCGGTGCCGACGGCCCCATGGCGATCTTCGTCACCATGAAACTGGCCCCGCATCTGCTTCCACAGATTTCGGTGGCCGCCTACTCATACATGGCACTGATGCCGTTGATCCAGCCGCCCGTCATGAAACTGCTGACTACAAAAAAGGAACGGAATATTATCATGGAGAAACCCCGCGAGGTCACTCGCCTGGAGAAGATTGCGTTTCCCATCATCATCGCCGTCGTCGTTAATCTTTTTTTCCCGCCTATCGCTCCTCTCATCACCATGTTGATGCTGGGAAATCTGCTGAAAGAGTGCCTGATGGTTGACCGGCTGGCCAAGACAGCAGCCAATGAAATCATGAATATCATAACGATTGTATTAACGGTTGCCATTGGATCAACCATGAATGCCGAGCAATTCCTGACTCTTAAAACCCTTGAGATTATAGCTCTGGGGTTGGTGGCGTTCGTCTTCGGCACCGGGTCCGGGGTCGTGGCCGCCAAGATCATGAATATCATCAGCCGCGGCAAGATCAATCCGCTCATCGGCTCAGCCGGAATCGCTTCGGTGCCTATCGCCGCCCGGGTTTCACACATGGTCGGCAACCGGGAAAATCCTCAGGTTTTTTTGATCATGCATGCCATGGGGCCGAACCTGGCGGGGGTTTTTGGTACCGCCATCTCCGGCGGCATCCTGCTGGCGCTGCTTGGTGTGAAATAAGAGGTCATGGGCATACTGCAAGACCGTTCATTCTGAAAATGTAAATTGGAGGGGTGGTTCTTCGTTTGAAACTGGGGCAGAACCCGTCCAAGCCTCCCCTGATATGGGGAGGCTTGGACGGGTTGGTTTGCAAAGATTTTAATAGTCCAGGGTACTAGACCGAACGCACAACTACAGCATCTATATCGGCCAGCACTTGATCAGGTGAAGATCCCAACAGCTTCACGATTTGTGTAAGTGAGAACATGCCGTACACCAACTGCTTCCCATCCGTCCCTTCAGAAACGACCAGGCCATGCTGTCTGCCGGCCTTTTTCAGCGTTGCAACGATTTGACCGACGGACGCATTTCGTACATCTTCAATTTTCAGTACTTCCAGTTCATGCTGCGGCGTCATTACGTCACGTACCATAAGATCGGCATGAGTTCCGCCCATGCTTTTCAGAAAACGCATCGGCTTCTCGCCAAGGATATCGCTGGCAGTCAACAGACCGGCAACCTGGTCGTTACCATTCAATACGATCAGTGCTCTTACCCCATATCGGATCATCTTTGAATTAGCAACTTCCAGGGGTAGTATCATCCGCGCGACAAGAAGTGAAACCTTATTGAAATCGGTAAGAACGGATATCGCAGGATCATCCAGTTTTACCTGCTCGGGGAGGACTTGAACCGGGCGTGCAAAAGACGACTCGGCATTTAAACGATGTGACTTCAGTATTTCAAATTCCCTAATCATTTTGAAGCTCCTTAATTGTGTAGAAAATAAGTATAAATTTGTTTATTACCATATTTGTAAAACAAATGCATCTTCAAACCTCGCAGCAGTGTAATTTTATTCTTCACTCTGATGCGATTAACAACTATCAAACAGAGTCGCAAACTTTTTTTGTATCCCGATACATTTTTTTCCACGCAACTCCGCCATTTAGCGTACTTAAGGTGCGTTTCGTCTCTGCTAATATGCTGTTTTTATTGATATTTTTTGGAGGTGTAAAGAAACTTTACACTTTTTGTTTCTGATAACATACTGATATTGCTATTGATTATTGATGATAAAAGGTTTAGTCAAGAGTGATGACAGATCACCGGGGGTATTATGAAAATTCTGCAGGTTATGACGCCACTGGTTCTGATGTTTCTTGCCGGCTGCGGCGGTGGCGGAAGCGACGGCTCCGCATCAAACGCCGGTACGGATCTGCCGGCGCTTAATGACATTGCGACAGCGTCCACCGTCGTTCAAAAAGCCGCCAAGGCAGTGGTCCTTGTTCGCACCGCAGGCGCCGCGGCTTCCGGGTCCTTCATTTCCGCTACCGGACTCTTTCTTACCAACAATCACGTTTTGGGTGATACGGTATGCCCGCGCGAAGGGTGCTATGTGCAGATAACGTTTCTGCGGCAGCGCGGACAACAACGCCAGCAGCCGACGATCGTCTTTGCGGTACCGCAATCCGTCGACGTGGGACTCGACATGGCGGTAGTTCAAATGTACGACAACCCCGGCGGCAACAAACTCACCACACCGGACTACCTCTCCTTTAACGCGCAGCCCCCCGCAGCTCTCATCGGAACGCACGTGACCATCATAGGGCACCCCGACGGACGCCTCAAAAAATGGAGTGACGGCGTAATCTTCGACACAGCCGGCAGCTGGATCAAGAGTACAAACTACAGTCTGCCGGGAAACAGTGGTTCGCCGGCAATTGATGACAACGGCCAGATCGTCGGACTGATACACCGCGGCCCAACCGCGCAAGACCTTTTCACGAGTAACGGCGCCAACCTCTATTCTGTCGGAACCGCCTCCGCTCCTCTGGTGACGGCCATGACCGTTCCGCTTCCGGCTGTCATGATCAGCACCTCCGCCGCAACCACTACCGACCAATTCCTGGCCAGAGATTATGTCTACCTGAATGCACATGCGACATCGGTTCAGGTTGACGGTGTCACCGCAAACCCTCTTACCCTGCTTGGACAAGCCTGTGATGCTGCCCTGGCGCGTCAGGATTTTCTGTCACCGGATGACCTGACAAACGCATTGACCCCCTGTTTTCATGCCCAGACCTGGATTGACTGCCGGGTTAATGCCAGCCCAGTACCCTACGGCGTGGTCTGCCCCGCGAACTCCGACTCCCTCGCCTGGGCGGGGCGTTTCCAGAAGATGAACCAACTGCAGACCGCCATGAACGGGGCGCTGGACTATTACTCCGTCTCCTTTGCGATGTCCCACCTGCAGTCGACGACAGGAGCAGGATATAGCGCGGGCGCGCAATCGCTGCTGCAAGCCATGTCAGGCAGCGGCGCCGTTCTTGATTTTACCGGCGCATATTATCTCGCGGCATTCAATGTAGGGTCGTACAACGGCGCCAACATAAAAAACTATGTAACCAATTACCAACAGGTATCGAACTACGGGCAGCAGGCATACAATATCGCGCTGGCCGGGGATTTGCTCTACTATTTTGGTTCTCTGCAAAAATCCGACCTGTTACCGTTTCTCACGCAATTGTACGGAAACAGGAACACCAGCACCGGCACCAAGCTGCTCATAGAAGACATCCAGTACGGCCTTGACTCACTCTAGCTGATTGAGGGTGGCGCGCAGATCAATAATAGGGAGGGAAGGGTAAATGAGACGAATTACCTTTATAAAACAGCGGTTGGTCGCCGTCTTTCTCTTTGGCGTGCTACTCCTCTATTCTCCTATTATCTCTCTGTTTGACAACGATCGCCTCTGGTTCGGTGTGCCGATACTCTATTTTTATCTGTTCACCGTCTGGAGTATTTTGGTTACGCTCATGGCCTGGGTCACCGAAGGACGGGGCAATTGAACCGCCGGAGCAGGACATGCTGAGCGGCCCGTTCATCATTTTCGTCTCGTGCCTCTACATGGGGCTGCTCTTTGCTATTGCCTACTGGGCAGATCGACGCGCAGACAGTGGCCGCTCAGTGATTTCCCACCCCACCGTTTACGCCCTGTCGCTTGCCGTTTTCTGTACGGCGTGGACCTATTACGGCAGCGTGGGACGTGCTGCCGCATCCGGGATTGGATTTCTGCCGATCTATCTGGGGCCAACGTTAGCCGCAGCCTTATGGGGCTACCTGTTGCTCAAAATGATACGGGTCAGCAAATCGCAACGCATCACCTCGATTGCCGACTTTATTTCATCCCGCTACGGTAAGAGCCACTTACTGGGGGGACTGGTCACGGTGATCGCCGTAGTCGGGGTACTCCCTTACATCGCCCTGCAACTTAAGGCGGTATCCAACAGCTTTACCATCCTGCTGCACTATCCGGAAATTGTCATGCCTCGCCACGCCGCCCTGCCCGTATGGCAGGATACGGCCTTTTATGTCGCGCTGTTGTTAGCACTCTTCACTATTTTTTTTGGTACACGGCACCTGGATGCCAGCGAGCGGCATGAAGGTCTGGTGGCGGCAATTGCCTTCGAGTCCATCGTCAAACTGGTGGCATTGACAGCCGTGGGACTGTTCGTAACCTTCGGCCTTCATAACGGTTTTGGCGATATCGTCCGGAAGGCAGAGCAGGCGAATCACCTGAAACCGCTGCTCGCACCGGAGGGGAGCTATAACGCATGGGTCTCGCTCTCCTTCCTTTCGGCGCTGGCAGTGCTGATGTTGCCACGCCAGTTCCAGCTGTCGGTCGTGGAAAACAGTAATGAACAGCATTTACGCCGTGCCATCTGGATGTTCCCGCTCTACATGCTGCTGATCAATGTATTTGTCCTGCCCATTGCCTTGGCCGGACAGTTGGCATTTCCCGGTGGCAGCGTCGACGCCGATACCTTTGTCCTGACCCTCCCCATTGCCTACAAGCAGGAGTGGCTGGCCCTGTTCGCCTTTATCGGTGGCCTTTCTGCCGCAACCGGCATGGTCATCGTCGAGACCATCGCCCTCTCCACCATGGTTTGTAACGACTTGGTGATGCCGGTACTGCTGCACCGTTGGCGGCACCACCCACCGCCAGTCAGTCTTTCCTCCATGTTGTTGTTTGTGCGCCGCAGCTCGATTTTTTTCATTCTGTTACTGGGGTATCTCTATTTCCGGTTGGCAGGAGAAGCCTATGCGTTGGTGGCCATAGGCCTGATCAGTTTTGCCGCCGTGGCGCAATTCGCGCCGGTAATAATTGGCGGTCTGTTTTGGCGTGGAGGAACCCGCAGGGGTGCGCTGGCGGGCCTTGGCTCCGGTTTTGCAATCTGGATCTACACACTGTTACTCCCTTCCTTTGCGAAATCCGGATGGGTGTCCGCCGAGTTTCTTGATTCCGGACCATTCGGCATCGCCCTCTTAAAGCCACAGGAACTCTTTGGGCTACAAGGGTTCGACGAGATTTCCCATTGTCTGTTTTGGAGCCTGGCGGCCAATATAGGAGCCTATGCTATCGTCTCCCTGTTGCGGGTCCCCAACACCGCAGAGGTTACTCAGGCCACGGTATTTGTCGATGTGCTGAAACATAGCCGGCCGATTGTTGCCGGGGTATGGCGAGGCAGTGCCCAATTTGACGATCTGATCGACCTGACCAGCCGGTTTCTCGGCCCCGAACGTGCCCATAACGAATTCGCCACGTATACCAAAGGTCGCAGGTTGGCTGCCGGAGAGGATCTGCCTGCCGATGCGCAGACCGTCCTTTTTGCCGAGACCCTGCTTGCCGGAGCCATCGGAAGTGCTTCCGCACGGGTTATGGTTGCCTCCGTGGCCCAGGAAGAGCCCCTTGGGCTCGATGAAGTGATGCATATCCTTGATGAAGCATCACAGATTCGCGCCTATAGCCACGAATTGGAGCAGAAATCCCGGGAATTGGAGATCGCAACGGCTGAGCTTAAAGCCGCGAACGAAGGGCTTAAGGCCCTGGATCACCTGAAGGATGATTTCATGTCTTCGGTGACCCATGAACTGCGAACCCCCTTGACCTCCATTCGCGCTTTTTCAGAGATTCTCCTTGATAATCCGGACATCAAAGTGCAGGAGCGAATGAACTTCCTCGGCATCATTGCCAGGGAAACCGAGCGACTGACTCGCCTTGTTAACCAGGTCCTTGATCTGGCAAAGATAGAGTCCGGCCATGCTGACTGGAAAAGCAGTGAGGTTGATCTTGCTGAAGTGATCAGACAATCGGTTGCAACAACAGAACAGCTGCTTCTTGACAAGGGGGGCGTAGTTTACCTGAAATTACGGAAAGGGGCCTCCTCTGTCATGGCAGATCGTGACCGTCTGATGCAGGTCATGCTCAACCTGTTATCCAACGCTGAAAAATTCATTCCACCGGGCAGCGGCAGGATCGATGTGTCCCTCACGAGAAAGCAGAACCGGTATCGGGTCAGGATTGCCGATAATGGACCAGGTATTCCACCGGCGGCACAGGCGGTTATTTTCGAGAAATTCCGTCAGGCCGGCGATAAAAGCGCCAACCCCATGGGCACGGGATTGGGTCTTCCGATCAGCCGGGAGATCATTGAGCACTTTAGCGGACGGATCTCGGTGCAGAGCCCACCAGGACATGGTGCAATTTTTGTATTTGAGCTACCCTGTATAAACCAAACGATCTCAACGGACAACCTGGAGGAGGGACCATGAGCAAAACAGTCCTCATTGTGGATGATGAACCGAATATCGCCATTTCCGTCAACTTCCTCATGAGCCGCGAGGGGTTGGAAGTCCTGACGGCGCATGATGGAGAGGAGGGGCTGGCGCGAATTCGGGCCGATCGACCCGATCTTGTGGTCCTTGATGTCATGATGCCCAAGCTCGATGGCTTTGAGGTATGCAGGGCGGTACGGACTGACCCTGCTCTGGCAGGGGTGCGGATCCTGATGCTGACCGCCAAGGGTCGGACGGCAGAAATAGCGAAGGGTCTCTCTCTTGGCGCGGATGCCTATATTCCCAAGCCTTTTTCAACCCGTGAATTGGTCGCCAAGGTCAAAGAACTGCTGGAAACCGGTGGTTGATCATGACGGATACCTACTTTGGCCTATCGGAGGGGCCACTGCGTTCCCTTCCCAGAAGAGGAGTACCACTGACGACGCCTCCCTCGACCAGTGTGCGAGATGCCATGGTGCGAATGAACCAGACCGGGACCGACAATATTGTTGTGGTTGATGAACCGAGTAACCGCCCGCTCGGCATTATCACTCTGAGTGATCTGGTGCATGCCATCGCCTTTGAGGGGGGGGATCTGGAACTGCCGGTGGCCGTGTTGATGACCGCGGCGCCCTTTACTCTGCCCGCCGATGCGCCCGCCCACCGGGCCACGGTGTTGATGACAAAACGGAATGTCAGGCATGTGATCCTGGTGGAACCGGACGGCCACCTGTGCAATGTGGTCTCCCGTGCCGACCTGTTCGGACTGCGTGGCAGAGACTCCGAGGCCCTGGCCGAATCGGTCACCATGGCAACGGATGTGGCGACGCTGGCCAAAGTGGCCGCTGCAATCAACCAGCGTGGGACAGAGCTGTTTGTGGCCGGAATGGGGGCGGAGAAAGTTTGTCAATGGGTTTCGGCACTCAATGATATAACCGCGATGCGGATCATCGAGGTGATCGAGGATGAATTTGATCTGCCGGCGGTGCCATGGTGCTGGTTGGTATTTGGCTCCGAAGGACGGCTGGAACAAACCTTTTCAACCGATCAGGATAATGCGATCATCTTCCACCCCGGCGTAGAGGAGGCAACAGAGGAGCTGCGCGAAGCCTTTTTACCCTTTGCCCAGGCGGTCAACCGTGCGCTCGATGCCTGCGGCTTTACCCTGTGCAAAGGCAATTATATGGCCGGAAATCGGTCCTGGTGCCTGAGCCTGGCGGAGTGGCAAAACAAATTCAGCAGCTGGATGAAAGTGCCCGAGCCGGAGGCGATCATGCATAGCACCATCTTCTTTGACTTTCGCCCCCTCTACGGCAGCTATGAGCTGGCCGACACTCTGCGCAACTGGTTACTCCCTCAGCCTCGAACACACGAACGCTTCTTGAGAGCCCTGGCAGAAGAGGCCCTGACCGCCTCACCACCCCTGGGGTGGGCCAATAACTTTGTCTACGACGGGGGCAAGCAGCACCCCCATACCATTAACCTCAAACTCCGTGGCTCCCGTCCATTCGTAGATGCAATACGCCTCTGGAGTCTGACCCATGGGGTTTGGGCAACCAACACCGCGGATCGTCTGCGTGCAGTGGCCCGCGCCCGGAATCAGCGCCCGGAAACAACCGCGGGCGAAGTGGAGGCATTCTATCTGGTGCAGCGTTTCCGCATGCAACAACAGATCACAGCTGTAAACCGGGACGCAGCCAATCGCCTGGATCCCGCATCCCTGAATGCACTTAACCGCCTGATGCTGAAAGAGGCCTTTAAGCAGGCCAGAAACATCCAGATGCGGTTAAAGTTGGAATACAACATATAAGGGGAGAACGTCTCCGCGATTCGCTCGTTATTTCAACGGATAATCCGACATCCTGACAAACCGGAACCCGCGTTTTTTCAGTTCCGGCACCGCCGCGATGATCCCTTCCCCTGTCCCTGCTTCGGGGTGATTCATATGCAGCAGGACGATATCGCCGGGAGTTGCTTTCAAGAGTGCCGCCTTCACCTGTGCAGCTTTCCAGGTCGCCCCGGCATCTCCCAACAGAGAATAACCGGCAACCTCGTGCCCGAGCGCCTGCGATATCTTCACCGCAACCTCGTCGTAATAGGCGGTTCCCGAACGATACAGCTTCGGCCGTACCCCGCTGATCGCTTCGATTTTGCGGGCATTCAGTTCGATCTCCTCAACGACTTCAGCTGCATTTTTCGTCCCGGTAATTCCGTATATCGACCGCCCGGTAATTGAGGCAGGCTTGTGGCGAATACCGTGGTTGGCAATCTCAAACAGCGGATTGGCGGCCAGCTGTTTGAACAGCTCCGGGTTGGCATCAATCCAGCGCCCATTGATGAAAAACGTTGCCGGCATCTGCTCCCGAATCAAAAACTCCATCAGCCGGGAATCAACCCCCTTCCCCCTGGCACTGCCACAGGCATCAAGCGTCAGCGCGAGCACTTTTTCGTCGGTGTCAAGCCTGGTCCGCACCCCCGACACCCGTTCGCCCCACTCTGCCGGAGACACACCGGCATAGCGGGCCGAAATCTGCCGTTCAAGACTCTCAATCGTTGAGGGCGTTGACTCGGCAAAAACGTGGGATACCATCAAGATGATACCCATTGAAAGTGCGACACTACATCTTTTCATAAACAAGCCTTTCCGTGTATATACCAAGTTTGTACATTCTTTCGTATCTTGCCCTCCGGAGCAACCATTAAATAATGCGACGCTACAGAAAAGTTTACAGCGTTGCGTCGTCGCATGAAATGGGGTATCTTCCTCCCGACTGATCCTTCAGGATTAATCCATGTTATCAGGAGTACCACCGTGGCGCGACGCTTGCCCAAAATGCTGTATGCGGACCATAAGGGAAACATCTTCGACCACCCCGATCTCTGCATGGCCGGAATGAACGGAACCGTGCCGACCCTGCCGGAAGAGGTCGAATTAATACCGCTCCCCGAAGATAGCAGACTCTTCACCATGCCGTCCATGCCGCCAATCGCCTGGGATCCGCGCAAAAAAGCCTTTATTACGGTTGACGAGCTGAAAGAGGGAAAACGCCGGCAGCGTATCCAGGCAGTTTCCGCCTTCATGGCCCCCGGATATCTGCGCACCCTGCTGCCGGCGTGCGATTATTCCGCTAAATCCACACTGTTGCCACTCTGGTCGTATACCGCCGTTGGCTGGGACGAGGAGCGCGACTGTTTCGTTGTTGCCGCCAGCAAGGTAGACAACAACAGCAACTGGAATCCGGTCAATTATGATGATCGCATCCTTGACCCGCTGGTCAGGGAGATGTTGAAACTGATGCCGGACAACCGCCTGCTGGAACAGCTGTCGCGCTGCGCCGTAGATTACCACTGTTTTGCCGCCAAAAACCTCTTCTATCGCCGCTGGGAAGCGCCACTACCGACCTCGCCGACCTGCAACTCGGCCTGCCTGGGGTGCATCAGCTTGCAGGAATCGGAATGTTGCCCATCCAATCATGAACGGATATGTTTCGTTCCGACTCCCGAAGAGTTGTGCGAAATAGCCCTCCCCCATCTGGAACAGGCCGAACAAGCCATCGTTTCGTATGGCCAGGGGTGCGAAGGTGATCCGATTCTACAGACCGGCACGATTGCCGAAGCAACCCTGCGCATGAAGAGAGGAACAACGCGCGGCACGGTCAACTTCAACTCGAACGGCTCGATCCCTGAACGGGTGCAACTGCTCTGCGATGCCGGAATGGACTCTTTCCGGTTCTCGATGAACTCGATGCGCGAAGAGACCTACAACCGTTATTACCGCCCCAGGGGATACTGCTTCAGCGATGTGCTTCGTTCGGTAACCATCGCCAAACAGGCCGGACGTTTCACTTCGATCAATTACCTGGTATCCCCCGGCGTATCCGATGCCCCGGAGGAGGTTGAAGCGTTGCTGAAATTTGTCGCGGAAACGGATATCGATATGATCCAGATGCGCAATCTCTCCATCGATCCGGAGTATTATAACCGCGAAATGGGAATCCAAGGACGGGGCATCGGTATGTACCGGCTGCTCCAGCGCCTGAAAAAAGAGTTCCCACGCCTGCAGTTCGGCTATTACAACAGAACCAAAGAGAATTTCCACCCCCCCGGCTTCGAGAACGGCTGGCCGATCAGATAATACAATTAGTGTTTCTGTCGACGGGAGATGTTCCCCTCCAAAATTATTTCAGATACCCCCTTGATTTTTGCAAAGGCGCTGTTTATATTCCGTGAGTAATTAGCACTCAGTGACCCTGAGTGCTAATTCCAACTCTACCACCACACCACACAAGGATAGAAAGGAGAAGTACAAATGAATTTACGACCACTTCAAGACCGCATCATCGTAAAAAGAGTAGAAGAAGAAACCAAAACTGCCGGGGGTCTTTTCATCCCTGAAACCGCTAAAGAAAAACCACAGCGCGGCGAAATCGTTGCTGTCGGTAACGGCAAGAAAACCGAAGACGGCAAAGTGCTGCCACTGGACGTTAAAGTCGGCGATGTTGTATTGTTCGGCAAATACGCCGGAACTGAAATCAAAGTTGACGGCAATGACTTCCTGATGATGCGTGAAGACGACATTTTAGCAGTTGTAGAATAAATATAATAAAAACACGGAGGAATACACCATGGCAGCAAAGATCATCAAATTCGACCAGGACGGCCGTAATGCCATCCTGAAAGGCGTAAACATCCTCGCCGACACCGTTAAAGTAACCCTCGGACCAAAAGGTCGCAATGTCGTTATCGACAAATCCTACGGTTCGCCGCTGATCACCAAGGACGGCGTCACCGTCGCCAAAGAAATCGAACTTGAAGACAAGTTTGAAAACATGGGCGCACAGCTGGTCAAGGAAGTCGCTTCCAAGACTTCCGACGTTGCCGGAGACGGCACCACCACTGCAACCGTTCTGGCCCAGGCCATTTATCGTCAGGGCTCCAAACTGGTTGCCGCCGGTCACAACCCGATGGAACTGAAACGCGGCATCGACAAGGCAGTTGAAGCTATCGTCGCCGAGCTGAAAAACATTTCCAAACCGATCAAGGACCACAAAGAAATCGCCCAGGTCGGCACCATCTCCGCCAACAATGACAAGACCATCGGCGACATCATCGCCGAAGCGATGGAAAAAGTCGGCAAAGAGGGCGTTATCACGGTTGAAGAAGCAAAAGCAATGGAGACAACTCTGGAAACCGTCGAAGGTATGCAGTTCGACCGCGGCTACCTCTCTCCTTACTTCGTAACTGATCCGGAGCGTATGGAGGCAACCCTCGAAAACGCCATGATCCTGATTCACGACAAAAAAATCTCCAACATGAAGGACCTCCTTCCGGTTCTGGAAGCATCCGCAAAATCGGGCCGTCCGCTGTTGATCATTGCAGAAGATATCGAAGGCGAAGCACTGGCAACGCTGGTTGTCAACAAATTGCGCGGCGTTCTGAACGTCTGTGCCGTTAAAGCTCCCGGCTTTGGCGACCGCCGTAAAGCCATGCTTGAAGACATCGCCATCCTGACCGGTGGACAGGTAATCTCCGAAGAAGTCGGCTTCAAACTCGACCAGACCACGATCGACATGCTCGGCCAGGCCAAGCGCGTCACCATCGATAAAGACAACACCACCATCATCGACGGCAACGGCAAGGAAGAAGCCATCCAGGGACGCGTCAAGATGATCCGTGCCCAGGCTGAAGAATCCTCCAGCGACTACGACAAGGAAAAACTCCAGGAACGTCTGGCTAAACTTGTTGGCGGCGTAGCCGTAATCAAAGTCGGCGCGGCAACCGAAGTCGAAAGGAAAGAGAAAAAAGCCCGCGTGGAAGATGCACTGCATGCAACCCGCGCAGCTGTTGACGAGGGGATCGTCCCCGGAGGCGGCGTCGCATACATTCGCGCCCTGTCGGCTCTGGATAACCTCAAGCTGGAAAACGAGCAACAGTTTGGCGTAAACGTAATCAAGGCTTCCCTGGAAGCTCCGATTCGCCAGATCGCAGAAAATGCAGGGATCGATGCTTCGATCGTAGTTGACAAGGTCAAGAATGGCGCTGACGCCTTTGGATACGATGCCGCCAATGATGAATATGTCGACATGATTCAGGCCGGTATTATCGATCCGACCAAAGTTTCCCGTAGCGCTCTTCAGAATGCAGCTTCAATCGCCGGCCTGATGCTGACGACCGAAGCGCTGATCGCCGAAAAGCCGAAGGATGAATCTGCAGGCGGCGGCATGGGTGGCGGTATGCCTGGTGGTATGGGCGGCATGGGTGGTATGGGCGGCGGAATGTACTAATCGCTGCATCTGAACCTGGTAATGTTAATAAAGGCGGAAAACTTTGGTTTTCCGCCTTTGTTTTTTTTGACTCCTGCGGTACTATGAATAAGTGCAGTTTGAGTGTGCAGGAGAATCAGGAGGATTTATGGAATTAATTGGTAATGCATTAACACTGAGTGATCTCGTTTCCTATCAGGACGGCTCGGTTGTCAGCAAGACGCTGATCGACAAGAAAATCGGGACCGTGACGATGTTTTCGTTTGGCGAGGGGCAGGGTTTGAGCGAACATACCGTACCGTATGATGCCTTTGTTCAGGTGGTGGATGGCGAAGCTGAGGTCATTATTAACGGGGCTCCGCACATCGTAGCTGCCGGTCAGATTATCATTATGCCGGCCAACATTCCCCATGAGCTGAAAGCGGTGAAGCCGTTCAAGATGCTGCTCGTCATGATAAGGGCCTGAGATATGACAACAAAAACCGCCGTACTGCTGCTCCAGATGGGAGGGCCCGACTCGTTGGCCGCCATCGAGCCGTTTCTGTATAACCTTTTCTCCGACCGGGATATCATCCGTATCGGCCCTTCTTTACTGCAACCGGTCATCGCCCGCGTCATTGCGCGCCGCCGTTCGAAAAAAGTCCTGGAGTATTATAAGAAGATCGGCGGCAAGTCACCGATCCGGCAGTTGACCGAACAGCAGGCAGCAGAGCTTGAAAGGCCCTCGGGACCGGTTACCGCTGCTTTGTGGCCATGCGCTATTCGCACCCGGATACGGCCGAGGCGCTGGCCGCCATTGCGCGTGAAGGCATCACCACCGTTACCGTCCTTTCGCTCTATCCGCACTACTCCCGCGCCACGGTCGGCTCCAGCATCAATGAACTGGAGCGGGGAACGAAAAAATCGGCAGCGCCCCTCAAGCTTTCATATATCCGTCAATTCTATGATCACCCCGCCTATATTGGCGCACTGGCAGAAAAAATCGAGCGGGGTCTGGCCGGTTTTCCCGACCGTTCAACGGTCCAGCTGCTCTTCTCTGCCCACGGCCTGCCACAATCATTCATAGATTCCGGCGACCCCTATCTTGACCATATTCAGGCGACGGTACGCCTGACCATGGAACAGTTCGGCGGAATTTCGCATCACCTGGCTTTCCAGTCGCGAGCCGGACCGGTCAAGTGGCTGGAGCCGTCAACCGAGACAAAGATCGCCGAACTGGCCGCAGCCGGCTGCAAACAGCTGCTGATGGTGCCGATCTCGTTTGTGTCGGATCATATCGAGACACTCTATGAAATCGATATCCAATACAAGGAAGAAGCCGCCGTACTCGGCATCACCGATTTCCGGCGCACCGAAGCGCTCAACAGCTCCCCCGCTTTCATCTCCTGTCTGGCCGAACTCGTACGGCATGGCGCGTCTTGATTTTTCGAGCGTCCTGACATATATATAGTACGCTCGTTTTAACGAGAAAAAACTTTGGAGGGTACCATGATAAAGAAGATGTTGAGCGCTGTTGCACTGATCTGTCTCCTGGCAGGAATCGCCTGTGCAGAAGGAAAGAAAAACCCGGTTGTCACGATGGAAACAAGCCTCGGAAACGTCAAGATCGAACTATTCGAGAAAGAAGCGCCCATCAGCGTCAAAAATTTTCTGGATTATGTCAAAGGAGGTTTTTATAGCGGCACCATCTTTCACCGCGTCATCCCCGGCTTCATGGCACAAGGCGGCGGTTTTACCACTGATCGCAAGCAGAAACCGACCAACGCACCTATCAAGAATGAGGCCGCCAACGGCCTGAAAAATGATCGCGGCACCCTTGCCATGGCCAGAACATCTGCCCCGGACAGCGCTACCGCACAGTTCTTCATCAATGTCGTGAACAACGACATGCTCAACCGCCCGAGCCCGGATGGTGCCGGGTACGCGGTCTTCGGCAAGGTTCTGGAAGGGATGGATGTGGTTGACCGGATCGTGTCGGTAAAAACACATAACGTGAACATGGTGTTCCAGAACGTTCCCGAAACGCCGGTCGTTATCAAGTCCGTCAAAATTGTGAAGTAGGCGCCCATGAAAATGACGGGAGATGATCGCCAACCGTACTTTTCTGATCTCCATGTGCTGGTCGTCATCTCCGGCCCCGGCTTTTAAATGGCTTCCGTCAAGCAGTTCTTCACGGCGCTGCTTGACGTTGTCCTTCCCCCCATCTGTCACATCTGCCGCTCTTTTATCCCGAATTCAGACGAGCTGCATATCTGCCCGGACTGCCGGGAACGCCTGCCACTTGTGGCGTCACCGCTCTGCCCCATCTGCGGAATACCCTTTATCGGTGTGGGTAACGATCACCGCTGCGGCGCGTGTCTGACCCACCCGCCGCACTTCGACAGAGCACGGGCGCCCTTTCTCTACGAAGGGGCGGTTCGCGACCTGATTCACGCGTTCAAATACAATCGGCTCACCCACCTGCGCTTTCCGCTGGCGCTCCTCGCTCTGGAAGGAATAGACAATGGCGGCGATCCGCACCTGATTGTTCCGGTACCGCTCCATCGCTCCCGTCTGCGTCAGCGCGGCTTTAACCAGGCGGTGCTCCTCGGAGCGGTGCTGTCACGCCGGCTTGCACTTCCCCTGTTGCCGGATACTCTTGTCAGAACCAGGTCGACCGAACCACAGATCAACCTCTCGGCGCAGGAACGCCGGATGAATGTAAATGGAGCCTTTGCCGTCACCAGGCCCGACCGGGTGGCCGGTAAACGGATTCTGCTGCTGGATGATGTCATGACCACGGGAAGTACCATGGATGAATGTGCCAAAGAGCTGAAAAAAGCCGGGGCTGAGACCGTAGTTGCGGCAATGATCGCCCGCACGGCACGATAACACACATTTTTGGAATGACGCTGCCCGGCAGTTTATTTCCTTGACAACCTTCACCCACTTCCGTAATGATTTTCAGCATTTCATCAGATCCGGAGTACCATGTATGCGCCTCTCAACGAAAAGCAGATACGGCTTGCGTGCCATGTTCGACATTGCCTACAACTGCGGCCCCGAGCCTGCCCAGATCCAGGACATCTCCCGCCGTCAGCAGATTTCCCCCCGCTATCTCGAACAGATCTTTCAGAGCCTGAAACGTGCCGGTCTCCTCAATAGCAAGCGCGGACCACAAGGGGGGTATGCACTGGCGCGCAAACCGGAAGAAATTTCGGTTCTCGAAATTCTGAATGCCACCGAGCAGGATATACTGCTGGTTGATTGTGTCGGCGCCACGCCGAAAAAACTCCGCCGCAAGACGGAATGCCCTTTCGAAGGGAAATGCGTCACTCAGACCGTCTGGGCAGAGGCCAACGAGCTGCTTGATACCCTGTTCGGCGGTATGACCCTGCAAACCCTCTGTCAGCGTGCCCACGACATGGGTATTGAAAACGAGACCAATCACCGTGTCATGTACTATATCTGATAACGGGATCTGACTGAACAGACCGACACTCCACATAATGCGAAAGGGGGGCTATTGCCCCCCTTTCGCATTTCACAGGTCCAGTATCATCGCATTTTCGTCGCAATCGGGAAATTTCGGGCATTTAATGCAATCTCCCCATACCTTATGCGGCAACTCGGCTTTATCCACCAGACGAAAACCATGCTTGGCAAAAAAGTCCGGTTTGTAGGTCAGGCAGAATATCCGTTTCAGGCCTATTTCGCGGGCTTCGTCGATACAGGCCTGCACCAGACGGCTGCCAATCCCCTTGCGACCAGCATCTTCGTTCACCGCCACGGAGCGCACCTCGGCAAGATCCTCCCACACGATGTGCAACGCCGATACCCCCAACAGAACCCCATCTTCTTCAACGACGTAAAAATCCCGCAACGACTCATACAGCTCCGACAGCGAACGGGACAACATGTCGCCCCGGCTGGCAAATGTCATCAGTAACTTCTGGATATCCTTTACATCGACAATCTGTGCTTTTCTGATCATACTCGATTCCTTTCATAAATACCGACCCTCTCATCTCTCATCTCTCATCTCTCATCTCTTTATCCCCACTGTTACCAGGCGAGGCTTCAGTACCCTGATGAGTTCCGACGGCGCCATGCCGACCAGATAACCCCGTTTGCCGCCGTTAATATAGATTTTCGGCAAGCCGGAGATGCTTTCTTCCATATAGACCGGCATTAGATGACGGGTGCCAAATGGCGAGGTGCCTCCGACCAGAAAACCGCTCTGCTTTTGAGCCATGTCCGCGCTGCACGGAGAAACCTGTTTGACGCCGATCAGCCGCGCCAGTTCCTTGGTGGAGACCTGCAGATCGCCATGCATCAACACGATCAGCGGTTTACGGCGGTCATCTTCCATGATCAGGGTTTTAATCACGGCATGCTCGTCAACACCCAGCTCGCGCGAAGACACCTCCGTCCCCCCCTTCTCTTCATAAGAATAGGGATGGTCGCTGAACTCGACCTTTTCGGCACGCAATACACGTACCGCAGCGGTAACCGGTGATTTTTCCTTCGCCATCTCAGCATATCCTCGGCAATTGTTCTCCGGAGAGCATATCGACCGACCGCATCCCGCCGATCACCGTCTCCATCTGCACCCGGCCGGCCGGTCCGGCTCCCACCGCGCCGATGATCGCAGCGTTGCCGCCGAGCGGATGTTTTCTCATGGTCGCCAACGCTCCGTCCGCAGCATCAGCCGCCACAAAGGCCAGCAGTTTTCCCTCGTTTGCCACAAAGAGCGGGTCAAGCCCGAGAATAGAGCAAACCCCCCGCACAGCCGCTTTAACCGGTAGCGCCTCTTCTTTCAAGGTAATAGCAACCCCCGATTGTTGGGCTATTTCCTTGATGGTAGTCGCCACTCCTCCCCGCGTCGGGTCGCGCAGCACATGGACTCCCCCCCCCACCTCCGCCAGAAGCACGGCGACCAGACCGTTCAGCGCCGCCGAATCGCTCTGTATCTCCGTATCGACTTCAAGCCCTTCACGTCCCGCCATGACGGCAATGCCGTGATCGCCGATGGTGCCGTTGATGATGATCACATCACCCGGCCGGGCATTGGCGCCATGAATTGGAAGGGTATGCTCAACCGCCCCGACACCGGAGGTCGTTATAAATATCTTGTCAGCCTTGCCGCGCGGCACCACCTTGGTATCACCGGTAACGATGGCAACACCGGCCGCGTCCGCAGCCGCACGCATATCCTCAAGGATGGTCTTCAAATCGGCCTTACTGAATCCCTCTTCGATGATCAACCCGACACTCAACCAGAGCGGCCGCGCCCCCATCATGGCCAGGTCGTTGACCGTGCCATGCACGGCCAGGCTGCCGATGGTTCCACCGGGAAAAAATATCGGATCGACGACAAAAGAATCGGTCGTATAGGCAATCCGACCCGGCACGCTCTCCAGCAGGGCAGCATCGTTTTGTCCCGCCGGGGAAATGCCGCTGACAATCGGAATGATCAGTTCATCAAGCAGCTGGTGCGAAAGGCGGCCGCCGCTACCGTGGCCGAGAAGAATCAGATCGTTATTCACGTGCAATGGCCTCCTGAAAATAGTTTTCCATTTTACCATAAAGTTGCAGTCTGTCACAGCAGCTTTTTATGTTCAGCTGTTTTCTCGCACCCCAAGCGGGCAGAGAATTTTCCTGCCCATTTTTATGCGCGAAAAAGTTTTTTTGGCCCATTCCGCCATTTGACGATGTTGAGCCATTTTTGATACAATGTAAAACTTTGATATTATTGATGTTTTCTGAAGTCGTAAAGAAACTTTACACTTTTAATGCTGATAACATACTGATATTACAATTGATTATTTTTTGTAAATAGTTTAGTAAATTATGGTGATTGTAGCGCCATTATTTTCGTAATCAGGATGCGGTTGGTGTGAGCAAAAGAGGCGGGGTCAGCCCTTGAAAGTGGAAATTTAGCCTAAACTTCTAAATTCAATGGCAGCAACAAAAGTCTAAAGAGGATCATACCAATGTTTTCACCGGAAAAATTTCCTACGTCCCTCACCGTTGACCATATCCGCGAGCAGATCCGCACATTGCAGGGGGTTCGGCATCGTCTAACTGCGCCCGAAGCGCTTGAACGGGCTGCAACCTATCTTTCAGAGTCGTTTGGCAACATGGGCTATGACGTAACCGAGCACCGCTTTGAGGAACAAGGTTCCCCCTTCAGGAATATTATCGCCACCCGCACCGGAACTACACTGCCGCATGAACGGGTCTGTGTAGTCGCGCATTACGATACGGTTGCCGCCTCTCCCGGCGCCGATGACAACGCCAGCGGAGTTGCCGTGCTGCTTGAACTGGCCGAATTGTTGCGGCAGACAGACCTTGATCGGACCGTTCAGTTTATCGGAGTTTCTCTGGAAGAAAATCAACGGGAGGGAGAGCATGACTCGGGGCTCTGCGGCAGCAAGGCTCTGGCCCGGTTTGCCCGGGAATCCGGCTGGGATATCGCAGGGGTAATCGTCCTCGAATCGGTTGCCTATGCCGGTGATACTATCATGCAGGGAGCCCCGGCAGAGCTGCCGTTCCCCATACCGGCAACCGGAAATTTTATCGCCGTGATCGGCAACGAACATTCCCGGCCTCTGGTACACTCCTTCGTCGGTTCGGTGGAGCGATGGCGAGTCAACCTGCCGGTGGTTCCGCTGGTTGTGCCCGGAAACGGCGAAATTCTCCCCGATACCCGGCGTTCGGACCATGCTCCGTTCTGGGATAACGGCTACCCAGCTATTATGGTGACCGACACCACCAACTTCCGCAATCCCCATTACCATCAGCCGACGGATACGCTTGAAACGGTGAATCCCGCGTTTGCCGCCGAAGTCTGCCGAGCGGTCGGCGGTTTGATACTGGCAATAGCACATGCG
>CAIYZD010000430.1 GCA_903930585.1 uncultured Geobacteraceae bacterium | reverse complement strand
GATCTGTGCTGGCCGGCGGAATTGCCCACGATTTCAACAATATTCTGGCAATTATCATAGGCAATTGCAACCTGGTCAAGATGGAGTATGCGACCGCCGAGATCCATGTCCCGGTCATAGAAAAAGCCGCGGAACGTGCGGCAGAACTGTGCCGTCAGATGCTGGCGTATGCGGGAAAAGCGTCTATTTCTCTGCATAACGTTAATGTAACGGATTTGGTTGAAGAAACAGTTAAAATGCTGAAATCCGCAATCAGTCATAAAGTAGTTATTACAACAAGTTTTGCTGCTGATATCCCCACCATAAAAATAGACAAAAGCCAACTCAGGCAGGTTGTCATGAATCTGATTATTAACGCCTCGGAATCAATAGGAGATGTATCTGGCGTAATACATGTAAAACTTGCAGAATCGGAAATCATTTCGGGACAAACGAACAGGGACCACCTTGGCGTTGATATCAAACCCGGTTGGTATGTGTGTCTCGAAGTGTCCGATACCGGATGCGGCATGGATAATGATACAAAACTTCGCGTCTTCGAACCGTTTTTCACGACTAAATTCACCGGGCGCGGCCTTGGCATGTCCGCAGTGCTCGGCATAGTAACCTCGCATAAGGGAGCTTTGCAGCTTATCAGTCAACCGGGACAGGGAACTACGTTCAAAATTTATCTGCCAATTCAAGAGGGTGAATCCGGCAATATAATTGCGTCTGAAAAAGGTGTTCCGCTTCCCTGGCAGGGAAGTGGCACAATTCTTTTGGTAGAAGATGAAACACAGGTTTTAATGATAGCAAAAAGCATGATCAAAGCCTTGGGATTTGCCGTTATTGATGCTGCAAATGGCAGAGAAGCAATTGACTTGTACCAGAAACATTGCGAAAATATTACCATGGTTATAACTGATTTGGGTATGCCGGTCATGGATGGCTATACACTGTTTCGTGAACTGAAGAATATCAACCCTGATCTTCCCATCATTATTGCCACCGGCTTTGGTGAAATTGACGTCACCTCTCGAATTAACCGGAATGAAATGTCCGGCTTGATTACAAAGCCCTTTAACTTTGATCAACTGCGGTCGGTTTTAAAGAATGCATTAGATAAAATGTCTGGCGATGCGTTTCAATAGAGTCGAATGAATTCAATAACGAAGTGAAAGAATCAAAATATGGCGTTATCTACTGATTTGGTGCTGTTAGAGGAAACGCTTGCTCTCATTAATGGGCAGTTTATATCTGTTTTGAATCAGGCGGATATTTTTGGTCTGGCAATACTGGATGGCAGCGGTACAATATTACAGGTAAACCGGCCAATGGCCAGGTTTCTTGACCTGGAGATCTCGGGGTCTGTTGGCAGGCATATATATGATTTCCTGATAGCGACCGATGCCCAATTGCTGCTCAGATTCCTGACCGGTAAGACGCCTCTTCCCAAAGAAGAGTTTTTCCTTAATGCGGCAACGGATAAACAGTCGCCCCGCTCTCTGCGATGCCGACTGTTTATTGCTGGTGACCTGTTTTTTCTGACCGGCGAACCGGCACTCGATTCTGATCATAAACTGCACGAAGAGCTTCTCCAATTAAACAATCAGCTGGCAGTAATTACCCGCGAAAATATTCGTAAAGGGCGGGAGCTTTCTCGGACACTTGAGGAGCTCAAACGTACGCAGGCAATGTTGATACATCAGGAAAAAATGGCCTCCCTGGGGCAGATGACCGCCGGGATTGCCCATGAAATCAATAACCCGGTCGCATTTGTACTTAACAATGAACAGGTATTGAAACGGGACTTCAACGATCTGCAGGCATTTATCGCTACGGTAATGGATGTTCTGCCTGACCTGGCAATCACCGCCCCCCACATTCATGCCAGACTTGTTGAAGTCGCAACCAATCAGGAACTGGAAATATTGAAGGGGACAATACCTCGGAAAATTGGCGCCAACATCGAAGGATTGGAGAGAATCCGCGACATTATTCGGGATCTTCGTATTTTCTCCCGGCTCGATGAGGCTGAAAGGAAACCATGCCATGTCCATGAGGGAATTGAAGCGGGATTACGATTTCTGAAACCGCTTCTTCAGGAGCGCGGCGTTACGGTGGAAACTTCATATGCCGAGCTGCCGCCGCTTCTCTGCGCTCCCGGCCCGCTTAACCAGGCCATCACTAATATAGTTGTTAATGCCATACAGGCGAGTCATAATGGCCAGAGCATCAGGATTGCCCTGTTTGGAGGCGCCGATTGGATCACTATTGAAGTCACGGATCATGGTGATGGTATTCAGGTCGAGCATATGGACAGAGTATTTGATCCGTTTTTTACGACCAAGGAGGTCGGCTCAGGAACCGGACTCGGGCTCAGTATCGCCCATCAGGTTGTGGCATCGCACCGGGGAAGAATTACTCTCGACAGTTCAGCCGGTTCCGGGACGGTTGTCCGCATTGTGCTGCCCGTAGAGACTGGAAAGGAACTCTCGCCATGATAGAAGCTGGGAGCCCAACAAAACCGGGGATCCTTATCGTTGACGACGAAAAGGAAATACTGGCCAGCCTGGCTGACCTGCTGCGGAGAGACTTTCACGTCCTGACAACCAGTGATACCCGCGAGGCGCTTGAAATTTTGGCGTCCGGGCAATCGCTGGCGCTTGTCATGTCTGATCAGCGTATGCCGACAATGACCGGGGCGGAGTTTTTGGCAGTGGCCGCTAAAATCGCTCCGGATACTCTACGCGTACTGATGACGGCATATGCTGATCTTAATGCGGTAATCCTGGCGGTCAACAGGGCGGGGATAATTCAGTACATAACCAAGCCGTGGGACGGAGAAGAACTGCTTGGCACCCTCAAACTTATTGCAGAGCGCCATCAGATGTTCCTGGATAATCAGCAGCTTGTGGTTCGGTTGCTCCGCAGTGCCAACCAAGAGTCTTCTCCTTATCTTTCTGATGAACCGGTGGGCCCATCCGCCAGAGGGACGAAATCTGCCTACACCAGGGTCAAACTCAATAATCAGATTATTAATCAGGCTCAGCATCAGATTGAGCGGTCACACATGCAGATGAACTCCGCCCAGGCTATCAAGCCGATATGCCTGGACTGCGGCAGGACACTCATAAAAGGTGAACTCACTGAAGTCATGGAAAACAGTACGCAGGAAGATCATGGGGATCTGATTATGACCGGCTACGGTTGCTGCCCGGACTGCCGGCGGAGAATTCTGGCGGCCCTGAAAGAAGACAAGCTTCCGGACTGTTCAGAGTAGAAAAACGGAAAAGGCATGTCATCATGACGGTTGATAAAACAGTGCTGCAGTCGGCTTATCTGGCAGACCTCCTCTCTCTGCGGAGGGGGGCTGCGCTGGATAGGGTCATGGACGCCTTCCGGAGTGGGTATGCGATCACCGATATCTATCTGGATGTTTTCCAGGAATCCCTGTATGAAATCGGCCGCCTGTGGGAAACGAACCGGATAGGTGTTGCCGAAGAGCATATGGGAACTGCCATCACCCAATTTATCATGGCGAACCTGTATCAATATCTCGAGAAATCCGGCGTGTCACGCGGCAGACTGGTTGTTACCGGAATTGAAGGGGAGCTGCATCAGGTTGGTGCCAATATGATATCGGATATACTTGAGGCAGATGTGCCACCACCGGTAATGTGTTCACCCGTTTCTTGGTCTTAGGTTGACCCACCTAAAAGTTGCCGTATTATGGTTTTGGAACGAATATTCACGGAACATGATTCACTAT
>CAIYZD010000429.1 GCA_903930585.1 uncultured Geobacteraceae bacterium | reverse complement strand
TCTTCCAGCATTTATCACACCAAGATCAACTTTTTCCGGCTCAGATCCGGCTTCTCTCTGATTCTCCATTTAACTTCTTTGCGCTTTATCTCGGGGGCTGGGGGCTTTTTTGGCTTTTATTTCTCTTGTTTTGCATGGATAATAATCGTTTTGGGACATTCTAAGTAGCTGTTATCATTCCGGTTTTGTCCCATAACGAATGTTACGTCAAGTCCGCGCAAAAAGTCGTCATTTTGGCCGCATTTGCAAGGTTTGAACTGTCCGGAATATCCGGATGGTTGCCCTGATTTAGAAAGATTTGCTGGCAACAAGCTTGTAGCAATCTTCGAGAAAAGCCAGACAATCCGTTGGCTTAATGACATCTAAGTGTTCTTTTCCGGAGGTGATGAACGTCTTTATTTTTACCGCTTTTCCCTCTTTGTTGAGCCAATCTTTGACCTGAATTGCCATTGCCTGGGCTTTTATTTCTGACGACGCGTATGCTGCCACGATATAGTATTTGTATGCCTTCTTCGAGGTTTTGACAGGCTTTGCGGTTACGACACTGGGCGACACTGGAACTGTTGGGATTACAACGGCAACCGGTACCGTGCCAGGCGTTGGTTCCGGCTTGATTGTCTGAACCTTGACAGTTTCCACAGGTTTTGCCACCGCCATTTCTGGGCCAATCCCCGGTTTTGCTGGCTTAACAGCTTTTTTGACCTCAAACACTGCCGGTACCAGATCTTCTCTGATGCGTGTAGACCAGTATCCGGAGTCGGACGAATAAATTTGCTTGTATTTCCCGTTCGTCAGCAAAACTTCAACCAGCTCATTTGATTCGTGTGATTCCACCCGGCCGTCAAACGTGAGAACTCGTTTGAATGGGATGTCAACTATAGCCACTTCGCCGCGAACCGGTATGACCTTAAAATTGGACGTAACCGGTTCCATGTCCACTTTCGAGGTGACAGAAATATCGTATGGCACGTAAGGGAGAAGCGAATGCATGGCATACTCCCCGTCGCTGTCCACGTCTCTTGAATCAATCGTCAACCCCGTTTTGACCAACTCGTCAACCCCCGACACAAACTGCCCTTTACCAGATTTATCAACATATGTCCGGACCAGGATGCTGGCAGACTGTGACTGCGGCAGATTCGAGGCGCCCGCTCTCGTGAGAGATCCGCTTACCGATGCAGTTACCGTGTCGTTACGATCTTGCCATGAATGAGTGTATCCAAGAGATAACGTTGCATATTTCCAGTTTTGCAGCTGAAGATTTACGCCGGTGGTGTCTGCTCGCAGCTTGTCCTGCTGTCCGATGAGATGTGTTTTTAAATCAACTGATCCTATGCCTTGGATTCGCTTTTCGAGATCAATATCTGACGTAAAGACACTCAATCCTGGCTGCAGCGTGTACAGACTATCAGTTCTCAAAGTCATGTCGTGAGGTAACATAAGTATCGCTTGCGCGCCGATCCCGCGCGTGACGGTCTTATTCCCCGCTGACTTAGTCTCTGTAAATTCGATTCTGGGAGAGAGATAAAGCCGTTGGTAGTTGAGTCCAGCGCGCAATGATCCGACAGTCGTGCCGATGTTGTTAGAGTCGGTATGAGTGATCACTACTACTGGAGAGTACGCAAGCCGCGGCGCGACGATCCCGGATAGCGACTTGATGCCTGCCTGGTCACTGTAGTTTGCTGAGTAAGCGCCAAGGGTAGGGTTGTTATAATAGCTGCTGCCACTGAAGCCCTTGCTGCCGGCATGACCATTCAAAACCCACCCTGCTACCGGCGTGAAATAGGCCCCTGCCCCACCCTGAGACTTATCAGCATCAGCATATACAGTAACTTTGTTGTTAAGACCGTAG
>CAIYZD010000428.1 GCA_903930585.1 uncultured Geobacteraceae bacterium | reverse complement strand
TGGCTCATGTTGGCAAGGAACTGCGATTTAGATTGCGTGGCACGTTCTGCGTCAATCAAAGCCGAATCCAATTCGGCTCGTCTTTTTTCAAGTTCTGAATTGATGGCAAGCAGCTCGTAATTTGCGTCCTCAAGAGATCGGGTCCTTCTCTTCACCCGCTGTTCAAGTTCCTCATTCAGCTTATTGAGGCGATCTCTCTCCTGCAGCAGCTCTGCCGTGCGTTCCTCAATAAGTGCTTCAAGAGTACAATTCAGCCACTTAAGCTCCTGCTGTTTCTTGCCAAGTATCTCTTCAGCAAGCTTTCTCCTGCCGATGTCACGAACAATACCGATGGCGTGCCAGGCATCATTCATCAACAGCGATGAAAGAGATAATTCAAGTGGAAACAGACTGCCGTCTCTGTGTAATCCGGTGAGTTCAACGATTTTACCGACAGCCGCTCCCTGGCCAGTTTGCTGAAAATGCGAGAAAGTCAGCTCATATGTCTCCCGGTATCCATGGGGAGCAATTACCGAATGCAGATACTTTCCGATAACCTCTGTTTGTGTGTACCCAAACATCCTTTCTGCAGCCTGATTCCAGAAGGTGATTATTCCTGCTTTATCGAGCAGGATAATGGCGTCCTGTGGAGACGATGTAATGGCACTCAATAGCTCATCGCTGCATGTCAGGATTTCAGCCATTTGGTTCCGGTTTTGACAGAAACCATCTTTATTAGTAATGTTTATATTCTCTGAATTCATACTGCACCTGATGAATTAGCCGCCTCGTCAAATTCAAACTTCGCCATTACTGCTGATAATCAACTCCAATGTCTGGGTTAAGACGGAAAAATTGTACGGTTTCTGGATAAAAGCAACAGCCCCCTTACATAAGAATCTTTCCTTAACTTCCTCTTCACAATATCCGCTGGAGATAATTACATTCACATCGTTATTCATCTTCATTAATTCGCAAAGTGCTTCCTCGCCGTTCATACGCGGCATATTCAAATCCAAAAAAACCGCATCAACCAGATCCATGTGTAACCGGTACAGCTGTAATGCCTCCGCCCCGTTTTTTGCCAGAATCACTTTATAGCCGTTTGACATGAGAATTTCTGTCGTGACGTCTCGGATAAATTCATCGTCATCCACCAGTAAAACGGTGACATTACGTCCCGAGGTTGCAATTGGTCGGAGCTTTTGTAACGGTATCGACTCATTGTTCGCAAACGAAGTATCTTCATATTGTTCAACGGATTTTCTTAATGACATGACTGCCTCCAATTCAAACTGGCGGGTTCACCCACCGCCATGCCTTTGGGGTCTGATAGTTAATAAATACTCAATTTTTAAAGGCAATGGTAGTCAGTAAAAAACAACTCTTGTGTAGGATATCAGGAGGGGGGAGGGGTAGGATTTTTCCTATACGTCTGAATTTTATGCGGGCTTATGTTGTGAATAATAATTGGCCAAGGCAACATTACTACTAAGACCAAGTTTATTGAGAAGCCGAGTTCGATGGGTACTGACCGTTTTAACGCTTAAGCCAAGATCATAGGCAATCGCTTTAAGTCGTTTGCCCTCGACAAGCATGGAGGCCACATCCATTTCTCTTTTGGAAAGCTCTTTGTTCAGGGAAACGGGTGGCGGTGATTTAAAACTGATGGCTTCAGCCAGCAGCAGCGCAACCGTTGGACTGATATATTTTCCGGTGCTTTTGATTTGTTTAATGGCGCTCATCAACTCTTCGGCGGCGGAATGTTTGGACATGTAGCCCGCCGCGCCCAGTTTTAGTGTCTCAAGGGCGTACTGATCCTCTGAATGCGTACTGATAATCAAGACAGGAACATGCGGCTGCTCTTCTTTGATCTGCTTGAGAAGAAAAATGCCACTCTTTCCCTTCAAGGAAATATCGACGGTCACAAGTTCATACTCATGGGTCCGGATTTGCTCCATTGCCGTATCGAAACAATCTGCCTCATCAACAACAATGCTGCTGCTGTCAGGCATTTCCTGTTGGAGTTCGTGTATCAACCCCTTACGAATGAAGGGATGGTCATCAACTATGAGAAAACGCATCGGGCTCCTCCTTGCAATGGCACGGAATAACGAGTTTCACACTGGTACCTCTACCTTTGTTCCCGGTGATTTCAAAAGTTGCCCCAACGGAAAGCGCCCGTTCACGCATACCTATTAAACCAAGAGACTTGCCGTTGGAACGTTTTTTGAGCGTGATGCCCCGGCCATTGTCATTAATCGTTACATGAATTTTACCTTCTATTCTTTTTAATGAGATGTCAGCTTTGGTCGCAGAGGAATGTTTTATAATATTGTTGAGGGATTCCTGCACAATCCTGAAGATAGTCATACGACAATCCCAATCATTATCGAAACAACTGCCCTCTTCAATAGTAGCATGGCAAAGCACACCACTGCGCCGTGAAAAATCCTTACTCAACCATTTCAGGGCAGCCGACAAGCCAAGTTCCTCCAAAAGTGTAGGACGCAGCGCGGTACATATGTGCCGGATTGCTCCCATCATCTGGTCTACATCGGTTTGCATGTCCTCAAGTGCACTTAAACAGAAATCACTGGAAAAACAGCTCTTTTTGAGTTGTCTAATAGCAAATGAGAACAGTGTTAACCTCTGCCCAAGGTCGTCGTGCAATTCCCGTGCAGTCCTGAAACGTTCGGTCTCAATAGCTGATATGAGATGGGATGTATAGCTGCGTTGCTCCTCTTCAAGTTGCTTAAGGACCGTAATATCGACATGAGAGATAACTGCGCCCTCAAATTCTGAATCCGGCCGCATAACTGTCATTTTGAACCATCTTTTGGTATCTGGGCTATCGCAAGGATAATCCATAATAAACCTGGATTCCTGCCCCGTAAGCACTGACGTTATGCCTTGAAGCGCCGAGTTTGCAAGCTCCGATATAAGCCCATCATGAGAGCAGGCGTTTCTGCAAACCTCAAGGTAGTTGATTCCTTTTGAAATGCTGTCCATATCTGAAAGTCCATTATTCAAGCCAAACTGCAACCAAGGCTTGTTTATAGATGTAATAACTCCATTTTGGTTCACGACAGCTATATTGGCAGGAAGCGAATCTATTATGGACTGTTTAAAACGTTCCGATTTGGTGAGACTTGCCACCGAAATCAATAGCTGATTGGTTTTGCTTTCAACCATTTCCTGCAGGCGGTTATTGAAGCATTTTAGATCATCTTCCAACTGTTTGCGCTTCGTTATGTCTTTTGACAGCCCCACCAGGCCGACTATTTTGCCATCACCATTCAATAACGGCGATTTGGAGGTCAAATAAAATTCGGTGCCGAGATGAGTAGAGAAGGTCTCCTCAACAACGACTGTTTGCTTGGTTTCCATAACTTTTCGGTCATGGGCTATGAGGGGAGTAATCTCATCAACATTGGAAAGTAATTCCGAAATAGTTTTGCCTATCACATGACCTTCCGGAAGGTTTAGTTTTTTCATTCCGCTAGGGTTGATATAGAGAAAACGACCTGCAGAATCTTTGACAAAAACAGAATCCGGCGTGCTATTACCAATAGCCTCAAGCATTGCAGCGGAACGTTGCAATGATTCCTCGACCATCCTGCGCTCACTGATATCCCGAATTGCTGCGATATTGGTCAATTGATCATTACAAAGAAAATAACTGCCGGATATTTCGACGGGAAACGTCTCGCCATTTTTCTTGCGATGCCAGCGCAGGGCCACATTCAAAGTTTCTGATGACAATGCATGTTCAGTCAGATCTTTTTCAGAGGAAATGTCCATGGCCGTAAGTTGGAGAAACTCCTCTTTACTGTAGCCATACATTTTTGTGGCTGCCAAGTTGACATCCATGAATCTGAAAGTATTGCAATCAACGATGAATAATGCATCAGGCACAACATCAAATAAGGTTCGATATTTCTCCTCACTATTCCGCAGCGCCTTCTCGAACTCTTTTTCCTCGGTCACGTCACGGGTGACACCCACCAAGCCGATCACATTGCCAAGAGAGTCACGGCAGACACTTTTTGCCGTGAATAAGTTACGAAGTTTTCCCCCTAACAAAAAAGTCTCCTCAAATTTCTGTGGCCTTCCGTCCGCAAGCAGACGGCGTTCTCTCTCGTTGATCTCATGGACAGTTTCTGCCGGAAAGATGGCACAGTCATTGTTCCCGATGATCTCCGTCACCGGTTTTGCAACCGCATTTGCGGCTGTGGAATTGATTACAACATAGCGCCCCGATAGATCCTTCATGTAGATATAATCAGTCGTGCTCTCTAATATTGTTTGCAGGATCGAATGTTTTTGTCTTACTTCCTCCTCTCCCAACTTGCGTTTAGTAATGTCTACTACAGTGCCCACGATGCGTACAAGCTTCCCATCCGCGTCGCGCGTGGCCGTAGCATTGTCTTCAACGATGATCGTCCGGCCGTCCTCGTGGAGGAGGCGGTACTCCATAGTATGGGCGCCCCCCTCGTTCTGGATACGTTGAAATGCAGCACGACATCCGTCCAAGTCATCTGGATGGATTTGCTTCTCCCACCATTCCAATGACAACTCCGCCTCGCGACTCTCATATCCCAGCAGTTCCCGCAATCCATCCATCGATTTCATTCGCGACATTGCCACATCCAAGTCGTAGACCATGGCATGGGTGGCGGAAACAGCCATGCGGAATCGCTCCTCGTTCTTCAGCAACTCCGCTTCGGCTCGCCTCTGTTCGGTAATATCGAGCAGGGCAAGGCGACACTCTTGAGCCGCTTCGTCGGGCCTTGCTTCTATATGAATGATTTTAGGAGGGGCATCATTCAGGAGCATCACTTCGCATGACTTGATGCTCCTGCTGGTAAAGACCGTATCGAGAAAGTCAGAAAAATCGTAACGTGATTCTTCAGTGAGGTACCGCCCAAAGTGCTGTCCGAGAATGTGTGGTCTTTCAAGGCCAAGAAGGGAAACTCCTGAGTAATTAGCTTCCTGGATGGTCCCCTCGCGAGTGAGAACAAGGTAGCCAATCGGGGCAAAATCAAAAAGATCGCTGTACCTCTTCAACATTTTTTCCAGACTATTCCCTGTCTGGAGCAGCTCTTCGTTCTGCATTTCCAGTTCAACTTGATGCACTTGCAGCTCATGCAATAAACGCTGCGCATCAATATCCGCTGAGACGCTTCCAGCAGATGGCACGAAAGTGTTTACTTTTTCTTCCGCTTTCTTGCGTAATTCATTAGACTTAGTATTAAATGGCATAACAAGTCCCTCGTGCTTGGCTGTCAGGAACGACAAATCCGGTCTACATCTGAGCGTGAAAACTGGTACATCGGTAAATTCCAGTGATGAGGATTATGGTACATATGTTTTAGAATGATAGTCGGATTATTAATCTTTGTCTCTTAGGATTTTTCTGAACCCAGGTAGGAAAACTCCTACCCTTTGAATACAGGCAACAACATTATTCCGTCAATTGTCGAGGAAACCACGTTAAAAATTTTGCTTTCCACCAACAATTTCTGCCCATAGTTATCTAAAAGTCCTTCAGGCGCAACGTGCAGATCGCGTATCTTATAACTATGGCGGATCAGATCGTCAAGCTTCTTGGAGAGGACTGATTCTACCACTTCGACCGGAACCGGCTTGGCTCCAGTCTGGTACCCGGCTTCAAGAGCCAGCATCAGGTGTTGTTCTACCTGCAGTGATGTACGGAGCTTCGAGACGAGGATGTCAGGGAATCGCAACCTATCAATATACCGTTACCATCTCACCCTCAGACCATCTCTAAATGTAATATACGCCGGCCGGATTCGTATTTTAACGACAAATGGTTTTGCTCGAATGATTAAATCTGAAAGCGGTATTTACTCACTGTTTTTTAGAAACCTGAACCTCAATTTGTAGACTTAATCATCGCGTGACAACCGCCGATGAATACTCGACACTCCACAAAGAGGAAAGCGAAAGACGCTTTATAGACAAAATGCCTTGTATTTTTAACTTTATAATTATAAAGTTACCTTGTGTTTTTAAATAGCAACCTGAACAAGGTGAACTATGCGCAGATTCATTGACGATCAGCTCCAGCAATGGCAGGACAGTACGCGCCGCAAACCTCTGATTCTGAGGGGTGCCCGGCAGGTTGGCAAGACCTGGTCGCTAAAAGAGTTTGGGAAAAACCGCTTTGAATCGGTTGCATTGGCTGATCTGGAGCGCAATCCTTCACTGCGCAAACTATTCGATGGAGATCTTAACGCGGCACGCATCTGTGCCGACCTTGAAGTACTGCTTCGGCAGAAAATAACCCCCGGAAAAACCCTGCTTTTTTTTGATGAAATCCAGGCATGCCCTCGCTCTATAACCGCCCTCCGTTATTTTTATGAGGAGATGCCGGAACTGCACGTTGTTGCCGCCGGTTCACTGCTTGAATTTGCACTTAAAGACGCATCCTTTCCTGTCGGCAGGATTCAGTTTCTAAATCTCTATCCACTCTGCTTCGCCGAATATCTGGAGGCAATCGGTAACGCCCCGGCTGCTACGGCCGTTTTAGGTAATCCGGCTGTCATCTCACCCGCTGTTCATGAACTTCTGCGCGACGAACTGAAACGTTATTTGTTCGTCGGGGGTATGCCTGCGGCTGTCAACGCGTACAAGGAAAACGGATCACTGCAGGATGCCTTCGAAGTCCAGGGAGAGATTGTCGAATCTTATCGGATGGATTTCGCAAAATACACCCCACGTGTTGACAGATACTGCCTCGACGCAGTTTTTACCTCACTGGCTCAAAGAGTTGGACAACAGATAAAATACTCACGACTGGGCGAAGGGTACGGCAACCCGACACTGAAAAAGGCTTTTGAAACGCTCTGTCTGGCTCAGGTAGTCCGCAGGATCACCTCGGTCAATCCTTCCGGCCTACCGTTGGGTGTGAGTGCGTCGGTTAAGGTCTTCAAGGCGCTGATGCTGGATCTGGGCCTGATGCGCTATCTGTCCGGCATGCCGGACGATATTGAGTATGCCAGGGGGGATTTGCTTGCCATATTTCGTGGTGCAATGGCTGAGCAGTTTGTGGGACAGGAGATGCTGGTATCGCAGCAGGGAAGTCTCTATTACTGGGATCGGCAGATAAAAAGCAGCTCGGCCGAGGTTGATTATCTGGCCGTCATACGTGGTATAATTCATCCGGTCGAGGTAAAAAGCGGTGCTGCCGGCAGCTTAAGAAGCCTGCATCTTTTTCTTGCTTCATATCCTGAATGCGGTACGGCACTGGTCTTTTCCGATCAGCCCTATTCTGATCTTCCGGAGCAAAGAATCACCTTTTTACCGCTGTACAGCGCTTTTGCTGCAACAAAGCCGTCGGAGAAGCGCATGACCGAAGACCACGTCGGGAAGGAAAAAGTGGGGGGTAATGATTCACTTACATAATCATTTTAAGAAGTTTTGCGTTATTAAATTTAACCATATGTTCCGGCGCCAAAGCATGAATAAGTTCTGTTATCCACTCTCTTGAGGTA
>CAIYZD010000427.1 GCA_903930585.1 uncultured Geobacteraceae bacterium | reverse complement strand
TACCGGCTTTGCCGGCAGCGGTTCCGGTTTGACCGGCTGCGGCTTGGCTACGGGTACCGGCGGCTGCGGGACCGGTTTCGGCGGAATAACCGGCGGTTCCTCCTTGGCAAGCGTTACCGGCTTTGCCGGCAGCGGTTCCGGCTTGACCGGCAGTGGTTCCGGCTTGACCGGCAGCGGTTCCGGCTTGACCGGCAGCGGTTCCGGCTTGACCGGCAGCGGTTCCGGTTTGACCGGCAGCGGTTCCGGTTTGACCGGCAGCGGTTCCGGCTTGACCGGCAGTGGTTCCGGCTTGACCGGCAGCGGTTCCGGTTTGACCGGCAGCGGTTCCGGTTTGACCGGCAGCGGTTTGGGTTTGACCGGCTGCGGTTTATGCTTGCCCCGCTGCGGTTTGGGTGCAGGCAACCGCGGCGGAGGGACCGGCTTCGGCTTAATAACCGGCGGTTCCTCCTTGGCAGGCGTTACCGGCTTTGCCGGAAGCGGCTCCGGTTTGAGGGGCGGCAGTATGGAAGGTACTGGCACGGGAACCGGCTTTGGCAAAATAACCGGTGGCTCATTCCGGGCAAGTGCTATCGCAGTTACCGGACCTGCAAGAATATAGGAAGTAGGCTGATCAAGCGCTTCTCGCAGGCGTAAACTCACCGTGTCGGTGGAGTATTTTGCTTCCAGGACCTCATTCATTTGTGGAACGACCGGCGCTCCGCTCCAATATTCCAGAACATCATCTGCGTCGAGACCGTGCCCAAATTTAACATGACGGGTCGAAGTAAAAAGCCGCGACATCTGAGGGTCACACGGCAGCCATCCCAGATCCGGATACCAGACCTCTATCCAGGCATGCAGCCCTTCTCCCAACCCCTGCACCAGAGAAGAGCCCCGGTTATCCAGCGGAATCTTCCATTTATCTTTAAGCGTCTGTCCGATAGAAATTCGGGCAGGAATACCGGATGCCCGCAATAGTGCCACGGCAAGATGCGAAAAATTCTGGCAGTTGCCGGTTCCGGTCGAAAGTCCATATAATGCGTCGTATGATTTCGGATTATACTGGTAGGTGATGGCATCGGCAACATGAGTCAGAATTGCACTCACCGCCTGGTGTTCCGTAGTTATTCCTTCCGTTAAATCGCGGGCCAGTTCGGTAATCTGTGGTGATTCGCTCTGAACCAGCTTGCTTTTTTTCAAAAAAATCCGCTCCGGCTCCGGCACCGTTTGCAATGGAAAAGGCGCCCGACTGGTACGCGGAGAGATAGTAGCGGTAATACCGGTGGTATAGCTGATGGAAATCTGCGCATCACTTTGAAGCTTGCGCCAGATCAGTTTGCGAGAGCGGTTGCCATACTGATCGGTCGTCTCAGTAGATTCCGTCGGCTCCGGAGTTGCAATTACCTGAAAATCATCCAGCCGCTGGATATTACCGGCTGCATTATATGTGGACGGCACCGAAAACTGGTAGGTGAAGCGGCTCAGTGTCTGGTCAACCGAGAAAGTTATATGCTTCTTCACGGTCACAACCCCGTCAAGTTTACCCTCAACTATCAAAGTCTTGCCCCATGCCGGAACAGCAGAAACTACAATAAATGCAAGCAGAAAAAAATAGCGATAATATCGGGTCATGGGGGCCTCGTTCATTATCTATTTTAGCACAAATGCAACTTTCGCCGCTGCCATGAAACTCCCTTTTTGATTGGCAGAGTAGATCGTCACCGCATCACCGTCCGTCACCTGAAGGTCAGCAGCGCTGGTCGCGCCGGATGCCTTTATCACCAGCGGGTTCGCTACTCCTCTCGTTGCCAGGGCTGCTTTGGCCTTCTCAACGCTGTTGGTATATTCGCCGCATCCCTGCTCAACAAGCACCTTCTGGCTGATTTTGGCAGGATCGTACAACACATCTCCCTTGGTGGCAAAAATGCGGTTAATCAAGGCCGGACGGAAATTCTGGCTCGTGGCATCAACTATCAGGCCGTCATACGCTGCATCAAGCTTGACCGGTTCAACCTTAAAGGGCATTTTGTCGGTCTTGACCGCTTCCTTGAGCTTGGGATCAGTGGCCATTTTCTCATAAAAAGAAGACGCAAACCCTTTGGGACCGTACATGCCAAGCTTGATCAGGGCAACCGCGGTGTCGGTATCCTTGTTGTATTCCTGAAACACGACCTGGCTCCCTTTGACGAAACCGGTAACGACCGAGACGATAAGATCGTCCTGCACCATACCGTCTTTAACCAGGGTTGTGCCAACCAGCACAAAACCTTCCAGATATTCCATCAGGTTGCGTTGAGCGGTAACGACAGCGGCGCGTTTTGCCATCATTTCACGCTGGGTAGGAGTGTGGTGTTCCGGGTTACCAACCGCTTCACCGTAAAAAATAAGCGTTTGTTGACGGAAAGCGGCCAGGTCGTCACGTGCGCCGCTCGCCCCGCCGGTTATGGAAAGATTCTTCTCGTCAAGCCACTTCTGGGTCTTGGCAAACGAGGCTTCCACCGTCACACTGTCGGCATGAGCGGCAAAGGTACAGGCAAGGGTGAGCAGAATGGTTGCGATGATGGTCTTCATGGGTAGTTCCTCCGCTGATTTAGTATGTATTTAATTTCTGCCTGAGTACGCGAATAGCCAGAAGGGCTTCGGCTCCTTCTACCGGAGCGTTAACCCTGAATTCACCGGAAAGCCCACTCTCCATAATGACACCTCCCTGCCTTACAGTTTATTTGCTCAGAATACCGAGCAGCGTTTCAACGGTGCCCCGGTGTCTGCCTTTAGGATATTTATACAAATATTCGCGAAGCTGTACTTTTGCCCGTTCCTTGAAAGAAAGCTCGAAAAGAATCTGGCCGGTATTGAAAAGAGCCGCTTCGGCCTGAACCGCCTTTGGATATTCTTCCAAAACAAGCAGGTTTTCCGCCAGGGCGGCCTCGGGATTCTGAAGGAAACGGGAGTAGACCGCACTTCGTTCCAGCCTGGCATCACAACGAATTTCGGCAGCTTTAGCAAGATCAAGTGCTATCTGGAACACCTGTAGTGCTTGCTCGTACTTTCCGGAATCGGCAAGGTAATGTCCATAACTGATGTTCCATCGGGCAATAATGGCGGGAAGATTGTCAGAGGCCACCCATTCTTCCGGAGGGACCGTACGGGTAACGGTTTCGAAGGCTGCCTTGGCTTCGGCAATCGGTGTGTTCGGTTCGACAGCAACCGGGTCAATAGGGGTATATCCGCGCGTCGTCTGGGTCATATATTGCGGCAACAGCATTTTTTCCTTGTCGTCATGGCCACTTATCGCGACACTTCCCTCATTTCCGAAAAAAACGTTTGCCGGTCCTTCGGAGAGCATCAGGAATTCCGTCCCCTTGACTCCGGCTACAACACTCCTGTTTTTGAACTTGACAGAGGATGTCAGCCCGGGTGATTTTGCCACCGAAGCCCGCAATTTCCCTTGCGTAAGGGTAAACAGCCCCTCTTTGCTGGTACTGTCCAGATGGAGTCGTGCAAGTTCCAATTCCGAATTGTTAGCAAGCGTAAATTTGCTCTTATCGATCAGATCAAGCTCAAGCCAACCGTTTTTCCCGGTCTTTACCCACCCACCCTCCGAAATTTCCATTGAGGATTTTATCGGCTGATAGGAGGTATTATCTTTGACTCTGAAATACACCTCGCCGCTGAATTTTGTCACGGTTCCCACCGATGAGGCAAACACGGGAGTAGATACTGCTGCAAAAACGGCACAATAGAAAACAATGGTTTTAAACACGATATACTCCTTTCTCGGTGCACGTACACTCAAAAGGCCTGCACTGATGTAACGATACTCAAATTCACCTATTGCTTCAGTACCCTCACAATATCTCCCGACTGTAAACCGGAACCAAACGTAATTCCTGCCTCTGATATCCTGTCGTTCTGGTGGCTTGTAAGTATAAGTTCCCCTATCATTTTTTCTCGTTTGCCCAGGGATCTGCCGGTTTCAGGATCAATCAGATCCTGCCCGTCACGATAGACGCCCAGTTTGGTACCGACAGGTAACTTGGACTTCTCTCCCGCCTTGATGACGACAGTCTGATTTTCGACCAGCAGAATACGGCTCTGATAGGGAACAGTGTTCAACTTGACGATCATCTTTTCCAGTGCCTTGAACAAGGCATCGCGAAGAGCGCCGTCGCGCAATCCCGAATCAGCTGTAGAACGGGATCCGAACCCCAACGCCCCGCCGCTCTCCTTGCGCCATTCTCCCATGCCGGACTCAGCCAGAATACTTTTCCCCGTCGCGATGTCAATCAGCGAGTAATCCACAACGACCCGAGCCACCTGGGTCTTCTTCTGGTAGAACAGCATATCCGAGCCTTCCTCCGCTTCAGAGTAGGAAGTCACGGCGCCCTGAACCCGATAATCAATCGCCTCAAACCCCTCGGCCGCATTCTTTTTACCGGTTTTTACGGCGCCGGTTTGCTGGAGCCTGATCAGTTCATCCTGTTCGCGCAACGCATCTTCGGTAACGTCAACCGGCTCCAGGCCGGCAGCCTTGAGGTGCGTGCGCAGGATATCCGTTGCAGCCTCACCGATTCCCAGAACTTTGGAAGGAGTTTTGTTGGCAAACTTGATAAGGGCTATTGTGTACGTCGGCCCATTGTAGGTCACGCCGACGCCATCCGGTTTCCGTTCTCCTGCCATGACGTTACAACATCCAAGCGCTAAAACCACACCGATAAAGGCAACTGCCGACCGGAAATGCTGTTGTTTCATTACAATCCTCCCCTAACGCATAATAGCCGTAACGTTGGTTATTTGGTGGTGGCGGCAGAAGCTGCCGGCACTGACGCCGAACCGGGCGGCAGCATCGTTCCGTATTGAATGAGATCATTGCCGTCGTAATAGTCGCCGTGGAGTACAATTTCTATGGCAACCTGTGCTTCGGTAAGCAGAGGGCTGTTCAGCGCCTTGTTCACAATCTTTCCGCCGATGCCAAAGACCAGGTTAAGCTCCGCACTGCTGTCATCATCGGAAATATCCTGCCAGGGAGCCTTGATTTCCTCTTTGCGAAAAGGGGGCAAACCGGCATCGCTTTTATCGGAGATCCCGGAGAGCACCGAAGAAGCCGCGCCGACAGCGGTAATGGCATTACCCAGGAACGGAACGCTTTTCAACAGGTTATCGCTGGCCCTCACCTCACGCTTGACTCCTGCCCCATTCATCCAGAGGGTAGTTCCGGTCTTGCAACTGTCCAGCTTGATCCGCAACCTCACCCGTTTATTGTTGTAGATACCGGTGATTTTTTGATTGAAGTCTTCAAGAGACCCGTGAAGGAGCGCATCCGTTTGCAGTTTTTCGCACAGCTGGGCAGTGGTGGCCATATCCAGCTGAGAACCGAGCGTCACCCCCATCTGATCCCTCAATATCACGTCGGTTTCCTCCAAGGGCCGTACGTCATAGAAATACCCGCCAAGCCTGGCAGCCAGCAACGTTCGGACAACAAACGGCCCTTCAACATCATTGGTATTATTAACAAGGGGCAATACCGCAATCGTTCTGACCGGATTCAATGCATCCTGTTTTATGGCAGGTGTCGTTGTACAGGCAGACAGAACAAGAGCATTCAAAATAAGGGCACATGCAAAAACGCTTCGATTCATATCTTCTCCAGTATCGGTATACGCTATTTTCCGTCTGCTGTAGCGGTAAAGACCATCTCAAGGGTATGTGCCGTTACACCGGTAACATTCAGAGACATATGCGGAATTTTTTTTGCGACAATTTCATCCCCCAACTGTTGGGCGTTAGATGCGGCGCTGATGTCAAGAACTGCCACTCCGTTGCCGTAACTGCGCTGGATAATATTCTGGACACCTCTCAGCTGACCGGAGATGTACTCCTTTACCTTGAGCAGATCCTGCAAATCATTCAATCCGCGAATGGTAATCTGCGTCAGTTGTGCGCCGGATGTTTCTACAACCCATTTCGCAATAATCTGGTCAATCAGTTTTTTGCCGACATCCCGGGCTGCCTGGTCCAAGGCATTATTTTCCCCGACATTCTGAGCCACATGGCGCGCCGCCCCCTGCCCCCGTCCGGAAGCTAATACCTGGCCATTATCCACCCGGATTGCACTCGCCGCTATGTCGGCCAGATAGGAGCCGACGGGACTCCCCGGCGTACGCGCTCCTTCCTTCACAAGCGCACTGCTTTTGATCACAATTTCCGCGCCTGTTTTTCGTCCCGTTTCCCGGACTATGGCGTCGGAAGGAACCACACCGGCACTATCGGCAGGCAGGACTCCTGTCACGGTCGTTCTGTCGATGACATTGAATTCCTTGTTCATGAACTCTTCCTTCAAGGCCGCTTCAACCGTCCCGATTTCTCCGGCAGACAGATAGTGCGAAGAGTCCCGGCCGACATGCTGCTCCACAACCATAAACAGAGTCCGCGGTTTTCCGACACGAGCCTGAAGCAGCCCCAGGGCATCAAGATCGTTTTTCAGGTCACTGATACCGATAACGGCCAACACCGTTACCAGATAGACGTTTTGAGCAGGGGCTTCCTTTACAATCTTGTACTGCTTGATATACCCTTGAGTTTTGCTGTAAATATTGTCACGCACAAGCGCGGCATTCTCAACAATGCTTTCCGCCGACACCATCATGCCGACAGCCTGTTCAACGGCTTTGCGCAAAGCATCCTTAATGGCATTGTCCCGGGAGATCGACGGATTGTCCTGAATCCCGGCCATTCCATCGACCGTCACGGTATCAGCATCCGCCAGACATTCTGAAATTGTACCGAATGAGAAAAATACGGACAGGACCAGCAGGAGCAGACGACCCTTCAGCCTCAGGAAAACGGATATCGATTTCATTGGACGCTCCAGATTGTGGAATAGTGTTAATTTCTATATCGCCATTTCAAAAGAAGTCAATACTAATTTAAATATTAACCGTTTCATACCCTGAAGTCAAAACCATAAAACAAACCATAAAACGGTACCACCGGATAGTTCACCCGCCGATTTCAAATCTCTTAATTTTCTCAACCAGCGTTGTCCGATTGATCCCCAGAAGCGCCGCCGCCTTCGCTTTAACCCCACCCGCGGATTCAAGAGCCTGCACAATCAATGATTGCTCGATGCGGGAGATTGTCGCTGCCAGATCAAGACCGTGGCTTGGCATCTTGACACCGTTTACCTCTTCAGATGTCTTTTCGCCAATGATCTTGGCAGGTACATCGTCCAGCGTTATGCAGTTCGAATCCGTCAAGGCGATCATCCGCTCGATCAGATTTTCCAGTTCACGGACATTTCCGGGCCAGGAATACCGCTCCAACGCTTCGAGAGCCTGCTTATGGATGGTGCATACCGTCCGTCCCATCAGACGGCACTGTTTCTCCAGAAAAAATGCGGTCAGGTACATAATATCCTGCTGCCGCTCACGCAGTGGGGGAAGGTGTAACGGAATAACATTCAGACGGTAGAAAAGATCTTCCCGAAATTCGCCACGTTTCACCGAATCCTCAAGATCCGAGTTGGTTGCGGAAATCACCCGGACATGTAATTTCACCGGCTTGTTGGAACCAACCCTCTCAACTTCATGCTCCTGCAAAACCCGCAGCATTTTTGCCTGGAGATGAAGAGGCAACGTTCCGATCTCATCGAGAAAAATGGTGCCGTGATTGGCTGCCTCAAATTTTCCCGGCTTATCCTTGATTGCTCCGGTAAACGACCCCCGGACATGGCCAAAGAGTTCGCTTTCCAGGAGCATTTCGGGGATGGCACTACAGTTTACCGCAACAAAAGGGCGCTCCCGGCGGGTACCGTTATAGTGCAGCGCCCGGGCGACCAGCTCTTTGCCGGTTCCCGATTCACCGGTAACAAGCACGGTCGAGTCGGTTTTTACGATGCGGCTCATCCGCTCAAACACCAGATTCATGGCCGGAGAGCTGCCGATAATATTATTAAATTCGAAGCGCCCCTGAAGCTGCCTGCGCAGATAGATATTTTCAGACAGCAGTTTCTGTTTTTCAAGAGCTTTTGAAACAACGATTTTCAGTTCATCAAAATCGATAGGCTTGGTTATATAGTCAAATGCCCCCTCTTTCATGGCCCTGACTGCGGTTTGAGCCGAACCATGTCCGGTCACGACGATAACTTCGGTGGCAGGAGAAACTTTCTGAACATTCTGCAAAATATCGAAGCCGCTTTTATCGGGGAGAAACAGATCGGAAACAATGACCTGATACTCCTCACGTCCGATCAGTTCCAGCGCGATCTCGCCCGTTGCCGCCGACGATACTTCGTAGCGGGCCGACCTGAGCAGCATGGTCAGCGCATCACGTCCGGAATCATCGTCATCAACTACCAGAATTTTGATTGCATCAGCCATGACAGCGCCTCAAACCTGCGATGATCATTCAGTAACATCTAATATCGATTCCTGCAACACATTCAAGAGCATATCGAGTTCACCGGTTGAAATAGCCAACGGTGGAAATATGACGATGGTGTTTCCCAGAGGACGGGAGAAGACCCCCCGTTTGCGCGCTTCAAGACAAACTTTGATCCCGATTCTCTCCTCCCACGGATACGATTCGCCGGTTTCCCTGTTTGCAACCAGCTCTATTCCGGCTGCCATACCACACTGCCGGACATCGCCAACATGCGGCAGCGCGGCAAAATCACCCAGACGCTGCTTCAAATATGCAATTTTGGGTTGCAGCGCAGCCAGCAGGTTGTCCTGCTCAAAGAGTTGCAGGCTTTTCAAGGCAACGGCACAGGCTAACGGATTACCGGTAAACGTATGGCCATGAAAAAATGTTTTCAGTTCTGAATATGAACCCAAAAAGGCCGAATACACCTTATCAACCGTCACAGTCGCCGCCAATGGAAGGTACCCGGCGGCGATTCCCTTGGAAAGCGCCATGATGTCGGGCACCACATTCTCATGATCGCAGGCGAACATGGCGCCGGTTCTGCCGAAACCGGTAGCAACTTCATCGGCAATCATCAAAATATCATACCGGTCACATAACTCCCGAACCCGCTTTAAAAACCCGGCCGGTTGAACGATCATGCCTCCGGCGCCTTGAACAAGCGGCTCAATCACCAATCCGGCGACCAGACCGGCATTACCTGTCATCAGCTCTTCAAGCGCGTCGAGGCACTGCATACCGCAGGTGAGCCTGTTGCAGCCGAGCTCGCACCGATAGCAATAAGGCGCCGGCGCCTGCAATGTTTCAAACATGAGCGGTTTGAAAGTGGTATGATAAATGTCGATCCCGCCGACACTAACCGCACCGAGAGTATCACCATGGTAGGCATTTTTGAAGGTAATAAATCGGCTCCGTTCCGGCCGTCCCGCATGAACCTGATATTGATATGCCATTTTTACGGCAACTTCCATGGCGGTTGAACCGTTATCCGAATAGAAGAAACGATCAAGCCCGGGAGGGGTTATTTCTGCCAGTCGCGCCGCCAGAATAATGCTCTGTTCGCTGGCCAGACCCAGAAGAGTAGAATGTTCCAGGCGATCAACCTGTTCTTTCAGCGCCTCGTTCAGCTCCCGGCGGCAATGTCCATGTACGTTGGTCCACATGGAGGCGACACCGTCGAGGTATCGGGCGCCTTCGGAATCGATCAGCCAGCTTCCCTCCCCTTTTACGATGATGACCTGCTCGTCACGTTCCCAATCCTGCATCTGGGTAAACGGATGCCAGACGTGGCGTTTATCCCACAAGCGTAATTGTTCGGTCGTTATGGATGCTGTTTCAGTCATACGTTAGTGTCCTTGTTGCACCTGTTATTTTACCGCCATAAAAAAGACCCGCCGGAACATATCCGGTGGGTCTCGTAACTACCTGATTTTTGTTATTTACGCAAGCCTGTCGGCATAAAGCGGAAACTTCTTCATCATTTCGTTTACCTGCACCTTTATGGCAGCCAATTTCTCGTCATTACCGATGTTCGCTACCGCATCGGCGATATAACCGGCAACCTGCTCCATTTCGGTCTCCTTCAACCCGTGGGACGTACAGGCTGGAGTTCCTACCCTGATTCCTGATGTTACAAACGGAGAGCGGGTTTCAAACGGCACGGTGTTTTTGTTGACCGTGATGCCGGCCTTGTCCAGCGCCTCTTCAGCAGCTTTCCCGGTGATATCGGTACCCGAAAAATTTATCAGCATAAGATGGTTATCCGTTCCACCGCTTGTCAGTTTAAAGCCCCGCTTCATGAGTCCAGCTGCGAGCGCCCTGGCATTGTTCACAATCTGCTGCTGATAGACCTTGAACTCCGGTTGCAGAGCTTCTTTGAATGCCACCGCCTTGGCAGCAATAACGTGCATGAGCGGGCCACCCTGAATACCGGGAAAAATCTGTGAGTTGATTGTCTTGGCAAACTCCTCACGGCAGAGGATCATACCGCCACGGGGACCGCGCAACGTTTTGTGGGTCGTTGTGGTGACAAATTCGGCATACGGAACCGGACTGGGGTGTACACCGGCAGCAACCAGACCGGCGAAATGGGCCATATCCACCATGATGACCGCCCCGATCTTGTCTGCTATGGTGCGGAAAGCCGGAAAATCGATGACGCGCGGATAGGCACTGGCGCCAACTACAATCATTTTTGGCTTATGCGTAACTGCCAGGCGTTCAACCTCTTCATAATCAATCGTTTCCGTCTCTTGTGAAACTCCGTACGGAACAATATTGAACAGCTTTCCGGAAAAGTTGACCGGGCTGCCATGGGTCAGATGGCCGCCGTGAGACAAGTTCATGCCAAGTACCGTGTCGCCCGGCTTGCATGCGGCAAAATAGACAGCCATATTGGCTTGCGATCCGGCGTGCGGCTGGACATTGGCATGTTCGGCGCCAAACAATTCTTTAGCACGATCAATCGCGAGCTGTTCGACAACATCAACATGCTCACAGCCGCCATAATAACGCTTACCGGGATACCCTTCGGCATACTTGTTGGTCATGATCGAACCTTGTGCTTCCATAACAGCCTCGGAAACAAAGTTTTCAGAAGCGATCAATTCCAGATTATATTCCTGTCGCTCCGTCTCGTGTCGAATGGCATCTGCTACCTGGGGATCAAATTGGGAAAGGAAAGACATGGGTTCTCCTTGAATTAGTTCTTTTCACACATGACTTTGTGCAAACAACAAACGGGACACATGCCGTAGCAGGTCCCGCCTGTGGATATTGAGGTTATAACCAGTTTATTATTGCTGTGCGTACTTCTTCTCCAGGGCGGTAATCTTATCCAGCCGTGTTTGATGCCGCCCTCCTTCAAACGAAGCATCAAGCCAGGCACCGACCAGTTCGCAGGCTTTCTGCTCATCAAGTACACGTCCGCCAAGCACGAGCACATTGGCATTATTATGCTCCTTGGCCATGCGTGCCATAAATGCATCCGTCACCAGAGCGGCACGAATTCCGGGAATCTTATTAGCGGCAATCGACATTCCGATCCCGGTTCCGCAGATCAGGATTCCCAGTTCGGCCTCCCCGGCAATCACCGTTTCGGCAACTTTCTGTCCGAAATCCGGGTAATCAACCGATTCAGCGCCTGTTGTTCCCGCATCGATAACTTCGAAGTCTCTGCTATTCAGGTAACTGTTCAGGGCAGTTTTAAGAGCCAGACCGCCATGGTCGCTTCCGATAATAATCATGGCTGTTCCTTCCTACAGCTTCTTGAACAGAAGTGTTGCATTCGTACCGCCAAAACCGAAGTTGTTACTCATGGTGTATTCCAGTTTTGCTTCCCGCGCGGTATTGGGAACATAATCAAGGTCACATTCCGGATCCGGTTCGGTGTAATTAATTGTCGGGGGAACAACACTCTTATCCATAGCCATGAGAGTGAACACCGTTTCAATGCCGCCAGCCGCTCCAAGAAGATGTCCGGTCATGGATTTGGTAGAAGAGACCATCATTTTCCTGGCATGATCGCCAAAGACGCTCTTGATCGCCATGGTTTCGTACATATCACCTATCGGCGTGGATGTCCCATGCGCATTGACATAGGACACCTGCTCGGGAGCAACGCCGGCATTTTTGAGCGCCATTTTCATGCTGCGTGCGCCGCCTTCTCCGCCAGGCGCCGGCGCCGTCAAGTGAAATGCGTCGCCCGTCATACCATACCCTACGATCTCGGCATAGATTTTTGCACCACGTGCCCGGGCAGATTCATACTCCTCAAGGATAACGATCCCGGCGCCTTCACCCATGACAAAACCGTCACGGTTCTTGTCAAAGGGACGTGATGCGGTTGCCGGATCATCATTTCTGTCGGAAAGAGCCTTCATGGCAGCAAATCCGCCAACGCCGAGCGGGGTAATGACCGATTCCGTACCACCGGCAATCATGGCATCGGCGTCGCCTCGTTTAATGATATGATACGCATCGCCAATCGAATGAGTACTGGTTGCACATGCCGATACGGAAGAGATGTTTGGTCCCTTCGCTCCATATTTAATCGATATGTGGCCGGGAGCAAGATTGATGATCAGCATGGGGATAAAAAATGGCGATATTTTCTTGTAGCCACCCTCAGCCACCAGAGAATGATACTTTTCAATCGTCGGCAAGCCGCCAAGCCCGGCTCCCACCAAAACGCCAACCCGCTCGGCATTTTCATCATTAATCACCAGACCGGAATCTTCCATGGCAAAATGAGCTGCTGCCAGACCATATTGAATAAAGAGATCCATTTTCTTGATCTCTTTTTTGTCAATATACTCTTCAGCGTTGAAATCGGGAACTTCGCCGGCAATTTTGACCGACAAATCAGTCGTATCAAAACGGGTAATTAACCCGATTCCCGACTTTCCTGACGTGAGCGCATCCCAGTTTTTAGCATTCCCGCACCCAAGTGGTGAAACAGCTCCAACACCTGTAACAACAACTCTTCTCATGATAGGTAGCTCCATATGGCAGTGACTTCTGAGGCAGACGAAAAGAGAGGGGCCTGAAGCCCCTCCCGGTAGAAAAAATCAGCTATGATCAGTGATGTATTCGATAGCATCGCTTACTGTCTGGATTTTTTCGGCATCTTCATCAGGAATTTCGATGTCGAATTCTTCTTCAAGAGCCATAACCAACTCAACCGTATCAAGAGAATCGGCGCCGAGATCATCCATGAAAGAGGATTCGGTTAAAACCTGTGACTCTTCAACCCCAAGCTGCTCTGCTACTATTTCTTTTACCCGTTTTGCGATATCTGACATCTTCCACCTCCGTGTGATTTAAAACCCTTGCAGGTTTTCGTATGTAACGCTTATGGTTAATTAAGCATGAAACTCTCAAAAGTCAATCGATATTTTTCCCGTAAATTCACATTGCAGCGTGGGTACCGGCTCATACCCACCAGTCACATGTACATGCCACCGTTGACCGACAGGACATGTCCGGTGATGTATCCGGCTGCTTCGGAAGCCAGAAACACAACGGCATTAGCTATATCGTCAGCGCTCCCCAACCGCTCCAGAGGTATCTGGGCAGTCAGCTCGGTGCGAACCTTGTCCGAAAGTGCATCGGTCATAGCCGTTGCAATAAAGCCGGGGGCAACGGCATTAACGGTAATGCTCCGTTTAGCCATCTCACGGGCATTTGACTTGGTGAGACCGATCAATCCTGCCTTGCTGGCACAATAGTTCGCCTGGCCGGCATTGCCCATCTGGCCAACAACCGAGGCAATATTGATGATGCGGCCGTAACGCTGTTTGCTCATCACCTTGAAAGCCGAACGGGTGCACAGAAAAGCGCCTTTGAGGTTTACATTCAGAACAGCGTCCCAATCATCATCCTTCATCCGCATCAACAGGCCGTCACGGGTAATACCGGCATTGTTGACCAGAATATCCACACGCCCGAATGCCTCCATGGCGGCATCGATCATCCGCTCCGCATCCTGGGCAAGAGTCACGTTTCCAACCACACCAAGGGCTCGTGCTCCCGCCTCCTGCAGCTCGGCGACAACGGCATCGGTAGCTGTCTGATCCATATCTACCGCAACAATAACAGCCCCCTGCGCTGCAAGCGCGAACGCAATACTACGTCCAATTCCGCGGGAAGCACCGGTGATAACGGCAATTTTATCCTTCGGCATAATTGCTCCTTTTCTCTACTGAGTATATTCACCCGACATTACGTACATCATTTATCAGCAAAAGTCGCCTTGAGTTCCGCATCCGTAACCAGTTTTCCGTCAACAAAGGCCTGGGCGGTAAAATTCCAGATACCACGTTTTTTGCCGGTTGCCACCACCTCAAGCCGGAGCTGGTCACCCGGCACAACCGGTCTGCGAAATCGGGCGTTGTCGATTCCCACAAAATAGGTAACCTTGGAACGGGTACTCTCATCGGACGATAAGATGGCAAGTATACAGGCAACCTGTGCCATCGACTCGATGATCAGAACTCCGGGCATAACCGGATGATCGGGAAAATGTCCGGGAAAAAACTGTTCATTCATGGAAACATTTTTTAAACCGACAATTCGCTTGCCGGGTTCCATCTCCGTAACACGATCAACCAATAAAAAGGGATAGCGATGGGGAAGAATTTTCATTATTTCATTGATATCGAGCATTATGTCACTCCTCTCTCGTACTATCCTCGTTACATGGAAACGGCTTTAATTCCGGAGCAGTCCTCAATATTGGTTATTTCGACCTCTTTGGAGATGCGCTTGACCAATCCGCTCAAAACCTTGCCGGGCCCGATCTCAACACACTTTGTCACTCCCAGAGCACACATCCCGGTCACGGACTGTTCCCACAGTACCGGAGAACAGACCTGGGTCACCAGGAGCGGCTTGACCTTGTCCGCTTCCTTATTCGGAGTTGCGTCGGCATTAGCAATAACCGGCATGATCATTTCGTGGGTCGAGATAGTATCAAGTACCGCAGCAAGGCGGTCTGCTGCCGGTTTCATCAATGCGCAGTGAAAGGGAGCGCTGACCGGAAGCAGCATCGCTTTTCTATAGCCGCGTCCCTTGGCAATTTCAATGGCACGTGCGACAGCTGCCACCGCGCCGGCAATGACTATCTGACCAGGAGAATTGAAGTTCGCCGGTGAAACGACCTCGCCTTCAGCGGCTTCACGGCAGATATCCTCAAGGACATCACGCTCGATTCCAAGCATGGCAGCCATTGTTCCGGTACCGACCGGAACCGCTTCCTGCATGAATGTTCCACGGGCACGCACCGTCCTGACGGCATCTGCAAACGAAATGGCCCCTGAGCAAACGAGAGCCGAATATTCACCAAGTGAATGACCAGCCACGTAATCCGCATTTAAACCGGTTTCCTGCCGGACAACCTTCAAAACCGCGATACTTGCGGTCAGGATCGCCGGCTGAGTGTTGGCGGTCAGCTTAAGGTCGGCATCGCTCCCGGTAAAACAGAGGTCGGATAATTTAAATCCCAGCGCTTCGTCAGCTTCCTCAAACAGATGCCGCGCGACAGGAAACGTATCAGCCAGTTCCTTTCCCATACCGGAGTATTGGGAACCTTGCCCGGGAAATATAAATGCTGTTTTCGTCATCTCGAATTCCTTGACTGAATGTATGGATTGAAAGGAGAGAATGATCACCTTCAGACGCTTCAAGCAGAGGGGCGCCTGACTCCGTCTCCGATGATAAACAAATTATTCTGTAGAAGCAGGAGGCTGGCTGTCTCTTCGTATCGAAACCGAATCATTTTCGGATAATTTTTCCGCGACATGCTCCGATACGCCGTTTTTGGCATACTCATGCGCAAACCGGATCGCATTTTTAATTGCCTTTACGTTGGAACCGCCATGACAGATCATACCCACGCCGTTAATCCCCAGAAGCGGGGCGCCACCATATTCGGCATAGTCGACAATCTTCTTGAAACGGCCAAACGCACCGGACACAAACAGATAGCCGATCTTGGAGAACCAACTCTTGACAATCTCCCTTTTCAGCATTTTTCCGGCCGCATCCGCCAACCCTTCAGAGAGCTTAAGGACAATATTCCCGACAAAACCATCACAGACAACCACGTCTACAGCACCGGCAAAAATATCCCGCCCTTCGATATAGCCACAATAATTAAGCGACGTCTTACGCAGGATTGCGCTTGTGTCCCTGGTCAGTTCATTTCCCTTTGAATCTTCTTCACCGTTGGAAAGGAGTCCCACTTTCGGAGACGGCACGCCCATGGCACAACGGGCATAAACTTCACCCATTATGGCAAACTGGACAAGATGCAGTGGCTTGCAGTCCACATTACCACCTACATCAAGAACCAGAGTCTGTCCCTTCAACGTTGGAAACAGCTGGGCAATTGCCGGACGTTCGATCCCGCTGATACGCTTGAGCACAAACATACCGGCCGCCATTGTGGCGCCGGAGTTGCCGGCGCTTACCGCAGCGCACGCCTTGCCGTCCTTGACGAGTTCAAAAGCACGGCGAACGGAAGAGTCCCTCTTCTTCCGCACGGCATCGGATGCGGAGTCGTGCATGCCGACAACTTCACTTGCATGGAAGATATCAATATCAAGCCCGCTGATCGTATGTTTGGCAAGTTCAGCCTCCAAACGGACACGATCACCGACAAGTGTCACCGCCAACCCGAATTCGCGACACGCGGCAACAGCGCCCTCAACTTCAATAACAGGCGCATTATCGCCCCCCATTGCGTCAACGGCAATTTTCATCTGTACCGGATGTGACACAGGGCCAGCTCGCTAGGCTTGTGCTGAGGACAGGTCGATAACTTCTTTACCCTTGTACGTTCCACAGGAGGGACAAGCACGATGCGGAAGTTTTGCCGCTTTGCATTGAGGACATACGGACAATGACGGAGTTGTCAAAAAGTCGTGGGCCCTTCTCATATTCTTGCGTGATTTGGACGTTTTTTTCTTGGGTACAGCCATGGTGTTTCTCCTTTTTCCGGTGATACACTTTTATCGTGCCACCGCTCTATTTTCTGGTTACCTTGAAATCCTTCAGTGCGCTGAACGTAAGACTTACAGGCTCCCTGCCGCATGAGCAGCCGGAAGTATTCAAATCAGTACCGCATTCATGACACAATCCCTTGCACTCCTCATTACAGAGAGGCTTTAACGGAATCTCCATGGCGATCTGCTCTTCGATTTCATGAGTCAAATCAATTTCGTCACCGGAATACGCGGAGGAAAGCAGATCCATTTCGCCAAGCTCAACCCCGTCTTCATCATCAACGGAAGCGGTAATTGCAGCCTCTTTTCGAAAAATAATCGTGAAGCTGGTATCAACGAAGGAAGTAAAATCCGCGAGACAGCGTGAACAGGACAGGGCCAGAGGCGCTGTTATCCTGCCGGTTACCCGTATGGTATCATATTCGCGGGCAACCGTCATGTCGCCCTGAATAGTACCGGTTATACAACAACTCTTGTCGTTCTGCATATCGGCAAGGAGCGGAAAGGTCCCGACCGGCTCATCGATATGCAGGATAAGAGGTACATCTTTTATATGGTCTACAACAATTTTCACATGCACCATCCGCAGACCGACGCGTCAATAAATTTAAAGCAAGTCAGTATAGAGAATATGCCTGAATTGTCAAGATATTTGCTGAGCATTTTTTTATTGACGCTTCGGATTACATCTTCCATAGCATTCTACCTGATCTCGAATGTAACCGGAACAATCATCCGGAACCATGTCCCAGGTAAATCGCCAGCCCCAATTACCAAAAGCGGTGCCGGGAACATTCATGCGGGCCTCGCCTCCCAATCGGATCACATCCTGGAAGGGGAGAATTGCGGTATCCGCAACCGACATCAGCACCGTACGAATGATACTCTCGACAGTGTCCTCCCCTTTCGCTCCAACATAGGTATCAATGCGCCGGCGCTGCAATTCGGAAAGCGAACGATACCATCCGAGCGTCGTATCATTATCATGGGTTCCGGTATAAACGACTGATTTTTTTTCATGATTATGCGGCAGATACGGATTGGACGGACCTGAATCAAAAGCAAACTGAACAATCTTCATACCGGGAAAATCATACCGTTCGCGAAGCGCGACAACTTCGGGCGTAATAATTCCAAGATCTTCGGCAATAACCGGCACTTTTCCGAGAACAGAGAAGATCGTATCAAACAGGCTCGTTCCGGGAGCCTTGACCCAACTGCCGTTGATCGCTGTTTTTTCTTCGGCTGGTACCTGCCAGGCAGCTTCGAACCCTCGAAAATGATCAATTCGGATGACATCAAAAAGATCAAACATGGTCTGAAACCGTTCTATCCACCATGCATACTTCTGATGCTCCATCGCTTCCCAATCGTACAACGGATTACCCCAGAGCTGCCCGGTTGCACTGAAATAATCGGGAGGTACTCCTGCAACCTCGGTCGGATTCCCCTTTGCATTGAGAAGAAACAGTTCGCGCCGGCTCCACACATCAGCGGAATCATACCCGACAAAGATCGGGATATCTCCAATAACGGCAATTCCCTTGCCCGCTGCATATGAGCGCAATTCATGCCACTGCCTGAAAAACTGCCACTGGATATACTTCTGAATTCCAATCTCAGCCCCCATCTCAACAGAAGCCGTATCATATTTTTCAGGCGTCAGGAGAGCCAGACCGGCGGGCCATTTTTCCCAGGACTTCCCCTTGTAGCGACGTTTAAGCGCCATAAACAGCGCGTAATGATGAAGCCAGGATGTCGTGTTGCAAAAGTGCCAGAATTCCTGTTTGTACGGCGCATCGGCATTTGCGAGAAATGCAGTTCCAGCTGCTTCCAGCACCTTCATCTTCTGCTTCGAAACCGTTTTAAAATCGACAGAAGTACTCGTGGGGCTCTCTTCGTAGAGTATAGCGGGAAGATCTCCTTCGGCAACAATCCGATCCAGGTCAATCAGAAGCGGATTACCCGCAAATGCCGAGAAAGCCGAATAGGGAGAGTTCCCCGACGATGGCGGCGTGAGCGGAAGTACCTGCCAATATGACATCCCCATATCCGCCAGCAGATCGATAAAACGGCGCGCATCCGCGCCAAGTGAACCGATACCGCCCGGTCCCGGTAATGAGGTAGGATGCAACAGCACTCCACAACCCCGCTTGTCAAGCATCTTGTCTCCCAGTATACGTGTATTTGAAACTATAACGGCATGTAATCATTTTACCGACAATTTGCCTGATTCGCCTGATTCGGCACAGGAAAGCGCCAGCCCTTCCAGTAATCCGAAATCACTGACCTTCAAGCGATCAAAACCGAACCTGTCCATGACTGACAGAATAATTATCATTCCGGCAATTATTAAATCTTCCCGACCTTTTTCAAGTCCCTTGACGGACAGTCGCTCCTCTGGAGACAAACGGGACAAACGGAGAAATATTTCGGAGATTTCTTCCCTGCTCACCGTAAAATTGGTAACTTTCCGATAGTCGTAATCATCCATCTCGAGCTTTATCGCCGCGATTGTTGTCGCAGTGCCGGCAGTCCCAACCAACTCGGAATTTCCGGATATGGCAATTCCGGCTGTCACCAGATCTTTCTCCAGCATATCGATAACGGAGCGGACACGATCCGTCATATCAACAACAGTACGAAAGCCTTCCGTAAGGCGTACGACTCCAATCGGCATACTTTTGACAAAATCCGGAGCGCCGTGAGATGACAGGGTAACCTCCGTACTTCCCCCTCCCACATCAAGTACCACAAGCGAACCGTCTGCAGTATCCAGACCGGACAACACACCTTTAAGCGTCAAGCCCGCTTCCGTATCACCATCGATAACAGCGAGTTTTATACCGGTTTCCAAGAACACGGTATCAACAAACGCCCCGCCATTAACGGCATCGCGCACCGCACTTGTTGCGGATGCTCTGACCTGCCGTACCCCATACGACGATATAACCGTCGAGAATCTATGCAGACAGGCCAATCCGCGTTCCCATGCTTCAACAGACAAACCGTGTTCATCGGTAAAACCACCGCCGAGACGAACGACCTTACGCTCCACATGGACGGGGGTGATTCCGGCAGACGATCTCACGGCTATGAGTAAACGGGCAGTATTGGTCCCGAAATCGATGGCGGCACAATAATCATTCATCAGCATTTCCTTGTTCGTAACAGCCCACACACACTTACATCCGTAGCCGGAAGGGAGGCGCGCGACTTGACGTTACAATGCGTGTTCAAATAACTTTGAAGGGAAAAGTACTGTTAGGAAGAGGGCGCAGAAATCCCTTTACGAAAGAGCAGCAATCGCGTTACTGTCGAGCGGCAAAATTACATCAGAGTGATTACCCAAGTACCATTTCTTTCAGTTCCTTACCCACTTTGAAAAACGGTAATTTTTTGGGACTGACTTTGATCGGCTCACCTGTTTTCGGATTCCTGCCGGTATATGTACCGTATTCCTTGATAACAAAACTGCCAAGTCCACGGATTTCAATACGTTCACCCTGCACCATTGCTTCACCCATGGAAGAAAAAATCAGATTAACAAGTTCTTCTGCCCGCTTGATCGGTAAATCCTTATTCACAGCCAACTGCTCAACAAGTTCTGATTTATTCATAGACCCCCCATAATCCTAGCCGTATCGGCTGAAAATTAAACGACTGACAACCTGACCCTTATAAACTGAAAACGTTACTTAATGACACGATTTTTTCAAGTACTTTGTATAAATGACGGCCGCATCACTATGACGACCATTTTCCGCCAGAATCACAACAAGTTTTTCGGCAGCAGCATGTGCATATGGGGTCTGCAGCAAGTCGACATACTGATTAATCGCTGCTTCGTGATTTCCGGTCACCTCGAAAATGTCGGCACGCAGCATCAGCGCCTGTTCGGGCAATATTTGCATGGAAATCATTGATTCAATGGTGCTCATGGCATCCTGAAACTGGTTGTTCTCCCGTAATACAAGTGCCAGATTAAACCATGCAAGCGAATTAGTGCCATTCAGCTGAACCGCCCGGCGCAAATGCTGCTCCGATTCACTATCCCTGCCAAGACGATGCAGCACTTTCCCCGTTTCATACCAGAAGATATCACCTGGCAACAGAGCGGAACATTTTTCATAACCGGATAACGCTTCCAGATGGTGGTCACGACTGGCGGCAAGATACGCGCTTGCAAAATCCTCTCCCAACTCGGCATAACGTTGATACTGATCGACCGGCAACTGCTGTATAAGTAGCTCATAATATTCAAGTAACGGCAGGGAATCGTCAGAAGGCGCACTATCGCCACATCCGCCACCCGATGAACCGGCACACGATGCACAGGATGAAACAGCAACCGGTTCATCATGATCATCATCCGGCACTGAATAGACAGATAGCAGCCTGTCCGCCTTTTCCCGCACATCAGGATCATGGGACAGTGTTTTTACAAGTTCAAGATGTTCGATTGCCTTGGTGACATCCCCACGCGAATATGAGAACTCAGCCTCATGGATATTCCGCTCTGCCAGCTTCAGATTGGCAGTATCGATACGCCCGGAAAAAACGCTTTTCATATCTTCGTCCACGTCTTTTTCCGAACAGAGATGCATACCATCCTCATAGCAGGTTCTGGCCTCGAAAAAGCTGTCAGACTCCATATACCTGTCTCCCTTCGTTAACAGATCGGAAGGTGACTTTGAAAACAACCGGCGAATAAAATTCACAGCAAAAATCCTTTCTCATTATTTACTGAGTAATGTAACGCTTTCAATATGAAACGTCTGCGGAAACATATCAATCGGAACCGACGAGACAACACCGTACCCGTAACCGGCCAGCAATCCGCAATCCCGTGCGAGGGTGCTCGGATCGCACGAAACATAGATAATCCTGTTCGGGCGTAAACGGACAATGCCCGAAACGGCATTGCCGGCGCCGGCGCGTGGCGGATCAAGCAATACAGTGTCGAAGTTTTGTCCCTGGTCAACCAGACGAAGGACACCTGACGCGACATCATCACAGAAAAACCGGGCATTTGCAACATTGTTACGTTGCCGGTTATGCTCTGCGGCCCGAATCGAATCGGCACTCCCCTCAATGCCCAGTACCGAAGCAACTTCGGCGGCCAGGGGGAGCGAAAAGTTACCGTTGCCACAGTACAGATCCAGGAGCTGTTCGACAGGGGTAAAAGCCCCAAGCCGCCTGATGACGGCAAGCATGGCGCTGTTTTGAAGTTGATGGACCTGCGCAAACCCGCCGGGCGGATACGTAAGTTCAACATCACCCTGGCAGGGATCCGCAGATTTCATGCGATAGGATATTTCCGGACTCCCCCACACCTTTTCAACATGAGAGTGAGAACCGGTTTTGAGAAAAAGTCCCGTACATGGCCCGAAATCAGCGGCACGGGCAATAAAGTACTCCCTGTTCCTGCCATTAACGGCGCCGTTTTGATGAATAATGACAATAACACCGCTCTCGCCGGCATCAACACTGATCTGGGTGATCGCCGCAACATCGGGATATGACCGAAGCAGTTCCCGGCAACATCTCAACACCTGATTGATCACCGGCGCGGCTATCGGGCAACCATCCGCGGCATCTTCGACGTGATGTGACCCTTGGCGGAAAAAACCGATACGAAGAGTTCCGTCACGAGCAGAAACCTTGAACTGGAGACGGCTTCGGTACCCGTACCGGGACGCGGCAGGTACGACATCGCCAACCAGGTCGGCCGGAACACGTGCCCCCCTCCAGAGAGTTTCCACCAGGATATTCCGCTTCTGCTCAAGCTGAACAGGATAACCGATATGTTGCCAACTGCATCCACCACATGCGCCAAACAGCGCACAGGCCGGAACGACTCGAAGAGGAGAAGGATTCAGAATTTCAGCTATTGAAGCAGTACAATACGATTTTTTCCGGGCAGTTATCCGGAGAGAAACTTCATCACCGGGACAACTGAAGGGGACAAAACAGACCTTTCCGTCAATCCGGCAAACACCATTGCCACCAAAAGCAAGTTTATCAATAGTCGCAACGGGCAGTGTCACGTCAGGCTCTTGCACTTCGAATATACGTCGTTTTTTTTTCACACTTCCGATACTCGCTTCGAACAAAGCGGGGAGCAAAATCAGGGGTAGCCAGATAGGATATGGCTGTTTCATGAAAGGCGTGCGTCAACCGGTTACGTACTGATTCGATTTCCGGTTCAGGAACAGCCATCTTTTCAAGAACCCGCTCGAATCTGACCGTTGGCCCCATTTTTCCCACGGCATCGCTAAATTCGCGTTCATTTTCGAAATAGCTCTGTTTAAGAAGAACATCACAAAATGCCAGCACTTTAACATGGAAGTAGCCACCAAAATAGTGCCGTGTCTGATCAAGCAACGTAATGCAGAGATCCGAATCAAGAGTAATCGTATCGAGAATCAAAGCGCACCCAATAATTTATGCATTTGCGGAATTACCCGCACATCAGACAGGCGGGATGATGCTATTTCCTGGAGATGAAGTAAATGTGCGGCAGTGATGCCGATGCTCCCGCCCGGCATCGTCAAGGGTTGCAGAAAGAGCGGGACAGAGTCATCAACGGCAGCTATCAGATCGCATACCTGCCGGATCTCGCTCGCGGGAGTCGACTCACCGACCACCACTTTTACGGAAAGATTACCACCATACGCTTCCTGAAGAAACCGTGCATGCAGTTCCCACGACTGTCCGGCAGAACCGGCGGTTGAAGGAAGCTTCATATCCATACTGATAAAATCCACCTGATCTTTTACGTACCTGATGGCGGTATGCAGAGTGCCGTTTGTTTCAAGATGGATAGGAAGCGATTTCCTGATTTCAGGAAACCACCCGGCAAGAGCGTCCGCATGCAGAAGTGGCTCACCGCCCGTAAAACTGACGGAATGATGCGCCCCCGGCAGCTGCGTCTGCCAGTCTTCAATAATAGCTGAAACGGTATGCAACGACGTTGGCTGAGGGAAATGAATCAACATCCCCGAGCCGGGTTTTGATTCCAGCTGGCCGTTCTCCGACTTCTTGAATTCGGTATCGCAATAGCGACAGTCGAGATTGCATTCCATCAAACGTACAAAAATCTGTCTGCGCCCGGCCAGCATACCTTCGCCCTGAATGGACGAAAACAGCTCGCTGATAAAAAGCGAATCACTCATAATAGCGCGCGGAAGCGTTGTCAGACTCCCAGACGGTGATTGAGTCAACCTTGATGTTGTCGTTATTGAGGCTCTCGGAAATGCGCTGGTAAAGATATTTTGAAATATGTTCCGATGAAGGGGAAATATCGCGGAATACCGGATTCTCGTTAAGGTATTTGTGGTCAAGCTCATTAATGATTACGCTTGCCTCACGCTTCAGCACCTTGAAATCTATACCGAGACCGGCTTTATCCAGTTCCCGTGCCGTGACCGTCACCTCGACTTTCCAGTTATGGCCATGCAAATTTTCGCAATCCCCCTGATAATTTACCAGGTTATGCGCAGCAGCAAAACTGGTTCGAATTGTCAGCATATACATTATGGGCGGCTCCTCTGATCAAGTTTCTGAGATATTTCCAGCGCCTGTTCGATATCCGCAATAATGTCATCAACACATTCGATCCCGACCGAAAGCCGGATGAAATCAGCCGTGACGCCGGAGGCAACCTGCTCTTCGGGAGTCAACTGCTGGTGGGTCGTTGAAGCGGGATGAATCACCAGAGATTTGGCATCGCCGATATTGGCCAGATGCGACAGCAGTTTGACATTATCGATGAACTTCTTGCCCGCTTCAATGCCCCCCTTAATGCCAAAGCCGATGATAGCCCCCTCCCCTTTCGGAAGATACTTGAGCGCCCGGTCGTGATCCTTGTGGCTGGCCAGCCCCGGATAATTCACCCAGACAACGGAGGGGTGCCGCTCCAGCCAACGGGCAACGGCGCGGGCATTTTCAACGTGACGCGCCATCCGGACATGCAGGGTCTCAAGCCCCAGGATAATCTGGTGGGAGTTAAACGGCGAAATACAGGCGCCCATGTCACGCAGCAGGGATACCCGCATCTTGATAATATACGAGATATTCCCAAGAGCATCCCAGTATTTCAGACCATGATAGGAGGGATCGGGCTCGGTAAATTCAGGGAATTTTCCGTTATTCCAGGGAAATTTTCCGCCATCGACAACCGCCCCGCCAATGCTGGTGCCATGCCCGCCAATGAATTTGGTCAGCGAATAAACGACAATATCGGCGCCATGCTCAAGTGGCTTGAACAGATAAGGGGTGGTAACCGTATTGTCAACCACATAGGGAAGACCGGCCGCATGGGCAACTGCCGCAATTGCTTCGAAATCATCAACATTATTCTTCGGATTGCCGACGGATTCACTGTACACCATCCGGGTATTGCCATCAATCGCCTGCCGGATATTTTCGGGATCGGATGTATCAACAAACTTCACCGTAATGCCAAGCCGGGGAAGCGTGTAATGGAACAGGTTATAGGTCCCACCATAGAGGTAATTGGTGGATACGATGTTGTCCCCCGCCTTGGCGATATTCAGCACCGCATATGTTATGGCCGCCTGTCCCGAGGCAACGGCAAGTGCTGCAACACCGCCATCCAGGGCTGCAAGACGCTGTTCAAGAACGTCAGTCGTCGGGTTCATCAGCCTGGTATAAATATTGCCGAATTCCTTGAGGCCAAAAAGATTGGCAGCATGTTCGGAATTTTTGAAGACATAGGAGGTGGTTTGATAGAGCGGAACCGCACGCGAGAGGGTCGTCGGGTCCGGCGTCTGCCCGGCATGAAGCGTAAGAGTCTCAAATGATTGTATTTTATCCGCCATAAATTCCCCCTGAATTATATATTGTACCTGAGTTTGGACAATACTGTTTACACGTAAAAGAGTCAATATCATTTCAACCGTTTCAGGATAAACTCACACCCCCAATTCCCGTAAGACAATGCCGGCTTCCACCTGTCATCAAACGCTACAGCCTTACCCAACCCGCTATCAATCTGGTTGTAGGCAACCCCATGTGGCAAGGTGTTGGTTTTGCCGTAGGGGCAATCCCCACGTGGTTGCCCTGGTTTTGACGTTTGATGGTAAATTCATATGACACCATTGCGCAACATTTTCGGCGGGCGGCCACATGGGGCCGCCCCTACGGTTGGTATTCATCGTCCTTCGTCCATTTTGATGGATTGAATCGGATATATTCCCGGATGCAACTATTTCCTTTTCATTGCGGATAACCCGTTCGTAATAATTGCGCTGCCATAAACGGCCAAGAAACGGTGGCCACCCCAATTCCTTGCCCCCATGGATATAGGCATTGGTGGTCATCGTTTTAAACCATCCCATTACATCCCCCAACGTGGGGGCACCACAATGTTGTTGCCCGGTGTTGGTTTTACCGTCATTGATCACAATAATCCCGTGAAAATGATTGGGCATAACCACACTTTCATCCAACGAAACCCGCGGCAACCGTTCCGGCAATTTAAACCACCATTCCGTAACCATCCGCCCGGCGTCATTCACCTGCATTACGTCACCGGCAATATCGCCAAACAGGCATTCCCGCCCATGGACGCACACTGTCACATAATACGCACCGACCGTGGAATAATCATATTCCCGCAGACGGATGGAATGACGATGATGGATGTCAGGATTAAATGTCATTATGTCACCGTAGGGACGGCCCCATGTGGTCGCCCGATTTTGATTCACCCCCGCGCCAACGACAACAACCCGCAACCGAAGGCTTTGGCCGGACCGAAAGCGGTTTGAATCAATTCCAACAGAGCATCAGACCTGTTGTTGAAGAAGATCCGTTTTCTACATACATTGATCAGTCTAACGGACCCGTTTTGCGGATCGAGTTGGGTCCAATCCTCACTCGCCCAGAGAGGATAGACCACACCTGAACAGTCAACTCTCGATTCGCCATTTTTCACCACAAGCTAAGTCAAATACGTTTCAAGGCGACAGAATCGACCAATCAGGTTGGGATTCGAGAAGCCTCGCATGCTCCTCGTCGTTGTTGCAGAACTCGCCATACAGCGTGCCTCCGGTTACCTTGAGCGGTTGGAGCCAGCTCTCTTCCCGGGCAACGACGACCATCGGCACCATGGCCTGCCTGGCAGCCAGCGCCACGCCAATATCGAGCATACCTTTCGGCATTCCATTTGCTTTGAGCGAAATAGTCGAGGAATGAAAACACATCGTTCCTGTTCCAACCACGTTCACGGGGACATCCGATTCAAGTTCCTTCCAAAAACAATGGACCATGCGCCCTCTGGTGAAATATCGGCGATCAGATTGATCCAGGATCACGCCATGCACGCCAACAATGGCCCTGCGGCCGTATCGCTCAGCAGCTGCGACCAAGTTCTCGCTGTAGTTCGCCGGATAGAAGATGTCGTCATCGAGGGTGAGATAAAAGCCCTGGGGCGCTTCCGGCATACAATAAAGCTTCCCCACGTCCCGCAAGTCCTCCAAGTCGTGGGCGGGAACCGCTACGATCTTTTCGTGCTCCAGAAATCCAGGGACATGGTCGTAGCCGTTGAGGTAAATGAAAAGGCGATCGACCTGGGGCAGAATCGATGCAACTGAGACCTCCAGCGTGTCGCGACGAGGAGGAAAGCTCGCCATGAAACCAAAGATGGACTCGCAATCAGATCCCAAGGTCCGCATATTCAAACTTCCCTCCTTACAGATCAGCAAACATCGCGCCGAACCGTTGCGTCCCACGTTATACTCACTCAAAAAGGTCTGACCTCCTGCAAGCGTTGTCGCAGAGGGTTCACGTCTGGGCAACTGGCACGGGCTGCTGCCGCCCATAGGCTGCCGATGTCATGCACTGCCACATCCAAGGGTTCTGTGTCAACGCCGAGAGACATAAAGTAGTCGATGAATTTGACATTGTCTCCCGCAATCGGCGTTCCAGACCTGATCCAGACCGCCGGCGTACCATACGCATGGGCAACGATCAACCCGTGCAGTGACGAAGAGAGAACCACCTCGGAGCCTGCGAGTGCATCGATCACGGCCTCGACGGACATCGTAACGTCTATAACCCTGACGTCTGGCGGCACTGCCCGAGAAACACGTTCAAAATCAACAAAATGCGGAGCGATGGCAAGCCCCTTCCGCCGCCCGCCCGGATCGCTCTTATAGTATTCCGGCAGGAGAATTGCCGGATCGCCATAGACTTCCGGACAGGCAAAGCCAAGCTCCAGACATCTTCTGCGAGTCTCTGGGCCTCTCACAGCGCGGATCTCGCGGGGGGCGCTGAACACGTCGTTTCTCGAGATTATTCCGCTTCCCCAGACGACCGCCCGGTCCGCGTAGCTGACATGGCGAAGGATGCTGCCCACTGTAAGAAGGCACGGCTGATTTTGCATCGCGGTTACGGAGCAGTACCTGGAGATGCGGTCAGAGATAGCCTCGTAGAGATATGGACCGATCCAATCGCCGAAATTTCTCGGTTCATACCAACTCCAGAACATGGCATCGTGTAAGTACGTACCGCCGCCGTCCTGCGGCACCGAGCAGTTTTTCTTGTCAAAATCTCGTGAACTGAGCATGGCACTCCGTCTGAGCGGTAGGAATTTATTTTTTCACACTCTATACCACCGGAAATGAACCGGCGTCAATGGATCATAGGAACTTTTGGGGAGCAATCTGAAGTGTCCGTGATAGCCTCTTCTGCCACTATGATTATATCGTCAAGCTGTCGTCTTTTGGAAAAATGCCGCAGTGACGGGAGACCCTGTCATCTATTTCTTCCTCGTCACGACAACTTTCTCGTGAGGCTGTTCGTTTTCCCCAAAACAATTGAGGACAAAACCTGTTATTAGCCATTCAAACCAACACGCTCCAAGCTTTTCAAGTTTTTGAACAGGTTTTTATCAATAGCGAATTCCAGATTCCTTGTAT
>CAIYZD010000426.1 GCA_903930585.1 uncultured Geobacteraceae bacterium | reverse complement strand
CAGCGACTGCAGAGACAGCAACTCCCGCTCCTGAGGCAGCAGCTCCAGCTCCTGAGGCAGGAAGCGCTAACGAGGCACCAAAGGAGCAGTAGCGGCTAAACTTGAAACAACGTATTAAAGTAACTGAAAACAACTGTTCAGACATGCGAGACGGCAGTCACGGGACGTATTCCCCTAACGCTGCCGTCTCGCTCCTCTCATGACGTCAATTTCCCAGTTCGACTTCACTTTTTACAACTTTATGTAACGTACTATTTAGCTCACTTTCTTTGTTAGCAGGAACTGCACTGCCTTACCATCGCCGATTCACCTGCACCAATCAGATAACCAATTCACGAAACTGTTTAAAATGCCGTTCTTGTGGTGGCGAACCCGGTGGGTCGCCCCCACAAGAACACCATTACTGCCTATGGCAAAAGGGTGAGCCGACGACGTCGCCCCTATAACTCCACGTTTATCGGGAATTTCATTATTTGATAAAAGATTGGGGCCATAAAGATCCAATTTAAAAAATAATGAAACTTCAGTAGTTACATGTACCCCGCTTTCGATCACTCCGATTGCATACTCTGTTATGGATGGCCTGAAATAACAAAAAAATATGCTAAAAAATAGTCATGCACAAATATAGACATAACATACTGTATACAAGAAGTTTTTTTGATTGTTGCTGTCATGTGGTGCCGCCGTAAATAGTGAAATGTGAATATTGCAAACAGTGTTTGGCACATCGCGTGCTTATAGAACTGAAAAGGTCGTCTACGTGTGTGCTGAAACAATAAATAACTATTTTGCTACAGGGAGAAAACATCGTGAATGAGGCGGGGTCTTTATCAAATTTACGAATATTAGATTTCACGGGAGAGCTTGGGCCATATGCGGCAAAATTATATGCAGGCCTGGGTGCAGACGTTATTCATATTGAGCCCATAACGGGTGATCCCTTGCGATCAATCGGGCCATTTTACAAGAACCAGCCCGGAAAAGAAAGGAGCCTGCAATTCATTTATTACAATGCGGGTAAACGGGGGTTGGCGCTGAATCTTACTATGGAAAAGGGAAGAGACGTTTTTATAGAACTGTGCAAGGGGGCGGATATCTTGTTCGAGAGTTTCACCCCCGGCTATCTGGACGGATTAGGCCTTTCGTTTGACGACCTGAGTGCCGTAAATCCCCGATTGGTGCAGACCTCTATTACGCCGTTTGGTAGCTTTGGGCCATACAGCAAGTACCCCGGATCCGATCTGACCTGTTCGGCGCTTGGAGGTTTCCTGTATCTGGCAGGGATTGAGAACGAAAAGCCGGTCCGGGCCTGTGATAACCAGGCGTACCGAATGGCTGAGGTTTATGCTGCGGTTGGGAGTTCGATCGCTGCGCTGTTCGCGCAACGAACCGGGATTGGCCAATTTGTAGATGTGTCATGTATGGAGTCTGTCGGTATGGCCCTTGAGACAGCCGCTCAATGCTGGGACCTTGAGGGTGTATTGAGAAGAGGAAGAGGCAAGGAAGCCGGTTCAGCGACAATTCACCCATGCAAGGACGGGTTTATTGCGATTGTGGCTATTATGGGCAGAAACAAAGGGATGTGGGAGCCTTTCGTTCAATGGATGAAGGATGAGGGGGTTGAAGAGTGGGAGCTTTTTGATAATGATCACTGGATAGATGTGGCATATCGGGAGTCGAAGGAAGCATATGGTATGTTCTGCCATATATTTGAGCGTTTTACGATGAAGCATACCAAACAATATCTCTATGATGCCGGACAAACGCATAGGGTTGCAGTCAGTCCGGTCAGTAACGGTAAAGACCTTTTGGAAAATCCTCAACTGATACACCATGACTATTGGAAAAGTTTGTATCATGAGCCGGTTGGCGGAGAAGT
>CAIYZD010000425.1 GCA_903930585.1 uncultured Geobacteraceae bacterium | reverse complement strand
CATTGAAAGTTATCCAACCGGCCGCAAACATCAAAGCCAAATAAAGTGAAGTCGTAACCAAACCGCCCTCTCCTGTGGCGGTTGTTTTGTATCTGGGGTAGGCCACCGGTTGGGCTGGATGAAAAATGAGTGAAGTAAGAAGTGAGATAAGGATTACTATCCGGCCGGTGCTCTAAAATTCTGGAGAAACCGAAATGATCACAATAGTCGAGGACATTATCTGTAACGCTCAAAAACGCTTCGTCGAGTGGGTAAATATATATGCGCCCTGGGAAGGTCAAAATCACACAACAGAGCGGAATCTGTCATTTCAGTTCGCAACAGCTTTTTTAGATCTTCATCCTGGCGGACTGGTTTTCATGGAAGTGCCTTTTTCTACGCCTCCCAGCACTCATAGCAACAACCATCTTGATGCTTATCTCCATACCGCCGATTTTGATCTCTTACTTGAATGCAAGAACATTTATGCTCCGTCTCATATAAAGATGATCAAATCAGATATTGAACGGATGAATACAAATCTTATTGACCAGATCCACAGTCGTCATAAAAACAAACCGGTTAGAACCCATGGCGTCGTTTTTGTCGAAACTTGGTATTCTCATGTTGAACAGTGGTGGAGTAACGAATATGACGGCAATAAAAAGGCTTGGAAGGATGAAGATTTAAAACTTCCCGGTGGATGGAAATATAAGTCAAAACGAATATACGAACATAACAAAGAGCCGTTCGAAACTCTTTACTGGCTATATGGGGTAAGCGAACCGCTGTCAGGGAAGCCAGAATGACCCTCGTGTTAACTTAGAACATTTGCGGACGGTTTAAATTGTTCTTCTGCAATAGGGACAGAAACCGGACAGCGGACTGATCTTATAAGTAAGGGCGCAGAACCGCTGTTCTCTTCTTTGGGGGGACGGAGATGGTTGGTATTCCGGCGAAGCCGACCGCCGTTCCGTTGTGAAGGCGATGGGGGATAGTTGGCAAGATAGGCGCAGAGCCCTGGGGCTCTTTTGCAGGCATCAACTTCTTTGTATTATTAAACCTCAGCCACCGGCCAGAGGACTACCGAAAAAATCAGTTTCGCTACAGAAATATTTTTTGCCGGTTTCGCTTAGGCTTGATAGGAACTCGTCGCGTCTCTTTAATTTTAGCGTAGCATAAAGTTCGAACGCCTCGCTTTCCGTTAATTCACCGGTGACATGGGCGTGATATTTTGCATGGTCGGGATGACTGCATACAAAGCTGAACCCGAATTTATTTGCATAGCTGCATTCTGGTTTTTCAAGCAGACATCCTGAAACTTCATTGAACAATAGTTTTTTTGTAAGGCACTTTTTCATGACTTGATCCTTTATTTAAGATTGTATCGTATCCCGTGTCCGGTTCACTAAATTAGAGAAAGCATATCTAAATTAATCAATATGTCAAGCTAAACAAATGAACTATTTTTATAATATGGTTTTAAAATCCAACAGCTCCAGTAAAATGCAGAGCCTGTAAATAAGAACTTGACATATACCACAGATGTATGCTATACTGTATTATAAGGTAGAGAAGAAAGATCCAGGCAGGCCATGAATGCTAACACTCACACGAATACCCCTTGGGAGATTTTAGGAGTCCCGGAAAACGCCACAAAGGATGAAATAAGAGCCGCTCATCACACTTTGGCAAAATTCTGGCACCCGGACAGGAATCGTGCGCCAAACGCCCAGGAGATGATGAAATCCCTAAATTGGGCGCTTGAAATGGTGCTTGATCCCTCTAAATACAAGTCAGAAAAAGCGAAAGAAGAGCGAAATAGAACCGCCGAACAGGAGCGAGAAGAAAAGTATGAGGAAGAACGTAGATATCGTGCGAATGCTCGTGCAGAGTTAGAAGCTCAGGCCGAAGCCAGAGCACGAGCAAGAAGGGCCGCTGCGGAAGAGGCGGATTACGAGTACGCCTGGGATGACCCGACCAGCAATACCGCTAATACTAAAGCGAGAGATTTCGCGACCTGGATCAATTCGAATAATATGCATGCGTCAGAGCACTCGTCGTATGCCACTTTTGACCGCTATAGGGAATATCCCCTGCTTGACCCTGCGAACATATTAGGCCATTTAATGTACAGTATCGCAGCGGGATGGGCCGCTAATTTGATATTTTATCACCAGAAAGAGTTTGTAGTTATTTGGAAATTTATAGTCAATTAAAGCTGGAAAAAGGAGAAACCATGGAACTTGTATTTTCAGATGAACAAGAAGAAAAGCTTAAGGAATGCGGCATAACGGCAGAAAGCATTGTCGGTGTTGCTGAAGCTTTTATTGCGATGGGGGCGATGGTTGACGTTCTCCGGGAATCAGTTATGGAACTTAGCGACATCGTATCTATGCAATCCGATCAGATAGACGCGCTAACTCTCAAGGTTGCTGCACAGGAGGTAATATAACATGAGCGTACATCCTTTCGATCAAGCGTTATTTGGATCCGGCGGAGGAAGCAGTAATCATTCTCAGCCTTCTGGACCTACCTCACATGCTGCTGGTGGGCTTGCGGTCTTTGTAGCTGCGGCTGTCACTGCTGTTACTGCCGCAGCTGCGGCCCCTGCGCTTGCGGTAGTAGCAGGCGTTGTGGGCCTTGCGGGGGCTGCTGCAGGCGGGCATAATTTTTTAAAACAGAGCGGGGTAGTAAGAGACCAAAAAGAAATGGTCAAAATACAGCTCGAAACAGCGAGAGAGAACCTTGCAGGGCTGAGAGAACAGCGGGCAATGAAGTCTCAGGCCCATATGCATGAATTCGGCAGAATTAATCCAGTAACTGGAGAATTCAGGGGAGGCACACGTAATGCCGAGCTTGGGATTAAGCAAGAAAACGCTATTTTGGCAAGAGAAGCTCACGAAGTGCAGAACGGCACTCGCAATATCGTTGGCAAAATGTCAGGTGGCGTGGTTCACGACAAAAACACGAGGGACAATATTGATTCCCACGTCAGGGCGGAAACACACTCAGCTACCATGGATGGCCGCGGACCTGATTTTGCCCCTTCTTCAAGAACTACCGCTTTCGGGTCTGCGTTTGAAGGAGCCGTCGAAAACAGGAATCTTCGGACACCAAAAACAGCCGAATCAATCAAGGCACACATAGCAGCTAATTACAAGCCGAGCGGAAACGCAGCTGGCCCCAGTACGGGCCCAAAGATGAGATAGTCTATGGCAACTACGCAATCACAAAACGACGACCGCCCGGTTGTCAACATAATCAATGGCCGCAAAGTTAGTTCCAAAGAGGAAGCCGCTGCGTTTTTAACGGGCGTCCTTATGGGCTCTTGCTCGAACGGCGAAGCATATGTAAAAGACCCGGTTCTGTACCATCCAGACGAAGTCTTTACTAAACAGCGTCTGTATGTTGCTGAGCCGCGCCTTGCTGCCGTCAACGCCATTGTAGGACCGATGGGGAGTGGTAAGACAAATTTATTTAATATTTTTATTGACCACTACGACGACAACAACATGATATTGAACGATCCTAAAGGCGAGTATGTCACTCATGCTCACGATGCATCACGAGACATCATTGTCGGGTATCCGGATTCGCGGGCTGCCGTCTGGGATGTTATAGGCGAAATAAAAGCGGATAGAGGCACGTCAGATATTATCTGGTTAAATATGCTGACGTCGATCAGTGGGAAAGATTCACAGAACAAGCAATTTGATGTGTATGCTGTCAAGATTCTTAACCGCCTTATTTCGCTTGTTATCGCCTCTGGCTATTCGAGAGAAGATTACTCTGATGCAATTGCATCAGCTTACAAAACCGTTGCCGGCGAAGTTTCCGGAGACGAAATGCAGCAATCAGCTCTGGGCGTTGCCTGGCCGGTTATTTCAATGCTCTTTCAGAGCTACATGATTGGCTATAACGATAGCCGGAACTTTTTTCTTGTCGATGACTTGCTGACAAAGTACCGCCGGGTGTTCTTGTTGAACAACACCAATTTTGCTGATGTTCTTGAAATGCACAACAACGCGTTGGTTGCTAAGATCGCAGCTTCGCTGCTCGGCCGGACAAACGTGAAAAACGGTGATTTGAAGAACTACGTCTTCCTTATGCTTGACGAGTATTTAACCTTTAACCTCGACGTCAAACTTGAATCACGTTTGTTCACTTTGTGCCGATCAAAAGGTATCTCTATCTTCCTTGGGATGCAGACTTTACCGCACTGGGATGAAGAAAAAATGGCGAGAATAATGACTTCTCGTTATCTTTTCTGTATGTTCCGGACTGGCGATGAAAAGGGCGCAGAAGCTGCTTCAGTGGTTACCGGCAAGCTTAAGTATCAGAGGGGTGAAGCACAGTTTTCTTCCTCAGGCAGTGGCGCCATGGAGTTTTTGAAAAATCCTGTCTCGATGTCGGAACGTTGGACGGATGTAGAAGAGAATACGGTTCCGAAAGACCTGATCATGCGGTTGCCTCCATATGTTTGCATGGTGGAAATGTATGATAAAGACAACACTGACACTCACTTGTTGACCACATTCTGCATGCCTGCCCTGGTTGAGATCGAAGAAACAGAGCCTGAATTCATCTATTCTGATGAGGCCCGGAATGCTGTTAAGCTCGAAGAAGTATTGTAAGGGGGACTGACTATGAATCAACTTCAGCGTGGAGTAGTTGGAATGGTAGGGTTATGCTTCGGCTTGATGGCCTTTGCAGACTTCGACAAGCCCCTCAGTAATTTGCCAGGTCTGGCCGGCGCTTTAATACTTGGCGTCGCTTGTTACTTGATATCATCTAAGTTTGGCAATGGCGGAGATGAGCCAGATGAAACCTTGAATTCGAAATCAGCAGCCGATAACTCAGTAGCTGATTTCGGTGAGTTCTACGAGAAGATAACGATTCGGGAGAAGAAATCTCAACAGAAAGCCCGAGAATAAGATTTTTTCTTTCCCCGAAAAAGGTTTTAAGTTTTCGCCCCAACAAAGTACCATGCTGCACCGAAAGACAGGTTTGCCCCAAAGGATGCCACCATGGTACGAAACTTTCTTAAAAATTTAACCGGCTCCGGATCGGACGCAAGCAAGTCCGGCAAAAAGAGTCTTGATATCGGCAAAGCCGCTGCCAACGGCCAGCTAACGTATACGATCCCTGATGTTATCAAAGAACTCCGCCTTGAGCTGTCGAAACGTCTTAAATACAACGTCCCCTTGATGACTGTCATTAATCCCCTCTGTGACGAAATCTACAACAAATGCTACGGTTACCCGGCTTCACGAACCCATCACCATGCCGATCCACGGATAGGCTTGATTGAGCACTCCTTCGGAACGGCTATACAGATCCTGAATCATCTGTCTAATGCCGACCCGACTGTTCAGCTGCATGCTGTTATGGCTGCGCTCGGGCACGATCTTGGAAAAGTGACTGAGCATGTGACTGACACGCAACGTTACCGGTACAACCCCTTCACGCATTCGTTCTTGCTTGACAGCAACAAATACATTCCAACGCTTGTTTGCAAGCGCCCCGGATTCGGTCCGGAGGAATCCGCGAAGATTTCCCCTGCCCTGCTCGCGAAATTTATGCCTGATGCTTACTACTCCAGCTCGTTCTTTTCGGCAATCGATTACGCGCAGGTTATCGATGCGATTGTCCGGCATCATGAGCCAGTTAGTTTGACAGAGCCAAACCTTTACCTCCGTGCATTGAAACAAGCGGATAATGACGACTGCGCCTTATCCGAGGAAGCCATTGAGCGCGACGCCGTTGACACTGAACACGATTCTCAGATGCTTGAAATCGTCAAAAAGGCTATCCGCTCCAGGATCGGCAAAGGGGCACTGGCGACTGCAACTTATGGCAAGCACTACGCCTATGTCCAGGAAGACGATGTCGTCTATATCGCCTTTGCACCTTTGATGTTTTTCCAAAGTTCTACTTCCGGAGTGTCAGTAACAGAGCTGCTTGTAAAAGACGGCCACAACGTTACTCAATCCGGAATAACCAATCTCCTGCTCCGGAACGGCATGACGACACGAAAAGGCCTACTGGAGTTTCAGGGCAAAAAAGGTGAAATATTCGATTACTATTTCCTGCCGGCGAACTCGATTATCAATCCGGTACCGAAGAATGGTACTGCTTCGGCTTACCGAGATTTTATCGAAGTTGATGACACTCCGGAGGCGATCCTGATCGATTCTGAGGACATGGATAATCATCTGGCGGGGACTACTCTTTTTAATCGAGGAAAGGCTGCGTCTGACGATGACGTTGTTGTCCTGGATCTGGGGGTCGATGCTGGCAAAACCTCCAAGAGTGGGAAAAAGGGCAAACAAGCTGGGAACTCAAAGGCAAAGCCTTTCGGGGAAAGAGAAAATCAAGGGAAAGACGCCGGGGCGTTTACGGTGAATACCGGGACCGATGGCGGTTGGGAAGAAGACGTTTTAGAGGATTGTTAACCTTGCGAGTAATCACTCTTTCTAACTACGCTGACACTAAACTTGCGGCTGCTGCCGAAGTCCGGTACTCAGAATATGACCGGGCTCTGGTAGCTCATCAGGGCATATTACAGGCAAGGACTGACCGCCGGGCGGGGATCCGCTCAGATGTCGCCGATGCTTGGAACAGAAAGGCATTCTTCTCCACCCTTTGGCATGTTGGCCGCTACGGGTTTTCGTTCTTGTCGTTTGCACCATCAGCTCCTGTTCGTCGGTCGGCCGGTCAAGATGAACACATCTGGAACAGCGGAAAACAAGGCGAAGAAAAGGTAAAAGACCACATAGCCTCACAGCTCGCCGATGACTGGGTTCACATATCCGGCTACAGGAATAACAAGGGCGAGATTGACCAGGTACTGGTCGGACCAAGGGGAGTATTTTGTGTTGAGGTGAAAAATGTTAATGGAGTGGTTCATTGCAGCGGAGATACTTGGTGGCGCGACAAATATGATCGTTACGGCAACATGGTCGAGTCTGGCATCTCCATGAGAGATAAAGGTGGGCGGTCGCCGAGTAAACAGATTAACGAGACGGCGGATGCATTGCAGAACTTCCTGGCTAAACGCACCGGCATCGAGAGAGTAGGCAGAGCCGTCGTCCTCGCTCATGACTCTTCGCGCTATGGTGATATGAACGGCATTACTGTAGATGTGGTTGCCAGAGTCGGTGACTTCAACCTTGAACTATTTTTCCGGTCTGCACCAACGCGCCTTG
>CAIYZD010000424.1 GCA_903930585.1 uncultured Geobacteraceae bacterium | reverse complement strand
GGGGCTTCCCGGACAAGTGCCAAAGAGTGGCATTTAAGTGAATTCGTTGTGGGCTTTGGAGGTAGAGGGGGTGGTGCTTCACTCTATTTGGCTTTTTGGCACTTTTATTTTTATCAAGATGCATTCTATTATTGACAGATAACAAAGAACTGTGGTATAATCTTTATAAAATGAAGAGAGAGAAGAAAACACACCGTCCGCAAGAATAACCTTCCACCAACCTCGCCGCAGATCCGCACGGCTCAAACCTTAACAGGAGCCTCGCATGGAAATCATAATCTCGATCGACAATAATTCCAAAACGTTTAATTCATCCGATGTCAACAGCGCTGCTGCCTTTAAATCGGCAGTGATTGATGCCCTCGCGACAGGTGAATCAGAAGCTGAAGGTGAAATCTTCGTTGAGCTTAAAAGAAAAGACAAAACCAAGTTTGAGAAAAGTGAGCCATCTTCAGGAAATAGGGTTACTTACGACGCTTTTGTCGAAACAGAGAACTCTTTAATCCAGCAGGGCGGCACAGACTATTTTTACCATACCCGCAATGTCTGGAGTAGGTCCTTTCTTGAAAAAGGTCAAAACGGCTTTAAATTCGTATTCTCCACCGCAGAGAAAGGTGGGATGAGCAATTTGAGGCTATTGATCCCATACGGCACGTTTGGCGTTAATCGGGAAATTAAGTGGGAAGATATGGCAACCGACGAACTGACGTACGGTGAATTGCTGATCATCAGTGCTTTGAACTCATACGATCCGAAGACAAGGCATGCAGCCAATGGTGTGATGGTTATGGCACACCCGAGAATCAACAAAACCGGCGACAGCCTGAATGGGCTCTGGGACAATGGTGGGGCAATATTCCGCACTACAACATTCAACTTGCAACCACTAATGAAGCAGAAGCTGATTTAACAACATTACCAGGTGCCGGGGTCGACATTCCCGGCAGCAAGAGTAAGACAGCAACCTACCAATCAACCCCGCCGCAGAACCGCACGGCTCAAACCTTTAAAGGAGAAAGCCATGCGTTATTCATTCGATGAACTTACCAACCCCAAAGACTTGATATCCCCTGAAGCTGCTGCACTGATTTTCGGCAAAGATGCTCTTGCACCTGCGCTTGTATGCGCGACTGAAGAAGAGGGTGAAGAATTCGGCGGAACTTTTGAGGTATTTAATCGCAAATATCATGGCGACGAACCGTGTTTTGCATGAAGACGGCTTTTGCCGGGACTTCATGGCTACGACGCTGGATGGCAGGCGCGCCGCAGTTACGGCAATATTTGTGGGCGATTACTACCAGGATACTGATGGCAATCCGACCGCGTACGGTGTTTTCATCATGGATTAAATCAGTTCCTGGCAGTGAATCCGAGACAGCAACCTAACACCCCCGCCGCAGAACCGCACGGCCCAAACCCCCAAAAAGGAGTCAGACATGGCCGGATACAGCGGATATTCAATGTCAAATAATGCAGTAGCAGCCTACGAAGACGGCCTTGTTCCGGCTTCAAAGATCCCGGGGATCCCGGCTGCGTTGGTAAAGAGTTATTGCTACCCGTCCGAGTGGCACCATACCAGCTGCCAGTTCAACAAGACCAACTTTTACAACGTGGACAAAGTTCTGGCTACCTTCGGTAAGATCTCCCACAAAGAGTTCGAGGCTGATCAGGGCGCTATCGAAGCGCTCAAATCCTTCAAGGCAAAAGCTTCCAAAACCACAGTTCACGCCGACTGCCGGGTAAAATGGCTGGAATGGTCGGGGTCGCGGAATCATGCAAAATGCAGCGAACGCGAAGAGCTTGGGGCAACCGTCGAGATTAAGGGGCAGACGGCAACGATAGCGCTTACCGATGGCAGTACGCTCGTAAAACGCCTTGGCACCAAAGGCCTTGAGATACATCCTGGCTATACCGCTTTCTGCAAAGCAAGTGAAAAAAAGAAAGAATCAAGCCTTGACCCGGCTGATATTCCTGCACAAGTTGAATTAGCGGCAGAGTATCTTAAAGCGCATGTCCAGGTTACCATTAACCCCGATCTCCTGTCATGCAGCTCGCTTCGCCGGGCAGAACACGAGTCTCGTGTACAAGAGTGTGAGATAGCGATGATCACGGCATTCGGGGAAGAAAATGATTTAGATGCCAACGAAACGTTCTCTTTTTGCGAGAAGCTAAGCAAACGGGTCTACAAAGCAATTTCAGCTAACATTGCTCCTGTGCATATCTGGGCGGCTGTAAACAAGTACGTGGAAAATGAACTGGCAAGCAACTTTCCTCCAGATGCAAGCGAAGAATAACCACGCTGCCGCAGCGTGCCAGGCCATGGCATTCAGAACGATTGGCGGCTTGCAGAAAGCTAATCAGAGCCGCCCATCACAGAATATTCCAGCTTGGCACTTTTATTTTCAACAAAATGCATTTGGTTATTGACAAGTAGCGCGGAACCGTGATATAATGTATGTAAGATGAAGAGAGTGAAAAGCAAAGCGAAATAAAAGAGTAATCACCCCCAAACCTCGCCGGAGAATAGCACGGCAAACCCTTTACAAAGGAGCCGTGCTATGCCACAGAAATCAGCCTACAACATCCAATTTTCACCAAAAACAGTCAACCTCCCCGACGGCACCAACCTGCATTTCTGGTACTCAAACAATGCCGGCCGCGGTTGCACCAATTGCACAATTATCCGGTCAACAGACCTGAGAGTGACAACTTCCGCAAAACAGGAGTTATTGCCAAAATCAGGACTTCAGCGTTGAATGGCAAAGTCAACTTCAGCTCATCTGTCTGTGCTGCCCTCGGTCTCGACTACTAAGCCGATATTAACTTGCCTCCGCCGGCAATACCGGACTTCACCCTGGCCTACACGCCGGCGGTGGCATGAACATCCCCCACTCATATTTCACTTTCAACCTAACCCACCAACCATGCCACCCGGCGGCCTGACCGGGGAAGAGAGACCAAAATGCTCAAAACAATCAAAAAAGACGGAAAAAAGGTGGAAGTTTCGATTCCATGCAAAGCCCAGCAAGAGGGCGATGACTACATAGTAT
>CAIYZD010000423.1 GCA_903930585.1 uncultured Geobacteraceae bacterium | reverse complement strand
GTATCTTCGGTCCGGTAGCCAGAGAATTGCGTGCTAAAAAGTTTATGAAAATTATTTCTCTTGCACCGGAAGTACTATAAAAATATCGGAGAATGATGATGCAAGTCACGAAACCTCATGTTAGCAAAGGCGATATCGTAATGGTTATTGCCGGTAAAGAAAAAAGCAAAACTGGCAAAATACTTCAGTTACTGCCAAAGAAAAACGGTGTAATTGTTGAGGGTCTAAACATGGTAAAGCGCCATGTCAAAGCACGTGGCAATGAAGCTGGTGAAATTAAGGAGAAGGAAGCACGTCTTCATATCTCTAATGTTATGCCATATTGTTCAAAGTGCTTAAAACCTGTCAGGACAAGCAAGAAGGTCTTAGAAAACGGCGAAAAACAACGCGTATGTGTAAAGTGCGGCACATCGCTTTAGAATTATTTTGGAGGAATCTATCTAATGTCTCGTTTAAAAGATATATATACATCAGAAATCGCTCCCAAGCTTCGTAATGATTTCAGTTACAAGTCTTGCATGCAAGTTCCGCAGATCAAGAAGATAGTTGTTAACATGGGTTTGGGTGAAGCAATCCAGAATGTGAAGATACTTGATTCCGCAACTACCGAACTGGGCCTGATCACCGGTCAAAAATCTGTGATAACCAAGGCTAAGAAATCAATAGCAACTTTTAAACTTCGTGAAGGTATGCCAATCGGTTGTATGGTAACTCTTCGACGTGACCGTATGTATGAATTCCTTGATCGTTTGATCAATGTGTCACTTGCCAGGGTTCGCGATTTCAAGGGCGTATCTGGCAAAGCTTTTGATGGCAAAGGTAATTATACTCTTGGTATTAAAGACCAGCTAATTTTCCCTGAAATTAATTATGATGCAGTTGATAAAATCAAGGGAATGAATATTACGATTGTAACAAGTGCTAAAACAGACGAAGAGGGTAAAGCACTTCTCAAGTACCTGGGCATGCCGTTCAGGAACTAAGATATCTGGAGGATTCCGTGGCAAAAGTATCAATGATAATTAAGTCTCAGCGTGCACCAAAGTTTAAGGTTCAGCAGCACAATCGCTGTCCGGTCTGCGGTCGTCCAAAAGCATTTTATAGAAAATTCAAAATGTGCAGAATTTGTCTGCGCAAGTATGCCTCGTCTGGCCAGATTCCCGGCGTGATTAAATCGAGCTGGTAACTATTAAGCCACATATAGATAAAGAGACAGGAGCACATTCACAATGTCCATGACCGACCCGATTGCTGACATGCTTACCAGAATCAGAAATGCAAACATGGTAAAGCACCAGAAAGTTGACATTCCATCATCCAATATGAAAGTCAGTATTGCTAATGTATTAAAGCAAGAAGGCTTTATCAAAAATTATAAGGTTATTTCTGATAATCTTCAGGGTGTATTGCGTGTTTACCTGAAGTACATTGATGAGAAAGATAGCGTTATAAATGAGATCAAACGCATCAGCAAACCGGGTGGTAGAGTTTATGTCAAGTCCGAGAATATTCCATTAGTAAAGAGCGGACTTGGGATAGCAATTCTTTCCACATCAAAGGGTATCATTACTGATAATGCTGCTCGTAAGTCCGGTGTAGGCGGCGAGTTGATCTGCACTGTCTGGTAATAATAGCGACAAGGAGTTCTCTTAGATGT
>CAIYZD010000422.1 GCA_903930585.1 uncultured Geobacteraceae bacterium | reverse complement strand
GAACCCGAAGCCCACCAGCAGGGTTGCCGCGGCAAAAGCGGCCGCGAAGCTGTATTCATTGTAAAGGATCTCCACATGAAGCGGTACGGTGTTGGTCATACCGCGGATGTGGCCGGAAACGACGGAAACAGCGCCGAATTCCCCCATGGCACGGGCATTACAGAGGATAACTCCGTAGATGATACCCCATTTAACGTTGGGAAGAGTCACTCGAAGGAATGTCTGCAGACCGGTTGCACCGAGTACGAGTGCCGCTTCCTCCTCATCCCTCCCCTGGGCTTCCATCAGCGGAATCAGTTCACGGGCCACAAAGGGAAAGGTGACAAAGATCGTGGCAAGAATAATCCCCGGCACGGCAAAAACGATCTTGATGTCGTGATCCTGAAGCCATGGGCCTATCCACCCCTGGAGGCCGAAGATCAGGACATAGATCAGACCTGAGATGACCGGAGAGACCGAGAACGGCAGGTCGATCAGAGTGATGAGCAGGTTTTTACCCGGAAAGGTAAACTTGGCGATCGCCCATGCCGCAGTCACGCCGAAAAAGAGGTTGAGCGGAACGCAGAAGGCAGCGGTGATAAGTGTCAACTTGATGGATGACAAGGTATCAGCTTCCCGCAGAGCGTCAAGGTGCACTGAAAGCCCCTTTTCGAATGCCTGACCGAAGACTGCTGCCAGAGGAAGTGCCAGAAAGAGGGCCAGAAATATCAGCGCTACGGCGATCAGCAGCCAGCGAACTACGGCAGGTTCGGTTTGGGGACGATTGTTGTTGGCGGTTTTGTTCAGTACGGACATTTTAACCTCGATGATTTCAGCTCCCTCCTTGATAAAGGACCTCTGGGGCCTAAAGGGGGACTTGCATCATTTATGCTTAATCGGCGTATCTTCTGCTCCATTTTTGCAGAAGGTTTACGACCAGAAGCATTAAAAATGATATCAGCAGCATCACACAGGCTATCGCCGTAGCGCCGCGATAGTCAAACTGCTCAAGTTTGGTGATAATCAGTAACGGAGTGATCTCCGAAACCATCGGCATGTTGCCGGCAATAAAGATGATCGAACCGTATTCCCCCACACCCCGGGCAAATGAAAGGGCAAACCCGGTCAGAATTGACGGGAACAGCAGCGGAAAGATCACCCTGGTCAGGGTCTGCCAGCGGTTGGCACCAAGGCAGACGGCAGCCTCTTCAAGCTCCACTTCTATCTCTTCTATCACCGGTTGAACCGTACGCACCACAAACGGGAGTCCGATGAAGGTCATTGCCAGCGTAATGCCGAGTGGCGTAAAAGCAACCTTGATACCGAGCGGTTCCAGATAACGTCCGACCCAGCCGTTGGATGAGTAGATTGTTGCCAGAGTAATACCTGCCACGGCGGTCGGTAGCGCAAAGGGAAGATCCACCAGTGCATCAACGATTTTGCGACCGGGGAATTTGTACCGGACCAGCACCCATGCCACCAGCACGCCAAATACCGCATTGATCAATGCCGCAATCAGTGCCGCACCGAATGTCACTTTGTAGGAGGCCATTACCCGGGGAGCGGTAACGGTGCTGATAAACTCTCCCCAGGTGAGTCCCATTGTTTTAAAGACCAGCGCCGACAGTGGGATCAGTACGATCACACTTAAGTAGAAGATCGTGAAACCGAGGGTAATCCCGAAGCCGGGCAGGACGTTGTTATG
>CAIYZD010000421.1 GCA_903930585.1 uncultured Geobacteraceae bacterium | reverse complement strand
GTGTTCAAAATGTCTTCCTGGACCGACTCCAGGTAGGTAAGAACTTTTTCAAGTTCTCCGTATTTCTCTCTCAGAGGATCGAGGCGGTGTCCCAGGCAGGACATCCCGAGATCGCGATCCGCCTGAGCCAGAGCTTCCTTGGTCGTTTTTTCCTGTTCGCGAACCCGCCGCAGCACGTCATTTAGCTGTTCTGTCAGCTCCTTTCCCTGTTTTTCGAGTTTTTGACGTTTTTTTTCGTTGAGCGCATCGTACTCTTCCTGAGTATAGTTCCTGCCGGTTTTCTGGGGGACAATCACCAGGCCGGAGACGGTTCTCTGGAGTGAAAAACCGAGTTTTTCAGACGCTTTTTCCAACCCCTGAAAGAGATCGTTAGAGGCGGCCTGGTAGTTTTCAAGCAGTTCGGTTCTCCTGTTTTCATACTCGCTGCTCTCCAGCGCCTTGGGGATATCCTTGCGAAACGCCTCGATCAATTCCTTCATGTCAGCCGCAAGTTCGCTCCCTTTACCGGCAGGGAGGTCAAGCGAAATAGCGGAGTCGGAATCCTTGAAATTGTTGACGTACACCCAGTCATGTGGCTGCGGCTCGCTTTTGGCGCGTTTATGGAGAATGCTGGCGATAGTTGACGTGCGACCGGTTCCGGTTTCGCCGGAAATGTACAGATTGAAACCGGAACCATCGACTCCCAGGCCAAATTCTATGGAACGGAGAGCCCGCTTCTGGCCGATGGCATTGTTGAAATCGGGCAGTTCAGTCGTTGTTTCAAAGCCGAGCAGGTCCGGATCGCAGTTCCAGCGCAACTTATCGGCGGGTATGAGACGGTTTTCGGACATCAAAGGCTCCTTTGATCACGTAATTAAAGCGGCCATTGTGTAAAGCGGATGCGGATATGTCAAGCTGAAAGAACGCTCATCGCTTTCGACACGGCGGCGCTGATGTCGGAACGCTCGGGAAGAGAGGTTGCCAGTAGTGGAATATAGCCGCGCTCCCGCAATATTCGCCGGGATGTGGCCGTGGTGAGGTCGTAGATCCACGAAATCTGCAGCAGCTTGAAATCATTGAAACAGCGGATGGTATCCAGGTGAACGATGGCGCCGGAAGAGAGTGTGGCAATGCACTCGTCGGTGGCTGTGCCGGGAAGATCCGGCAGCCCGAGGGTCGCCGCAGAAGCCCGCTTTTCCGGCGGCTGTGTCAGCAGCTCGACAAATATGCGCCAGATATCAAGCTTGTCCGCATCCCGGATCAGGTTGATATATTGTCTGGTTGGCGATTGAATCCGGGGCGGCATCGCCAGCTGATTGTGAAACCGGACCGCCTCTTCGATCAGAAGTTGTTCTGCCGGGTCGATGCGTTCCAGAATATTTTCGCGCCGGATCACATCAATGGCAAGACGGGCGTGGTTATCCGAGTCGCTGTCACGGAACGTACGCCAGCGCCGGTACTGCGGGAATCGTCCAACGTCGTGCAGCAAGGCAACGGCAGAGGCGATGCGCGACTCATTCTCCGAAAGCTGTTCCCCGGCGGATAACAGCGACATGGCGTCGCAGACCTTCCGGGTATGTTCGATTTTTAGCTGAATATTTTTTGCGCCTTCATCATCGGTAGCCAAAAACGGCTCGACATAGGCGTCAAACCAGGTACAAAGGTCGTCGAGTTGTGATGTATTCATGCCACCTCGCCAGGATTGAAATTGTCTGTATAATACTGTACCCTGCCGTGAAGTCAATCAATCCCGCGAGGAACCCGATGCAGTTATCACTTCTTGATGTTTCCAACCCTGAAGATACGGCCAGAATACGGGTTGATGAGCTTCGTCGCCAGTTGGAACATCACAACCGGCTCTATTATCTCCTCGATGCGCCGGCGATCTCCGATGCCGAGTATGATGCGCTTTTTCGCGAATTGCAGCGACTGGAGGCGCAGTCTCCGGGGCTCGTCAGTTCCGATTCGCCGACCAGGAGGGTTGGCGGTGCTGCGCTCGATAAATTTTCTTCCGTTACCCATCGCCTTCCCATGCTCTCGCTGGAAAATGCCACCAATGTCGATGAAATCAGGGAGTTTGACCTGCGGATCAAAAAAAACCTCGGTTTGTCGCAGGAAGAGTCTGTTTCCTATGTTTGTGAGCCGAAGATGGATGGTCTGGCGGTTGAACTCGTCTATGTCGATGGCACGCTGACGGTCGCCTCAACCCGTGGAGATGGGGTTTCCGGAGAGGATGTCACGGAAAACATCCGTACAATCCGCTCCCTTCCTTTGCGGCTTTCGGGCGACCGGATTCCTCGACTGCTTGAGGTTCGCGGTGAGGTTTTTCTGTCACTGGAAGCCTTTCGCAAGATCAACAGCGAAAAAGAGGAAGATGGCGTTGAGCCGTTTGTCAACCCTCGTAACGCGGCGGCCGGATCGCTTCGGCAGCTTGATCCGCGCATCACCGCCCGGCGGCCGCTTTCGATCTACTGTTATGCTCCCGGTGTTGCCGAAGGGGCCGATTTCCGGTCGCAGCAGGATTTTTTTGAATTACTGGCCGGGTGGGGGTTGCCGGTTAATCCGTTGGTGCGTCCTGCAATTGGTATCGAGGAAGCTGTGACATTCTATGAAGAGATGCAGCAGCAGCGCGAATTGCTTCCCTACGAGATTGACGGAACCGTCATAAAGGTCGATTCATTTGCCATACAGCGTGAATTGGGCGCAAAGAGTCGTTCTCCACGCTGGGCGGTAGCCTGCAAATTTCCGCCGCGACAGGCGGTTACCGTCGTTGAAGATATCCTCCACTCTGTCGGCAGAACCGGTGTGATTACTCCGGTGGCGTTGCTCAGACCGGTGGAAATTTCCGGCGTCACGGTTTCCCGGGCGACGCTGCATAATTGGGACGAGATTGTGCTCAAGGACATCCGTATCGGTGATACCGTGGTTGTGGAGCGTGCCGGTGACGTTATCCCTGCCGTGGTCAGGGTGCTGACGGAAAAGAGGAGCGGAACCGAGCAACCGTCCCTTCCTCCGGAACAGTGCCCGCAATGCGGTTCGGCGGTTGTCCGCATAGCGGACGAGGTGGCGGTGCGCTGTATGGGACTCGCCTGTCCTCCCCAGTTCCGTGAGTCGATCATGCATTTTGCATCGCGAAATGCCATGGATATAGAGGGGCTCGGGGAAAAGTTTATCGAACAGCTCCTGTCGCTCGGGCTGGTTTCGAGCGTGGCCGATCTCTATAGTTTGACGCGGGACGACCTGATGAAATTTGAACGAATGGGAGACAAGCTGGCGGCAAACCTGCTGGCTGCTATTGAAAATAGCAAGCAAAGAGACCTGGGGCGTTTCATATTTGCCCTTGGCATTCGTCACGTGGGGGAGCGCACTGCCAAGTCGCTGGCCCAGGCGTTTGGCAGCCTGGAAAACCTGGTGACGGCTCCGTTTGATGAGCTGGTCAGCATCCGTGACATCGGCGCGACGGTTGCCCAGAGCATCCGAACCTTTTTTGATAACCAGGGTAATATCGCCGTTATCAGGCGTATGCGGGAGTCGGGCGTGTCACCCGCTGTCGAACAGAAAAAGGTGGGAGGACGTTTTACCGGGAAAAGTTTTGTTTTTACCGGTGCACTGTCGCGATTTACCCGCGACGAAGTGCGTATTCTGGTGGAGAACGAGGGGGGGAATGCGGTCGGTTCCGTTTCCAAAAAGACGGATTATGTCGTAGCCGGTGAGGAGGCGGGCAGCAAACTGGCCAAAGCCAGGGAGCTGGGTGTTACGGTGCTGACCGAAGAGGAATTTATGGAACTGCTGGGGCAGATGGAATAACTTTGGAAAAATATGATGGAACCAACTCCAAGGAGGATCGAATGTCGGAAGAAAAATCAGTCACCTGCTCCAAATGCAGCTCGGTTTGGCAGAATCGCGGCACCACCAATTGCTGGAGCGGGGATCCTGCCCTGGCGCCCCCTAAACCGGGTAATTGTCCGTCCGAGCTCTACGAAGAGGTTGTAAAGGAATCGTTTGATGAATACCGTGGTGAGAGCGAGGATGCGAAGATCGCCTTTGTGGCTGCCCGGGTCGAAGGACTCTGTTACCAGCCGGTGCCGGGGAGTGATGCCGTTAATGCCCGCTGGACGAGGGTTGAGGATACGATCGCCTTTGCCAAACTGATGGGATACAAGAAGATCGGCATGGCAACCTGCATCGGGTTGCTCGATGAGGCGGAGCGGTTGGCAAAAATACTTACGGCTCAAGGGTTTGAGCCGGTGAGTGTCTGCTGTAAGGCCGGCAGCATCGACAAACTGGAACTGGGGTTGGCTGAATCGGACAAGGTCAGGCCGGGTACATTTGAACCTGCCTGCAATCCGATCGCCCAGGCAGAAATCTGTAACCGGATGGAGACCGATATGAACATCATCGTTGGGCTCTGTGTCGGCCATGATATGCTCTTCAACAAGCACTCCAAAGCTCCGGTAACAACCCTGATCGTCAAGGACCGGGTGACCGGCCACAACCCGATTGCGGTGTTGTACGGTCAGAACTTCTATTATAAGCGTCTGCAGAAACAGGAGATGGTATTTTGAGGCGTTTGGAATGATTTAGAGGGAACGTACCTGCAAAGCTATTTGGCTTGAATCATACCGGCCGCAAGATCTGCGGCAATCTTTACTCCCATGGCATTCCAGTGTGTGTCGTCAATCTGAAAAGGATTCACGCCATCTTGTTTAGAAGAGTCGAACGCAGGGAGCAGGTCGATTGTTGGTACACCTGCTTGTTTCAAACCGTGCAATACTTGTTTCAAAATAGTGAATTCAGGTTTTAATGGAAGTAAATCGTAATAAATAGTCTCTTTGTTCGGTACCGGCATATATATGAAAAGAATGTTTTTCTTTCTGAAATAGTCATTATACGCACTAATTATTTTGACAGTGTTCTGTATTTCAGACTCTTTTGCACTAATAGCAGCTGTTTCACCCTGACAAAAAAACATGCCATGATAACGAGTACCCAACGTATGGGGGTCAATTCGAGCTTTAATGTAATTTAGCAACTCATTTTTTAGAGTTCTATCGAGTACAATGGCATATCTATTGGCACTGTTTGGAAGTAAACTTGAAAGTGATATTTTTTTTGATTTTATTGAATATTTTATTTGTATCTGTTCATGCTGCAGGATGCTTCGCTCTATTTTTTCTAAAATAACAACTTTCGGGGGATTGGTTGTGAATCGGGGATCCTGGATAAAATTGTTGATATCGCGGGGTGCGTATGGATATACACTGCGGTTAAGACGGTTTTGAAGAACTTCAGAAAAGATATCCTCCTGCGTCAGGCTAGAGCCAGCTATCTCTGAATCACCAATGACAACAATGTCAGAGTGATCATTAGAATCGCTCTTGCGGTAGCCATAACGATCCGTTTCCCAATAAACTTTTTTTTCAACAGCATACGGGGTGCCATGCCCCATATCGCCCTCTTCAGTCATGGATACCTTCTGAAGCGGGTAAAAAGGGCCCGTAAAAACAATTTTTTTGTTAACCACCAAGGCCTCCCAGCATCTGAAGGAGAAGTAATTGAGTGGAAGAAATGCTGCTGCAATACTGATCACAACAAATGGCATGGCGTACAATGCTAATTTTAGGAATATTTTTTTCATAACACCACTGTGATTAGAATCTGAAATATATAAAGTTTCCGGACGATTGGCTTAATATTAAAATCGCGCTGCCAAGAGCATAATAAACGCTCCATCTCACCCAGACTGGTTGCTCGAAGAAATTCATTCTATTTTTAAAATGTGATACGACCACAGGGATAATGATCAAAACTCCCAAAATAATCAGATTCTGCACGGGCTTGAATAACAAAAGAGTAACAAGATTCTGGTAATCCAAACCGTGCAACTTTGTTACAATATAAAACGCATCCCCCAAACTCCCCGCCCGAAAAAATATCCATGCAAAACTCACCAGATTGAAGGTCACAAACACTTGCCACCACTTGAGCCACGGGCTTTTTTCTACCCCAAGCCATTTATACAGCTTTTTCTGATATGGGCGATAATAGGTTGATGACGCCAGATAGATGCCGTGCAACAATCCCCAGATGACAAAACCCCGGGTAGCGCCATGCCAGATTCCGGAAACCAGAAAGGTGATGATCAAAGCTAACGCTGTTCCCCTCTGTCCCCAGTTTCGCCAGCCCAATTGCAATGGCTTGAAAATGTAGTCCAGTATCCAGCGCGAAAAGGAGATGTGCCAGCGTCGCCAAAAATCGGCAATTGAGGTTGCCAGATAGGGACTGTTGAAGTTCTCGGTCAGATTGACACCGAACATGCGTCCAGTGCCACGGGCCATATCGGTGTAGGCCGAGAAATCAAAGTATATCTGCAGCGCATAAGCATACGTGCCGATAATCAGCGACAGACCGGTGAAGATATGCACTTTGTTGAAGACCTGATCGGCATAAAGCGCTAGGCGATCGGCAACGACCACCTTCTTGAACAGTCCCCAAGTAAACAGGAGCATTCCGGAACGCATGGCGTCATAATCAAACTGGTACGGCTTTTTCAGCTGCGGTATCAGGTCACTGGTCCGTTCAATAGGGCCTTGCAGCAGCTTCGGGAAGAAAGCCATGTAGAGGGCGTAATATCCGAAATGCGTTTCCGGTTCCTCTATTTCCAGGTAGATGTCCGCAAGATACGATATGGCCTGAAAGGTGTAATACGAAACACCGATGCTGATGAGCGTATGGGAGAGTGTGCTGTTGAGGCCGAAAAGGCTGTTTGTCTGTGACTCGAAAAAAGGGAAATATTTGAAGAGAGCAAGAACGATTACAGAGGCGAAACTGCCGCCCCAGAGCCAGCGTTTACGCATTGTTTCATCATGCTGCGCCGCCATGCGCAGACCGCAGGTGTAACTGATGGCGGTAACCAGAAGCAGCACGGCCGGCAGATATGGCGCTTTCAGGGCTGCGTAAAAGCCGTAGCTGGCGACAAGCAGCACCAGCCAGCGCCAGCGATCGGCGGTAAAGTAAAAAACCAGATAAACGACCGGCAAAAAAAAGAAATACGAAAGGGAGTTGAACGCCATTTGTT
>CAIYZD010000420.1 GCA_903930585.1 uncultured Geobacteraceae bacterium | reverse complement strand
CCCCCAAGGTAGAGGGGCAGGAGAACTCTCGTGGAGCCGGCAAGCTATTTGAGGGGGCTCCTGCCCTGTTCCTCAATTATCCTGCCGATAAAATAATACCCTTTACATCATTTATAAAGCTGAGATTCACCGATCCGCCAGCAGCTTTTTTATGAGCTTTATATTTTTCAACTCACGAATCGGTTCAACTTTTATCTGATCACCAATTTTAGGATGGTTTCGTCCGGCCATCTGCGCCACTTCCTTTAATACTAAGATATACTATCAATGTGCCAATAACTTATAATTCAGTTTTTACCAATTTCAAAGTAAAATCATGAAAACGCCTTCAAACCCGCACCAGCACTGCATTTGCCCATTTTACGCGAATGCCAACTTATGGGCATAAGTTAGCATTCAACTTTTCTTCTCTTTTGTTTTACTAAAAACCATGTTCACTAACAGAAATAAAACACCCTTACTTTGGACTCGTATTGAACCTGCCCGGGTCTCGTATTTTGTTATTGACATATAGCATAGAATAATGTAAATTGTCAATAGTTAATTTTGGCAAGCCGTAAAAAAGTGAGGGTTAAAAGTGGAAAAAAAGCATAATTGTGAAATACTCGCGGTCAGGATTTCTGATATTGCAATTTCATTTTTGGATTCATCGGATTTGACACAAATTGGACTTTGCCAGGAGGCGGCATGATATCGAACGAGCCGGAGAAATCAAACGTTATCGATTTCCTTGACAGCATCGCCGCCGGGCTCAAAAACTTCCGTGGCGATGGCCAGAAGGGTCTCGTACTTTTTGACGGCAGAGACCACGGAAACTATGGAGACAATGGTGCGGCGAGAACGAACGCCATGCTTAGAAAACATGACCCGACGGGATTGGCGGAGGCGCTGTTACTGAACGAAAAGATTGAAGCCACCATTACGCATTCGAAGGTTAAGCTCTCGCGAGTTCTTCGGGAAGATGGTTGCATAAAAAAACTTCAACACATTCTCTCGCTCAAATCTCAACTTCTCTCCAGGTTCGCCGAGCCAATGGAGGCATTAACCAGCTATCTCGACTCCTGCCTGAAAGCGATTTCGTGCGAATTCAGATCGCCTTCGTCCAGAGAAATTGCCTTGTGCCTGCGGGACGCTATCTATTGTATGAACCAGGGGTTCACTCTCCGTTGGCTCGCTTGCGATGGAAATACGATGCCGGCTCATCTCCCGCTGTGCTCGGCCATTGGACACTTTCCCAACATTCCAACTTTTACCGATCTTCTTCGCACTGAACTGCCATTCGGCGCCCATCTCGCCAGAATAGGCGAATCAACTACGGTCATCGGCCTGAAGCATCCCGGCAAGATTGCCTTTCTTTCGTCTTTGTCCATCGATATCCATACCGGATATATGAAAGAACAGGCCGTTGAACAGAGCAATATTGCTGATCAGCTGGACATTGACCATGCGACTGCGCGTTATCCGAAATGGGTAGAAGCTCAATATACCGGTGAGGGATATAGAAGCAACAAACCTCAGGTAATCACTGCCGGTCGCGATTCTCACTTTCTCGATCACATTTCGAAGCTCCCTATCGACCGCCTGATCTGGTTGGCAATGACCGTCGAAATGGCAGCTCAGAAGATGGCCGCTACAGATCCTTCGTCGGTGAGTCTCGCTGAATCGGTAGCTCGTGCGTTGCCTTGGGGTGGTGCGTCTGTTGATGCTGGCGCTGATTCTGAAAGCCGGATAAAAGAAAACCTCCCGATGGTGATTACACCGAACTGGACGGCAGAAGAGATCACTATAGAAAGCATGTTCGACTCTTTGGGGTTCTCGGAGTGGGAGAGGACTTTTCTTTTTCCGGCTTTTGACGGGCTTGCTGCTGCCGATTTTCTACCGGAAGAGCCGCTACAGCGGATCCACCTCGACACCAGGAGACGCATAGAATCCCCTGCAGAGTCCAAATGGAACTACTCAGAGCGCCTGGAAATTCTGGAAAACAGTGTAGCTATTACGAGTGTTTCTCAGAATTGGGTAGGTAGCCAGGTCGAGGTCAATAATTTTCGCAAGACTATTTTTGGCAAGAATCTGGTGCATTATCTGATAGCTTGGGGCAACCGGCGGTTTCGCCTGGAATGCAAAGAAATCGGACCATGGTTCGAAAAACGGCTGAAAAAGAATATCGAAGCGGCACTGAAGCACCCTTGCGTTGTGCTGAAAGATAAGGATAGCGGCTTTCGAAGAGGCATTTTGCTTTATTCCCAAAAAGCGGGTAAGGTTAATTTCAACCCGATGTGTTACTTTAATCCTAAAGTGGAAATGGTTAAACTGGCACACATATTCCCCCAGTCATCAAGTGACCTGGTTGATGTTCTTGGACTGAAAAGCGAGAAGTATTTACCGGAATTTCTCCAGGGCTGGAAGAGAGATTTCGGCAGTTGGACGACCACCCAGGACCATACCAACGCGCCTTTTGGGACAACCGACCAGTGGTGTTTATCGGTGAAAATCTATCGAGATTTGGGCCGGGACAGCGGACTTGAGGCGGTTGTTTGCGTTGGCTCCGGCCGGATATGATAAGGTATTTGGCCCAAACAACTACTAAAATACAGAGGTTGGCGCCATGATAGAGAACTCGTTATCAGCACATATTATCGAACACGACGGCCGCGCCCAGCGGCAGTATATCGACGCTTGCTCCGTTTTTGCCGGTTATGAAGCCGCCATACAAACCAAAAAGCGAACAGCCGGCCGCATGGTGTGGCGGTGGCACAAGGGCGCCAGTTATCTCTTCCGCATGCTCAATAGCAAGGTTCTGAAAGAGTATGGCGTTCAATCCGAAGAGACAGAAGCAATTTACAAAGAATTCAACAAAGAGAAAAAAGAGATCGTTGACCGCGCCCGCACTCTGAAACATGATCTGAGCATTCAGCGGCAAATGAATAAAATACTTCATGTCGGCCGGGCTCCGGATAGTATCGTTAGTTCTCTCAACCGCGAGGCAAAGACAACTGGAGTGGCGGGCACTATGCCGATATTGGATTTGCGGGCGATGTGGGTATATGAAGCGCAGGTTGGCGCAATTTTTATTCTCGGTGTTTACGACTATGAAGAACTGTTCATTGAAAACTGCCTTGCTGGATATATCAAAGAGGCAAGAATTGACCTGGCGAAAGATAAATTTTCTGCAATGATAGTCAGTAAAAACGGACATATGACAATGGCACATACGATTTCACCACAGGCACTTTCGAAAATTATACGCGTAGTCGCCAGCCATGAAGAATCAAGCCAGAGAAGAGACAAGTACTTATTCTTGGTTGATTTGCTTGAGGAAATTTCTAATGAGTGGTTCCCGCACCTTTGGTATTCGTACGATGAACTGACACCGAATCCGTAAAAGGAGGTTGCAATGAAAAATTACATGAACCGGTCGGTTGTTTATTTTCTGGCCTTATTTCTTCTTCTTTCCCCGATGATATCCTCTGCTGAGCACTTCAAGTCCGCCGGCACAACGGACGTGTATTTCCCACCCAGCTGACGGAGGCGAAGCCTGAAAATGTGGTGCTGTTAGCCTCACTTATACCGATGCCGGGGTGGTTGCCATGAGGACTCTCTTGATTGAGTTTGTCAGGGTGGCGGCGTATCGGGTTCGTATATTTACTTTTCACGGTTATTGTTTGTTCGAAGGTCGTTTCCGAGCAGGTGGAATTTTTCGGCATGGAAGATATGGTGGTGGTTACGAACATGGAACGATGCAATATTGCAAGGGAAATTATTGATGCATTGCCGGTAAAAGTAACTGATGTTCATCACCGGTATATAAATCCACATTCAGTACATATTTATTGCACTTTCATACGATATATTTGAAGCCATTATATATCGTTAAGGAGGTAAGAAATGTGCGATACGAAGCAATTCGGCGTTTCCGGACGAGCTCACACAGAGTCTGATCTTTTAAGGGTTGTCAGAGCGCTGGAGAGATCAGGTGATATACCGGAAGGATTTTATGACCATTTGGTGATGAATATGTCACAGCGACAAGTATGTAATCTTATCTCAAACGGCCAAAATAAGTGCAATGGTGATTGTGTCAAATAGGTCTTCGAATAGAGAGCTTTTAACTGGATAGACTAAGTCATTCATTCTTGTTTATTAGTCGAATAAGAAGTTGGAAAGATAGCGAAAATGGATACTAAAATAGTTAATAAAGCTTCATATACTACAAAGCCAATTCGTGAAAGCACTTACGAGTGTCTGGTTGATTTCAACCAACACTGCCCTTATGGTATGGGTTATGGGTTTAAAAGAAACTTCTTTTGTTTACATCCAAATCCACGTAGAATTGGAGCTGTAAGCGCCTAAACAGCTAAAACACTTGTGAAAATGGTATAGCTGATTAACAATAAATGCATGCCCTCCCTACAAAACAAAATAGTTCGGATAAAACGTCATGAAAATAGCAATTGAATTCATTGAGAGACTACCTGAGCGTTCAATAGTGTTAGTTTGCTTGCTATTATGTTTTCTGGTGGGGTCTACCGATTACATTACTGGCGATTTTTCCATCTCTTTGTTCTATTTTGTGCCAATTGCAATGTCCTCATGGTTTATCGGAAAAAGAACCTGTTATTATATTGCGATGATATGCGGCATGGAACTCTACATTATCAATTTACTTGTAGCACAGGAAAAGACCTCCTTAATAAGCCTCCGATCCTGGAATGCGCTTATGGAGGTAGGGTATCTTTTGTTGACCGCATTTTTGATATCTAAAGTCAGGGCTGAGATGGAACTGTCGAAGCAGCAAACCTTCGCTCTTGAGGTAGCCAATAACGAACTGGAATCCTTTGGCTATTCTGTATCGCATGACCTGAGGAGCCCCTTGGTATGGATAGGAGGCTATTGTCATTCCGTTTTGAAACATCAAGGGGATAGGCTCGACGAAAAACATCGCACGTATTTGATGGAGTCTTGCAAGGGGTTGCAGAGGATGGAACAGCTCATTGAAGCGCTTCTTGGACTATCTCAGATAGCTCAAGGTGACATGACCCGTGAACCGGTTGATTTAAGTGAAATTGCAAAGGACGTGGCTGAAAAATTGATGCTTGCCGAGCCTGGTCGGCAGGTTACATTTCATATTGCTGAGGGGATTATTTGTAACGGTGATCAGCACTTACTGCGAGTGGTATTAGAGAATCTCCTCAATAATGCCTGGAAATATGCCAGCGAACGAGAACATATAGTTATGGAATTTGGCATGACGGTGAAGAAGGGAATTAATACCTACTTCGTACGAGACAACGGGGCAGGCTTCGACATGACAATAGACAAGAAGCTATTCGTTCCGTTCCAGCGACTTCATGATTCAGATAGATTTAAGGGGCACGGTATTGGATTAACTACGGTCAAACGAGTCATTGACCGACACCAAGGATGTATCTGGGCTGAAAGCAAGGAAGGGCATGGTGCAACGTTTTATTTTACATTGGGGTATTCCAATCCGTCTACGTAGTAACACGCCATATGAGTGTTTTTTTATTTTACCGGTGTAACCAGAATTGAAAATTGTGGTGTTAAGTACTACCACTGCCTCATCACACCCTCCCAAATAAGGATTAAATATGAAGCAAAAAAGGATTTTTCTGGAAACCCCTTTAGAATTATTCTAAACAGCCGAATTTATGAATTAGCGCAGAAAGGCGCAGCCGGTTTTCCCGGTTAAACCCCAGAAAGGAGCACCACCATGGCAATCTCAGACATCTCCCTTACCTCGGGCATGAGGAACAACCTCCTTGCTCTCCAGAAAACATCCTCACAAGTTACTCAAACCCAGGACCGCTTGAGCAGCGGTAAGAAAGTCAACTCGGCACTTGACAATCCTACTAACTTCTTCGCTGCCCAGAATGCAACCAACCGCGCCAGCGACTTGAATGACCGTAAAGACGGCATGAGCGAAGCTGTCCAAATGATCAAAAGCGCAGACAACGGTATTACGGCTATTACTGCTTTGATCCAGTCCGCCAAAGGTCTTGCCAGCGCAGCGGCTTCAACGTCCGACACCCTGTCTCAGCTTACGTATGAAAGCCAGTTCGTTCAGATCCAGAGCCAGATTACTACGCTTGCCAGCGACTCCGGCTACCGAGGCACTAACCTGCTGACCAACGGAACCCTTTCTATCGAGTTCAGTCAGAATACCGGCGACGCCAACCTGACAGTAGCAGGTTTTTCAGCCGATGCGGTGTCTCTTGGTGTTACTTCCACGGCCGGTTGGGATACGGTTGCGAACGCTACCCAGGCAATGTCAAACATGGAGAATGCACTGACAACCTTACGCAGCAAGTCGTCAACCTTGGCCAGCAACCTGTCCGTTATCACCACGCGTCAGGACTTCACCACGCAGATGATAAACACGCTTCAAACTGGTGCCGACAACCTGACACTGGCCGATATGAACCAGGAAGGCGCGAACATGCTGGCTCTGCAAACCCGTCAGTCATTAGGAACCACAGCTTTGAGCCTCTCTTCGCAGGCAGCGCAGTCAGTTCTGAAGCTCTTTTAGCAGTAACGGAAAGCGAAGTTTCAACCGCAGCGTGGTGAGGACAAAATTCCCTGCTTGCGCATTCCGGCTACGGAGTTGCAGTAATGTTATAAAGATCGCGCAGGCCATAAACCGTATTTTTAAAACAAAAACCCGCTTTCCGATTGGAAGTCGGGTTCTGTTGTATATGGGGTTGAAGTGTAACGGGACGGTAATGCTGAACTTCGTATTATAAACTAAAGCTAATGCAGTGTGTAGCAAAACGGAGCCACTGCATAAACTGGTGTTGAACTAAGCCTACACCACCTCTACTGCAGGTTTGATTGGAAAGCCATTTAACACACATCGATGCTACTGCGTATGCCAGCCGTCAATATATCTTTCCAGTTTTTCGATGACTTTGACATGACATAACGGTGTGGGTCAGGAAGAAATATGATTCTACGAGTCAAACTTATCTCCACGACCTGATGCATGCACGCAGTGTCATGAAAATTTTCCTCTTCGCAAATACGGAGCACTGCCCTATGAATTTTACGATCAAGCAGATATGCGAGACGAGGAGTGTATTGCAGATTATGGGTCGGCGATGTTGATGGCGGCTGAAGGCAAGCATGTCGACGCGCGGACGTTTTACTCGTTTTGTAAGGGTGACGAAAAGGATATGGCCGCAGCAAAAGCCGCCGTCGAGAGGATCTTGCCAAATCCACCGGCTTGTGTCTGGCAGTAGCCCGGCGCACCAGAAGCGGAGTATCGAAGTTTAAAAAGCCACAAAACAACGTTGCAATGGTAATAACCACATACCATTATTCTCTCAGCACAACATACTGAAAACAGGCTGTTCTTAGACAACTACCTCTTTGCTACTTCTTCTTGTCCGCTTTTTTTATGATTTTGTCCGCTTTCTTTTCTTTCGGCGTTTTTGCTGGCGCCTTTTTTTCTGTTTTTTTGCTGTCTTCGCCTTTTGACATGATTGACCTCACTTTGCGACAGTTATGGGTGGATATCGTTTGAATATACCATCATTCGGACAAAACGCAATCTGCCCGTAGAATTTGCTAATTGAGAGCATTCCTTGACATATTATAATGCTTGTGAGATACCGGAAACACAGGAAAAATAATGCAAAATCAAAGATTAGGTGATGTCCCCATATAGTTGACATGTTGCGCCGGTTTGTATTATGATTGTCCGGTCGAAATCATTTTTGCACCGGAGGCAAGCGATGAGCGAGCTTGAACAATGTTTCTGCCCCAACGAACAATGCAAAGATTATGGTCT
>CAIYZD010000419.1 GCA_903930585.1 uncultured Geobacteraceae bacterium | reverse complement strand
GATATGCACATTTTTCAATACATCAAATATATACCCGGAATTTCAGCCGTAATCTGTTTGGTGCTGTTGCCGTTTGACTCAGTTGCTGCCGAATTGACCATCGGTTTTGCCCATGTTGATCATAACAACCCGTATTATAATGCCATGCAGAAAACCGCGTACCGTCAGGCGGCCAAATGTGGGGCTGCCATTGAGGTGTTGAATGCCGACAATGATGTGGCGACACAGAACAGGCAGATCAATGCTCTGCTTGATAAAGGAGTCAAGGGGCTGATAGTTAATTCCGTCAATGAGTACGGTACAATGGGGGCAATAAAAAGAGCCAAACGCATGAGGGTTCCTGTTGTGGCCATCGACCGCCCGCTCTATGGCGATTTTATCGGTTATGTGGGGATTGACCAATGGCGTGCCGGTGAACTCCAGGGTGAATACATTACCGGCAAACTGCTGCCCAGTGGTGGCAACATCGTGCTACTGCTCGGCATCCCGGGCGAGCCAGCCACCATCGGACGCGAAGAAGGCATGCTCAATATTCTCGAACACCCCAGAAACAGGGGGCGTTTCAAGGTGCTGGCAAGTTACCGGGCCGACTACAACAGCGATGTAGGGTACCGTAAAATGAAGGTTGCCATCCGTTCTTTCGGTGCCATGATTGATCTTGTCTATGCCCTGAATGACTCCATGGCGCTGGGTGCCTTGAAAGCATTGCGGGAAGCCGGCCTTAACAGGGTGATGGTTGTAGGCATTGACGGACAGAAGGAGGCGTATCAGGAAATTGCCAAAGGTGGGCAATTTAAAGCGACCGTGGTTAACAACCCTGAAGAGATTACCCGTAAAGCGGTTGAGCTCCTTCTTGATTATCTTGCCTCCGGCAAGCCCCCGAGCCGCGCAACGGTAATCACCGGAACAACACTGGTTACCAGTGAAAATGTCGCGCAGCATCTTGATCCTGGTTCGGAGTTCTGAGAATGGGAATGTTTTCTCTGACGCTTCGTGGCAAAATTATTCTGATGATATGCGCCATCATTACGTTTGTTCTTGGGATCAATACCTATATCAATATCGTTACCCTGCGCGATCAGATTATTGACAGCCAGCGCCTTCGTGCCCAGGCATTGGCACAGGCGATCATCCAGGACGTCACGCGCCTCGGTACAACCATACCGATAACCGACATGGCGGGACTTCTCGGCCGCCACTGTTACCAGTTGCATCAGCTTAATTATAAAGACGGCATTACCTCCATATCGGTTATTCAACGCAACGGCAGTATCATCGCCCATAGCGATCCAGCGGTTCCATTCGGCCAATCCTCAAGTGACCCGGTGGTGAACGCGGCACTTGGCACCGAATATATACGAACAGTTATGGCGGGGACTGTTTTCCACACACTCATCCCTCTTGGAGAACGGGGCGAAGCGCTTATCGATATCGTCTGGAATCGTACTAACTTTGATGCGGCGGTGCGTGATATTCTCACGTATTCGGTGCTTCTGTTCGTTCTTTCGGTGCTGGTCACCTCTTTCGCCTGTGGTTACTTTCTCAACAAGGTTTTTGGCCAACTGGAAGAAATTCGCAGTGAGCTTGAGACGTTAAGCATTACCGATTGTTTAACACAAATTGCCAATCGCCGTCATTTTGAAGCCATGCTGGAAACGGAATATGCCCGTCATGTCCGGTCAGGGAGTGAACTGTCGCTGATCATGCTGGATATTGACCACTTCAAGGCATTTAATGACACGTATGGACATTTGAAAGGGGATGACTGCCTGCGTCAGATAGGGAGGGTGCTCGCAGGTGCTGCGTCGCGTGCCGCTGATCTGGCTGCACGGTATGGCGGAGAAGAATTTGTCTGCATCCTGCCGGACACGGACCGCACCGGCGCGGTTATCATCGCCGAGCAGATCCGCAGAGGTATCGAAGCTCTCGCCATTCCGCACAGAGGATCGAGCGTCGCGGATCATGTCACCGCAAGCCTTGGGGTTGTTACTGCCGAATGCACGTCAGACGGCTCTCTGCAGGAGATTATTTCCATGGCTGATGAGCTGCTCTATCGGGCAAAGTCATCCGGTCGCAACCGGATAGAGCTTTCACACACGGTTAATTTGGAATCCATGGAAGAATTAAGTGGGAATTTTGTCCAGCTTGTCTGGAAGGATTTATTCTGCTGCGGCAATCCTCTGATAGATGCACAACACCAGTCACTTTTTCAGGTTTCCAACGAACTGTTCAATGCGGTACTTTCAGGTCGCCCTTCTCCAGAGATATCCTTGATAATCGCTCGCCTGCTTGCGGATGTAACCCGGCACTTTCAGGATGAGCAGATGATTCTTGAAAAGGCCGGGTTTCCTGGCTTACAGAAACATGCTGAAGAACACTCCGGACTTCTTGCCAGGGGAATCGAGCTTTCGGAGCAGTTTGAGGCTTCCACGCTTTCGGTCGGCGACGTATTCCAGTTTTTTGCCTGCGATGTGGTCATGATCCATATGCTTGGGGCGGATCGGGAGTATTTTTCGTACATTGACAGTGACATAAATCCACACACTGCACATGCATAAATGTAGTAATTCCGTTCACATGTATACATGCGGAACAACTTATTTACAGAGACTTTCCAGAAAGGGACGAAGTCCTTTATCTGCACTGAACTTGAGAACACCGGCGAAGCAGTTCCCCTTTTTCACTACAATGACAGGGCCATACAGCGGATCAACCCCCTCAAGGAATGTTATGCCGGTGCCTTTGACGTCTACCTTCCCCTGGGTAACCTGGGACCTGAAACGGTCAAAAACAATTGTCGCAGATTGTTGCGTGGTATTCAGGAGTACAAACATCTGAAAATGTACTCCAGGAATCGCAGCATCGGCAATAACCCCCTTGTTCAAAAAGTCGTAGCCCAGGAGGCTTTGGGGGAGATAGCGTTCAGTCCCCTTGATGACTTCAGATCGATCCACAATCGATAGTTCAGGAGGCTGGCTTTTGGGGCCGGGTACCCGTGCAGCAACATCCCGTCCACATTTGATCAAGGCTTCTTCGGCGCCGGCAGTATCTCCTCCGGTCAATTGGATGTGAATGAAATAGCGGTCTTGATAAAAAATGAGCTGGGAAGAGGACAGATTCGACTCAGCACCTGCGTTAATCTCTTTACCATCCTTCTGGCGGTAATTGGCATACATGCCAAAGGCGTCCAGTAAAGATCCCATGCGGTAGATTTCTACATCAATGCCAATAGTGGCGTTTTTATCAGATACGTAACGCGCTGCCCCCATTCGATCAAATCCGTAAGGGAAATACAGCTCCGCTTCACCATTGATCCGATCAGACAGGGTTTCTCTGCTATAAAACAGCGGCTTACCTTCGATTTTCCACCCGGCGCTACAGGAAAGTGGCGGCAGAAAAGCAACCGGATCGTCGGCTGCCCAGCTGCCGGCAAAGGCAGTAACATGGAAGATTACAGGTAAAAGCAGCGGCCACATATATTTTGCTGTGAGCCGTCTGATGCTCATGACAGCACCTTGCGGGCACGATCCATCTTAGCGGCGATGTCGAGTCCGTTGACACAGCGCGCGGTACATTCCTGGCAACCGGTGCAGACGGATGCCATGGTTTGTTGTGGTAATTCGTTGTATGTGGTACGGGCCAGATGGATATCGCGATAGCCACCCTCGGCATACATGAGAGAACGGTTGATGGTTGATATTTCGACGCCATGCGGACATCCGACCTCGCAGGCACCGCAAAAGTTACAGTAGAATGGCGCAATGGCCTCTGCGTAGCGGTCAAGGCGGCGCAGGTCGGCATATGTGAAGGACATGCCCATGACGGCAATGTCCTCCTTAAGTTGTGTCAGATCCTTCATGCCAGGTATGGCGGCAGTCACATCCGGATTCTGGAGAACCCATTTGAGGGCGGCTTGATGCTGAGTAATTTTCCCTAAGCCGGCAATGTCATAACCTCCAACTTGAGTCTTCATGGCAATAATCCCGATGCCCGCTTTTGCTGCACGGCTTATTGCGGTTCCTACCCGTTTGTCAGATGTGAAGTTATACTTAACAAGGCACGTATCGAAGAATTGATCCGGATCGTCTGCCAGATAATTAAGTACCGCTACTTCATTAAGATGTGTGGTGACGCCACAGAAACGTACCTTTCCCTGTTTTTTTAGCAATGCCAGGGTCTCCTTCGTCTCAGCTAGTAATGCACTTGTAACGCCGGTGAGGTCGTGAACCTGAATGACATCTATATAGTCGGTTCCGAGCGTCTTTAAACTCGTTTCAACATCTCGAATTATATCAGCTTTTGTTCTTGATTCCGAGAGTACTTTGGTGGCGATATATACCTTGTCTCGTATCCCTTTTACCGCTGCGCCAACGGTTATTTCGTTCTTACCTCCCATGTATTTGCGGGAGGTGTTTACGTAATTAACACCGTGGTCAAAAGCGACTCTGAGTACTTCCGGTTCCGGGGTCAGCATGGCGCCAAAGCTCACGGTGCTGATTTTGAGACCGGTTCGACCGAGAGTCCGGTAGACTGGGGCAGGGAATTCAGGTGGTTCTGATTTTGCCATCTGCATCAGGGACTCCGCAAGTGCTGGAGTTGCTATCATGGCTGCTGCGGTTCCCGCTACACCATTTTTAAGGAACGCTCTGCGGTTCATTCCTTTTCTATCAGTGGTTTTCATCAGCAACCTCCTCTCATTTTGATTCATCAGCGCTCACTCCGCTTTATCCTGACGGAGCAGACGACTACAGACTGCCAATAAATATAAGCTATGACAAGCTAAATGCGTTAGCCCTGAAAATACGACGATAAACCTTGAAACTTTTGTCCGCTTCGGTGTATAAACATCGCTTGTCCAGACGGCATCTACAGCATCCCGGTGCTTGAATATAACCTGCTGTTTCCCTGAAATTGCCGCTGTTATCCGCGGCGCGTCATTAATAAGAAATTCCTGGAGTCTGTGTGAAAATCTGTTCGCTGGCGAGCGGCAGCAAGGGTAACTGTCTCTATCTTGAAAGCGGGGATACCCGTGTTCTGATAGATGCCGGCCTGTCGTTGCGTGAAACGGTACTGCGTATGGCTGAAGTCGGTATTGATGCTTCAGGCGTTCATGCAGTGCTGGTTACGCATGAACATATCGATCACATCAGGAGCGCAGGTTCGTTCGCGCGCAAATTCGATGTGCCGGTTTTTGTCAGCCATCTGGTTCACGCTACGTCTGATACCTACTTCAAGAAGACGAGGGTGAGTGAGTTTGAATCCGGTTCTGCGTTTACGTTCAGAGACGTCCGGATCGATCCGGTGCCGATAACCCATGACAGTTGCGACCCGGTCGGCTTCGTGATCGAATCCCGTGAAGGGCGTGCGGCATCCGTTACCGATCTGGGGATAGTCACCCGTCTCGTCACTGAAAAACTGCGCGGCAGCCGTTTTCTTAATCTGGAGTCGAATCATGATATCGATATGCTGATGAACGGCCCCTATCCGTGGGCGTTGAAGCAGCGTATCAAGTCGCGGCATGGACATATCTCCAACGAAGAATCGCTCGCTCTGCTGCATGAGCTTGCACATGACGGACTTGAAGCACTGGTAATGGCACATCTGTCCGAGGTGAACAATCATCCGGATCATGTGGAACGTTCGACCGAAGCCTTTCTGCGCGACCAGAACGTCTGTTCGCCGCGCATTGTTATCGGTGATCAGTACAAGGCAAGTTGTCTGATGGAAATCTAACCGGTCGGCAGGGGAGGTTTGATATGGGCAATACCGCGAAACAAACTGAACCGTACACCTATCAGGATTACCTGGAATTACCCGAAGGAGAACGCCTGGAAATACTTGATGGCGTGGTTTTCGATATGTTGCCGTCGCCGTCGGTGAAACATCAGCGGATTGTTCTGAACTTTGGCGAACTTGTAAACAACTATTTTAGAGGCAAAGAATGCACACCATTCGTAGCTCCCATGGATGTGGTGCTGGATGACATCAACGTGGTGGAGCCGGATGTTTTTGTCGTCTGCGACAAATCAAAAATCACCGAAGCCAACATCAAGGGTGCTCCTGATCTGATAATCGAAGTTCTGTCACCTTCCACCAGTGTGAAGGATCGCCGGGAAAAAAAGCGGGTCTATCAGCAACATGGGGTGCGTGAGTACATCATCGTCAATCCGTTGGACGAAACTGCGGAACGTTTTTTTCTTGCTGATGGCGAAAAATATGGCGAATCTGATATTTTTGGCTGGTACGATGCCTTTGCTTCCCGGATTTTTCCCGAACTGATATTTTATCTCCGGGTTATCTTTGAAAAGGAAGATGTGGAGCATGTTGCTGACGCCAATGTACCGGAATGGCTGGCGGAAGAATTGAAAAAATCGGGAGTGTTGCCCGGAAGACCTTTATAAATAAATACCACGAGGAGTTTTGAACAATGATCTCACGCTATTCCCGCCCCGAAATGGTCCATATCTGGACCGCAGAAAACCGTTTTCGTATCTGGCTCGAAATCGAGACCCTGGCTTGTGAAGCCCAGGCTGAACTGGGGGTTATCCCCAAGGAGGTCGTGCCGGTCATTCGCGCCAAGGGTGATTTCGATATCGCCCGGATCGATGTCATCGAGGCTGAAGTCAAGCATGATGTGATCGCGTTTCTGACCTCGGTCGCCGAATATGTCGGCCCGGAAGCCCGTTTTATTCATCAGGGAATGACCTCATCCGACGTTCTCGATACCTGTCTGTCGGTGCAGTTGGTTCAGGCTGCGGATGAACTGCTGGCCGATCTGGACATGGTTCTTGAATCGATTAAAGCGCGAGCCTATGAGCATAAGGATACGGTCTGCATTGGTCGCTCCCATGGTATTCATGCCGAACCGGTTACCTTTGGCCTCAAGCTGGCCTCTTTTTATGCCGAGATGCAGCGTAACCGGGTCCGTCTTGCTGCCGCCCGTGAAAATATCGCCACCGGCGCCATATCCGGCGCGGTTGGAACCTTTGCCAATATTGATCCGTATGTGGAAGAGTACGTCTGCTCAAAAATGGGGCTCAAGCCGGAGCCGGTCTCGACCCAGGTCATACCTCGCGACCGCCACGCCGAGTACTTCTGTGTCCTTGCGGTGATCGCTTCGTCCATGGAACGGATCGCCATCGAGGTGCGCCACATGCAGCGCACCGAAGTGCTGGAAGCTGAAGAATTTTTCAGCAAAGGGCAAAAAGGGTCTTCGGCCATGCCGCACAAACGGAATCCGATCCTGTCGGAAAATCTGACCGGTCAGGCCCGCTATATCCGCTCGCTCTGTATCCCCGCCCTGGAAAATGTGGCGCTGTGGCATGAGCGCGACATTTCCCATTCTTCTGTTGAACGCTACATCGCTCCGGATGCCACCGTTGCCCTCGATTTTTCTCTCCGTCGCCTCAACGGCCTGATAAAAAACCTGGTTGTGTACCCGGAAAATATGTCGAGAAACCTGAATCAGATGAAGGGGCTGGTCTTCTCTCAAAAAATTCTTCTCGATCTTACCCAGGCCGGCGTTTCGCGCGAAGATTCCTACCGCCTCGTGCAGCGTAACGCCATGAAGGTGTGGGAGCAGGGTGCGGACTTTCAGACGGAACTGCTGGCAGATGAAGAGGTGGTAGGTGCGCTTGGAGAGGCCAGAATTTTAGAAGCCTTTGACCTGAATTACCATCTGAAACATGTTGATACTATTTTCAAACGGGTGTTCCGTGATTAGACTCCTCGGTTCCATACAGGAGTTGCTCCAGACCCAGGTTGATGACGGTTTCCTGCTCCTGTGGGCCAAAGAGATACTGGGAGCGCTGTTGATTCTGGCCCTTTTCTGGGGCTTGTCGCAGCTGATTGTGATGCTGCTGAACAAGTGGGGGAAACGGCTTACCGCCGTTGTTGGAACCGACCTGGATGACCGCGTTCTGCAGCGGCTGACTCCGTATATATCGCGACTGTTTCTGGTTCTGGGCTGTTACCTTGCCATCCGCTCGTTGCCGTTGCACGAGAAGCTGGTACTGATTATTTCCGGCGTTATATATATTATCCTGGTTGCGATTATCTGTAATCTGATCTATCAGACAGCAGATGAGCTGATGAAGTGGTATGTTGCCGGTCAGCAGGAGAGTGCCGGTGCTGTCATGTCGCGCCAGATGATGCCGGTAGCTGAAAAAATAGTATCCCTGTTTCTGATGGGTGCTGCCCTGATCGTGATACTTAAGCATTTCAATTACGATATTTTTTCCCTCGTGACCGCCCTTGGCATCGGTTCGTTGGCGATCGGCATGGCGGCCAAGGATACGCTGGCTCACATGATATCCGGTTTTACCATCATGCTGGATCGCCCGTTCCGGATCGGCGACCGGATTCAGTTAGCCGGTGGCCAGATCGGGGACGTTGATGACATCGGCTTGCGGAGCACCAAGATCAAGACTCTGGATAACCAGTTGCTGATTATCCCCAATTCTGACCTCTGTAACACCATGCTGATCAATCAGGCGTTTCCCGATAGCCGTGTCAAGGGACGCATAAATGTGGGTGTTGCGTACGGCAGCAACGTCGATCAGGTCAAGGCGCTGCTGGTTGCCACGGCAGGCGAGGTTGTGGAAGTTTTAGCCGATCCCGAGCCTGAGGCCTTTTTTGTCGGCTTTGGCGATTCCGCTCTCAACATGTCCCTGTTTTTCTGGGTTGCCGAGTATGCAACCCTGTTTGCCGTAACCGATAAAATTAATTCACGTATTCTCAAGCGGTTTGACGAACAATCAATCGAAATTCCGTTCCCGACCAGAACGGTGAGACTGCACAAAGGAACCGACTGTCATGGCCAATAGAATAGAAGCAGCACTTAAAGAGGGGGTCCGGGATGCGCGCGGCGAGCGGATCAAGCGTGAAATCGAGCACTTTCTGCATCTTGAGGTTGAAGAGGTTTGTACCGTTGATGTCTATACGGTTGATGCGAATCTTGCCGCAGGCGAATTGGAGCAGGTCGCGGCCGGCCCCTTCAGTGACCCTGTGATTCAATCGTGGAGCTTTGACAAACCGCTTGCCTCCGGTTTTGATTTTGCCGTGGAAGTCGGGTTTCGCCCCGGTGTCACCGATAACGTCGGACGTACTGCCCGAGAAGCGGTCTCCTACCTGACCGGGCGTCCTTTTGCCGCTGGTGAGGGGGTCTATTACTCGGTGCAGTATCTCTTTAAAGGTTGCCTGACTGTGGCAGATGTGGAGAAAATTGCTACCGGTCTGCTCTGCAACACGCTCATTCAGCGCTACAGCATCCTTTCGGCGGCGGATTTTGCCGCGCAAGGGGGCTTTCCTGCCACCGTACCCAGGGTTAGCGCCGAAACGAAAGCCGAGGTGCAGGAAATCGATCTGGAAGTGTCGGATGAAGAGCTGATGCGGATCAGCAAGGATGGCGTACTGGCGCTGACCCTGGATGAAATGAAGATCATTCAGGCGCAGTACCGTGATCCGAAGGTTTTGGCGGCGCGGCGGGAGTTCGGCCTCGGCGCGAAACCGACTGACGTGGAACTGGAATGTCTGGCCCAGACCTGGTCGGAGCATTGCAAGCACAAGATCTTTGCCGGCACGGTGCAGTATGAGGATGAGCATGGCAACCGGCAGGAAATTAAATCCCTGTTCAAGTCGTTCATTCAGCGCACGACGAAAGATGTCCGCGAGCGGATGGGTGATAAAGATTTCTGTCTTTCCGTGTTCAAGGACAATGCCGGTGTTATCAAATTTAACGAACAGCACTCACTGGTCTTCAAGGTTGAAACTCACAACTCGCCATCGGCGCTGGATCCATACGGCGGGGCGCTAACCGGTATCGTCGGTGTCAACCGTGATCCATTCGGAACCGGTCAGGGAGCGAAGCTGATTTTCAACACGGATGTATTCTGTTTTGCCGATCCATTCTACGCCAAACCTCTGCCGAGCCGCCTGCTGCATCCCCGCCGTATTTATGAAGGGGTTGTGGAGGGGGTTGAACATGGTGGCAACAAGAGCGGTATTCCAACCGTCAACGGATCTCTTGTATTTGATGAACGTTTCTGTGGTAAGCCACTGGTTTTCTGCGGGACTGCCGGTATGATGCCTGCGGTCGTTAATGGTCAGCCGGGACACGACAAGACCATCAAGGCCGGAGATTTGATCGTCATGACCGGCGGCCGGATCGGCAAGGACGGTATCCATGGAGCGACCTTTTCATCGGAGGAGCTGAACGAAAACTCGCCGGTAACGGCGGTGCAGATCGGCGATCCGATTACCCAGAAACGGATGTTCGACTTCCTGATTCGCGCCCGTGACAAGGGGCTCTACCGTTTTATCACCGATAACGGCGCCGGCGGCTTGTCTTCTTCTATCGGCGAGATGGCCGGTGAGTGTGGTGGCTGCCGGATGGATCTTGCTAAAGCACCGCTTAAATATCCCGGTCTTAACCCATGGGAAATATTGATTTCAGAAGCTCAGGAGCGGATGTCACTTGCCGTTTCTCCCGAAAGAATTGACGAGTTTCTTGCCATGGCTGTGCGTTTTGGTGTCGAGGCCACCGTACTGGGTGAATTCACCGACAACGGCGTGTTCCATATGCTGTACGGTGACCGCACCGTTGCCTGGCTGCCGATGGAATTCATGCATGAAGGGCTTCCTCCGATGCAGCTTCCGGCCAAATGGATTCCGCCGCAGCATGCCGAACCGATGCTGGACGAAAAAAGGAATTACACCGACGACCTGAAGCAACTGCTGTCCGCATTGAACATCTGCTCCAAGGAGTCGGTGGTACGCCGCTATGACCACGAAGTTCAGGGAGGCTCCGTTGTCAAGCCGTTCTGCGGTGTCACCAACGACGGCCCTTCCGATGCGGCTGTCGTCAGACCGCTACTCGATTCGTTCGAAGGGGTTGTAACCGCCCACGGTATCTGTCCCCGTTATTCGGATATCGACACCTATCATATGACCGCCAATGCGGTTGACGAGGCGCTGCGCAACTACGTTGCCGTCGGCGGTTCGCTCGATCTGGTCGCCGGTCTGGACAATTTCTGCTGGTGCGATCCGGTCCAGTCGGAGAAAACCCCGGATGGCGCCTACAAGATGGCTCAGCTGGTACGCTCCAACCAGGCGTTGTACGATGTCTGCATGGAGTACAACCTGCCGCTCATCTCCGGCAAAGACTCCATGAAAAACGACTTCTACGATGGCACGACCAAAATTTCGATTCCTCCGACACTGCTCTTCTCGGTTATCGGTAAGATCGAAGATGCACGGAAAGCGGTTACCATGGACGTCAAACGTCCGGGCGACATCGTCTATCTGCTTGGCAAGACCGGTGATGAGCTGGGTGGGTCGGAATATCTGGCGCTTTCGGGTGCAATCGGCAACAAGGTGCCTCATGTTGACACCGCCCGTGCATATAAACGGTATCAGGCCTATCATACCGCGGTTAATACGGGCGTCGTTGCCTCCTGCCACGATCTCTCCGACGGCGGTTTGGCGGTAGCTGCCGCCGAGTCGGCTTTTGCCGGTGGTTACGGCATGACCATCGATCTCTCCCGCGTCCTCTGGAAAGGTGATGCGACTGGTAAGGGAGATTGCGTGCTGCTCTTCTCCGAATCCGCTTCCCGTCACCTGGTGACGGTACATCCGGAGCAACGGGAGCAATTTGAGAATATCATGAGTGGTAACTGTTTTGCCTCTGTCGGTGTTGTGACAGAGGAATCAGTTCTTGCGATCAGCGGTTTGAACGGTGATGCTGTTGTTACAGCCGGTCTGGATGAACTGAAAGAGGCCTGGCAGCAGACGCTCAGGGAACTGTAGAGTATGTACCATATTCCAGAAGCTGGAGTAATAGCCTACGGGAGCCGGGTAACCGGGTCTGCACGAGGGAAGCTATCTATGATCTGGCAGCACGTAATCCGCTCAATCCTTTGCTGACTGTACGCAATCTGGGCAACGTTCGGGATGCCTTTTCGGAAAGTAATCTGCCGATTCTGGTGGATATTCTCGACTGGGCGCGGATTCCGGGTAGTTTTCGGGAAGAAATTGAGCGTACCGGAGTTGTTGTTTTTCCCTTGAACAAAGCACGTTGCTGTCCCGAAACAGAGGAGTAAACAACCTGATGAGAAAGGAGATGATCCATGTCTCATGCAATATCTGCTATATATAAAAACGGCAATTTTATTCCTCTGATTCCTGTGAGTGGTCTACAGGAAAACCAAACGGTTATACTCAGTATTACGACGACGCGCAAAAAAGAGCATCCTTTGATGCGTTTTGTTGGCGCTATTAATGAGAGTGAGGCTAACGAGCTTTCCAAAATTGTTGAAGAAGAGTTTGAAAAGGTAAACCCGGATGAGTGGTAAAATTTGTCTTGATACCAACATTGTCATCCGGATTTTTCGTAATGATCCGCTTGTACCGTCTTTTTTTGCTCGCTATTCCCGTTGTATCCTCCCGGTTCCGGTGGTTGCGGAGTTGCTTTTTGCTGCAAAAAACTCAGCACGGTCCGTAGAAAATCTGGTGATATACAATCAGTTCATTGATTCATGCACGATTCTTGGTATCACCAGAAAAACAGCGGATTATTATTCGGCTATCCGTTTGCAATTGAAGTGTAATGGCAAGCCGATCCCGGAAAATGATCTATGGATCGCTGCAGTGACCCTGGAACATGATTTGCCACTTGCTACAGCGGATAGCCATTTCGGTTATGTTGAAGGACTGCATGTTTACTCATGGAGATGTGAGTAACTATGTGGCTGTATTATATGTGCTTGACGG
>CAIYZD010000418.1 GCA_903930585.1 uncultured Geobacteraceae bacterium | reverse complement strand
TGCCAAAGATTACCCGAGGTGGGTGAATGCTCTTGAAAATGGGGTGGGTGAATGCTCCTGAAAAATCAGGGGCTCAGGTGGGTGAATGGTTCTGAAAAATGACATTTTGCGTTTTTTACTTGAAGGTCAGATAAAGGTACAATTCGTTTTGGCATAGTACACCCCTTTTTTACGGTATCTGTTTTTGCGGTATAGGAGCATGCCGTATCAAATACCGTCAAAGATACTGGATAGTACCGTATCAGATCGGATAAGGATGGACAATGGAAAACAAAAAAGCCCTGATTTCTCAGGGCCTTCTGTATCACACCGGACTGTGCCGGACATATGATTGGCGTCCCCTACCGGATTTGAACCGGTGTCGCCGCCGTGAAAGGGCGGTGTCCTGGGCCGGGCTAGACGAAGGGGACGTATGACCTGCCGCGCCGTTCCATTTAAGGAATCATGCCCATGAAGCGCGAAAGGATCTATTTTATACCTAACTATTCCAGGGAAGTCAATTATTTTTTTCGTGACTGGTGATTTTGTTGTCTGATCTATTTTGTCATTGGACATACCATCGTCTGACCACAAAGACATTCTGGTGTTTTTCGCCGAATGGCCAGGCATTGGCCGGGATACGTGTACGCATTATTTCGGAAATACGTTGTGATAATGGTGTCTTCAGTACCCCGCCATTGCCTGGTTTGCCGCATTCAAGGCGACTTTCTATGACGGTTTGCCGGTCGAGCACAATGATGACATGCCCATTCCAGACGATCAGATCGAGCGGCTGAAGGAGTGCCGCAATTTCTGGCGGTTGCTTGCCGCTGATTGTCACGCCTTGGCCAAACGTGATCAGTTGCGACGTGTTACGGGGCGTCCAGCCACCGGTGGCATGATACAGCAATCCGGAACAATCGAGTCCGGCCAGTGTGAGCCGCGTCCTGTCATGCTCCCGGATTTCTTTGTAGAACCAGGCGCCAAGTTCAGGGACTCCGGTCATACTGTTGCCACCCCAGACATACGGGCTTCCGACGGCTGCCTGGAGCAAAGATTCTATCGCTTCGCGTGACGGTAACGATGGCTTGCGTGGTATTGGGGCTGTCTGCTCCCGTCGCAGGAAGCGCCCGTCAATATACAGACGGATGTTCGGTGGAGCCGTGTATTCATCGGTCTCAATCCGGTAAATAGTATCCGTTCCGGATGACGATTTTTCCAGTATTCTCACGACTGTTCCCGGCAGGGCGATATATTCAAGCTCTCGCACCTGACCGCAATGATCGGTTTTCAGCTGTTGCCCGGTTGTCCCGCCAAAGATCGCTTTGAAATCGGGACTGTGTAATACCGGAGCTGAAGTGTGCACCACGGCATATTCTGCGGCATCGGACAAAAAACAGTCGGCAACCCCAAACAGGATGATTAAAACTATAATCCGTATCATGCGCGGGGACGGGAGCCGGTCTGGCGTACCAGCTCTTTTTGGGCAAAGGTAAGGCGGGGCGAAGCAAGCAGGTCGCGCAGAGTGGCTGCCGGAAGCCCCGGCAGAAACGTCGTAAACCAGATTAACGGAGTGCGCGGATTTTTGAGGATTGCCAGTCGAATATTGGGGCGGCTTTTCCAGCGGCTGTTACGGGCAACCAGTGACACCGCTTCTGCCGTTGCGTGTGACGACATCAGGAATTGATGCACGGAGCCCTCTTTCAGGTGCGGATTGTCAAGGCATGCTTCCACTACCGTGACGATTCCTTCACGCAGGAGCGCATCCAATACGGCTGCCGTGCCGCGTCGAGCCAGCGTCAGCTTGTTTCCGAGCGGTTGAGTCGGAATCTGCTGGACGATTTTACGTTCGGCGGCCACATGGATATCGGGAGATACGCCGGGTATCAGGCACAGTTTCAGCTGGTCGAAGATATACAGCAGCGGGAGCAGGGTTTGTGCGATGTGTGGTGGAGTATCCGGGTGGGTAACCAGGGCGTATTTTACGGGATATGTCTCGATAAGGCGTTTAGTGGCATGGATGGCGGTAATTACCGATTCCAGTCCCCGCCGTTTGAGGAGTGCCAACAGGTGTTGATGGTCGAGCGCGGGATTGTGCAGTGCCGCCAGTATGACATCATCGCGGTGGTCTTGAATAATCGAGAACAGGTGATCCTTGTCGGCTGTAAGTGCTTCCTGTAAGATATCCGGCCGGGGAAGGGCATCTTGGGTGCTTTCCGGAGTATCGGATGATATGGCTTCGATTGACGATTCCTGAGATAACATATGGGCTCTCTGCTCCGGCAGGTATGGGCGCACTGTAGCACTGTGCTCTATGCTGCGGCAATAATTTTTATATCGCACAGAAGCAACCAGGTAACCGGACGTTTGATATTGTTTTCTAGCAGTTGCGCAGAGCGCTGCTTCGTGCTACTTACAGATACCGAAAGCAACGTAATGACGAGGTTACGGTGACAAACATGTTGTCCGGAAATTCCTTGATTGAATCACTGGAAATCAGTGATGATGCTCTGAGCGAGATCAGCTCGATACTCGCACTGCGGCGCAACTTCAGCATGTCTGTCTATAAGGATAAGTGCATGAAGCGCCGCATTGCAATCCGGATGCGCTCATGCCGCTGTATTGATGCTGCAGCGTATTGCAACCTGCTACGACAAAATGAGCAGGAACTTGATCTGCTGAAAAAAAACCTTACTATTCATGTCAGTCAGTTTTTCCGCAATCCCTCTCTGTTCGAAAAGTTGCAAACAGATGTATTCCCCTATCTTTTTCGGGAAGTTGCGCAGGAACGGCTCATGTTCTGGAGTCTTGGTTGTGCCGGGGGTGAGGAAGCGTATAGCCTGGGTATCATACTGCGGGAGTATTTTGCGCGGGAACTGCAGAGAATACCGACGGAAATTCGCGCTTCCGACATAGATGCCGATATTTTACAGGTCGCGGAACGGGCGGAGTATAACGAGGACCGCCTGAAAGATCTCCCGGATCCCATCAGGGAACGCTATTTTGTCCGGAATGGGTCACGCTTGCGGCTGTCGGACAAAATCCGGAACATGGTCACGTTTCATCAGCGGGATATCATGACCGCCGAAATGTTTGAAATGTGCCAGCTGGCTCTGTGTCGAAATACACTCATTTATTTTACCCGGCCGGATCAGGAAAAAATATTACGCGGTATTACCCATATTTTGCCGGCTGGTGGTATACTGGTGCTCGGAAAATCGGAGACGCTGGTCGGCGACGTACGTGGACTTTTTACTACGGTATGTCCTGTGGAGCGGATTTATCGTCGTCTTTGATCAACTAATGTCAATGTAATCCGTCCTTTTATCTGTGGAGGGTCTAATATGCGTATTCCCATAGGCTACAAATTTATTATCGGCTTTGTTATTGTTGTTGCTGCTGTTGCGTTCAGTCCGCAACTGGTGGGAATGCTCGGCTATTCGGCAGAGATCAGCAGCATTCTCGGGTATGTTGTTGCGATGACGATCGGCCTGATTCTGGGATGGCTGTTTTCAAAAGGGTTTACCGCAAATATCGGAAGACTGACCGATTCGGCTGAATCTATCAGCCGCGGGGATCTGACCAGAGATGTGGCCCTTCGTCCTACGCGGATCCCGGATGAGAGCCATGAGCTGGCAAATCTGATCAATTTAATGCTTCAAAGCCTGCGGGAGCTCGTTCGTCATATAAAGAAAACTTCGGGACGGCTTACCGAATCGGCCCGGGAGATCAACTCTTCCGCTCTTGAAATCAATGCTTCGACCGAAGAGGTGGCTCAGACGATTGAGCAGATTTCGCGTGGGGCGGCAACCCAGGCCGAGCTTGTTGAAAGAGGTTCAAAGACTATTCGGGAGATGGCCATTTCAATTGAGCTGGTTGCCGCACGTGCCAGAGAGACGGCCAAAGCAGCCCGTGATACCAGTTTGACCGCTCAGCATGGCGGGACACTGGCTAAGGATTCTCTGGAGAGGATGAAAGATTTCCTTGAAATGCAGGAGCAGATTGTCCGGCAGTTCGATACGTTTAACAGCAAACTCCAAAGGGTAGGCAAGGTTGCCGATTGTATTGGCGATATTGCCCGGCAAACCAATTTGCTTGCGCTTAATGCGTCAATCGAAGCGGTCCGGGCTGGTGATTACGGCAAGGGCTTTTCGGTGGTTGCCGAAGAAGTTCGCAAGCTGGCGGACGGCTCGTCTCAATCGGCTTCCGATATCGGCGATATGATTGAAAATTTGCGAGAAGAGAGCCGTAAGGTCCAGGAAGTCATTATGGAAAGTTCCCGCAGTATAAAAGAGGGGAAAAAAAATATCGATGTTACCGCCAGCGCCTTTCAGGAAATACTCAAGACGGTACTTGACACCGAACGAAAAGCTTCGAGTATTGCCGACCTTTCCATGATGCAGAAAGAGGGCTCTGCCAGGATGGTAACTGCTGTTGACGAAATAGCCAGGGTGGCCGATGATAATGCGGCATCAACTGAGCAGGTTTCCGCTGCTACGGAAGAACAGCTGACGGCAATGCAGGATATGGCCCTCTCGACCAAAGAGCTTACCCAGCTTGCAGAAGAGTTGATGGCAGTGGTGGAGCGTTTTCAGGTCGATCATTCCTGATATGCCGGCCATGACCAGCCAGAATAGAAAATTTCTTGTTTTTTCTCTGCTTGATGTCCGTTATGCGCTAGATCTGGAGCAGGTAGCTGAAGTTGGCGATTCGCCACGCATCTGGCCGATACCGCTGGCTCCCGCCTGCTACAGCGGCGCTCTGAATTTTCATGGCGACATTGTTGCCGTAATGAATCTGGCTTTTTTTCTGGGGCGCGACGGATGTGGCCACTCCGGAAAGGTTATTATTCTTCACAGGGATATCGCCTCGCTTGCTTTCCTGGTTGATGCGGTAGTGAAGATTGTTTCCGAATACGAGGTCTCCTTTAATCACCATCCGGATAGTGGTTTTACGCTGGGAATGCTTGGCCTGTCCGACGGTGAAGCGATTCTGCTTGATCTTGATGCGCTTGTTCATGAAGCGGAAATCGACATGCAGCGCGATCGGTAGCTATCAAAATATCAACGGGATGTAAAAAAAACTTGACTCTCCCGATAATATGCGTATATTCCTAGGTCGATTTAGAAACCATGCGCTTTGCGTTTAAATGGTAAATACACAAAAGAAAGAGGTAATACACATGAAAAAGCTGATCTCCCTGACCCTGGTACTGGCACTTGCTACTGTTTTCGCAGCTGGCTGCAAGAAAAAAGAAGAAGCTCCTGCTCCTGCTCCTGCTCCTGCTGTTGAGGCACCGAAGCCTGTTCAGGCTCCTATTTCTGCTGCTAAAGGCGCTGCTGCACCTGCTGCCGCTCCTGCTGCTGCACCTGCTGCCGAGAAGAAATAATTCGTATTCCTTCGGGAAAACGTATAAAAGCCTGCGGGGTTCAGCCTCGCAGGCTTTTTTTATGATCGGAGCAGATATGCATGAAATGTCCATAACCCAGGGAATCATCGAGCTCTGTCTGGAGCATGCGGGAAGCCGCCGGGTCCGCTCACTTGATGTGGAAATCGGGGAACTTGGCAGTGTGGTACCGGAAGCGATTGAGTTCTGCTTCGAGGCATGCAGCAGGGAAACCCTTTTGGAAGGTGCCCTACTGACGATCATCAGGATTCCCGGAAGGGGGCTGTGTCAGGAGTGTGGCAAAGAAACGCCCCTTGCCGAGCTGTACGGCTCATGCGAACAGTGCGGCAGCAACCGGGTCGTTATCACAGCAGGCGAAGAGTTGAGAGTCCGTGAGATTGAAGTGGATGATTAATAAGAGGGCACTGCAATCCGGCAGTGCCCTCTTCGTTCTGACGAACGCGGCTACGACATAGTACTACTCCTGATGATGGGCCGCGGGATTGAATTGCTCCCAATGTTCCGGTGATCGCCACAAACCGGACAAAATCAACTGACGAATGTGCAGGAACTCCTTGGGCAACCGGTCATACATTTTTACAAACAACTCTTCGTGGGACACGATCTCGTCCTTCCAGACATCACGGTCAACTGAAGTCAGTTCGTTGAACTGTTCGCGAGTAACACTGTCAAGACCGGTCCAATCAAGATCTTCGTAACGCGGCATCCAGCCAAGAGGACTTTCCACGGCGGCAGCATTACCATTACATCGTTCGACAACCCACTTCAGGATGCGCATGTTTTCGCCGTAACCCGGCCAGAGGAAGTTGCCGACGGCATCCTTGCGGAACCAGTTGACGCTGAAGATGCGCGGCGGTTTTGGTGTTGTCCGCCCGACCTGCAACCAGTGAGCAAAGTAATCGGCCACGTGATAGCCGGTAAACGGCAACATGGCGAATGGATCGCGGCGGACATTACCGACCGCACCTGTTGCAGCAGCGGTTGTTTCAGACCCCATGGTCGCAGCAAGATAAACGCCGAAGCTCCAGTTGAATGATTGATAGACCAGCGGAATAACGCTGTTGCGGCGACCGCCAAAGATAAAGGCTGCCATCGGTACCCCTTTGGGATTTTCCCATTCGGGGTCGATGGAGGGGCACTGGCTGGCCGGTGAAGTAAAACGGGAGTTAGGATGCGCTGCATTCCTGCCGCTATCCGGTGTCCATCGGTTGCCCTGCCAGTCGGTCAGCACAGGCGGCTTGGCGTCGGTCATGCCTTCCCACCAGACGTCGCCATCGGGAGTCAGGGCCACGTTGGTGAAAATCGAGTTGGCGGCGCAGGAAGCCATGGCATTCGGGTTCGTCTTGATCGATGTGCCTGGGGCAACACCAAAGAAGCCGTATTCCGGATTGATGGCATACAGGCTGCCGTCAGCACCCGGTTTGATCCAGGCAATGTCATCACCGACAGTAGTAATTTTCCAGCCGTTTTCGGTGAAACTTGCCGGCGGAACCAGCATCGCCAGGTTGGTTTTACCGCAAGCGCTCGGGAACGCGGCGCCCAGATAGGTTTTCTCTCCTTTTGGCGATTCAATGCCGAGAATCAGCATATGCTCGGCCAGCCAACCCTCGTCTTTGGCAATTTTGGAAGCGATACGGAGGGCCAGACACTTTTTGCCGAGCAGAGCGTTGCCGCCGTAGCCGCTGCCGTAAGACCAGATTGAACGTTCTTCAGGGAAGTGGACGATGTATTTTTCCTTGTTGCAAGGCCATGACACGTCTTTCTGGCCCGGCTCCAGGGGTGCGCCGACCGAGTGCAGGCACGGGACAAATTCACCGTTTTCGAGCACGTCGATAACGGCCTTGCCCATACGGGTCATAATCCGCATGTTGACGGCAACGTAGGGGGAATCGGTGATTTCAACACCGATTTTGGCAATTGGCGACCCGAGCGGACCCATGCTGAACGGAATGACATACATCGTGCGACCGCGCATGCATCCCTTGAAGAGCTTTGTTAATATGTCCTTCATTTCTTTGGGGTGCATCCAGTTGTTGGTCGGGCCGGCATCCTGTTTGGAAATACTGCAAATGAAGGTACGGTCTTCAACACGTGCAACGTCGCCCGGATCGGACCAGGCCAGATAGCTGTTCGGGCGCTTTTCCTGGTTCAGTTTCTTGAAGGTGCCGCTCGCTACCAGCTGATCGCAAAGCGTATCATACTCTTCCTGTGAACCATCGCACCAGTGGATTGCTTCGGGTCCGCACATCGCTGCAACTTCTGCTACCCATTTGACCAACTGCTCATTTTTCACATCGTAACTCATGCCGCCTCCCCAATTGAGGTATTAAAATTTAGTATCGATTAAATAACATAATGGTAGCTAAAAAAAAAGAACTTAATATGCTTTGTAAACAATATTATTTTCATTTAGTTCAGGCTATAGGGGGAAGGTGATTTCAAAAGGGAAAGCAGATACGTCTGTTTTTGGGTGATCAACGTGACAAGGCCCCCCGATTTGTGCCGGGAGGGCCTTGTCACGCCCATGCGAACAGTCCTGATTGAAAACAGACGGGTAGTTTTACGGCAGCTCGCTGTTACCCATCAGGTAACGATCACATTCGCGGGCAGCGCCACGACCCTCGTTGAAGGCCCATACGACAAGGCTTTGGCCTCTGCGGCAGTCACCGGCGGCAAAAATACCCGGAATACTGGTTCCGTAGGCGCCATACTCAGCCTTGATATTGCTGCGCTGATCCTGTTCGAAACCAAAAGAATCGACCAGCGATTGCTCCGGCCCAAGAAATCCCATCGCCAGCAGTACAAGCTGGGCAGGCTGCATCTGCTCGGTTCCCGGAACCGGTTGCGGAATAAATTGCCCGTTATCGTTCTTGCGCCATGCGACTTCTACGGTATGAACAGCCTTGACCGCGCCATCCCGGTCGCCTTCAAACCGTGTGGCGGTTGTCAGATAGGCCCGGGGGTCATCCCCGAATTTTGCGGCAGCCTCTTCCTGGCCATAGTCAATCTTGTGCGTTTTGGGCCACTCCGGCCACGGATTGTCGGCGGCACGCTCATCCGGGGAGCGGGGCATGATCTCCAGTTGGCCGACAGTGGTACAGCCATGCCGGAGCGATGTCCCAACGCAGTCTGTCCCGGTATCTCCCCCCCCGATGATAATGACGTCCTTTCCTTTAGCCGAGATAAAATCATCGGAGCCGCTGAGGAGTGCTTTCGTGTTGGCGGTCAGAAACTCCATGGCGAAATGAATCCCCTTCAGAGCGCGACCCTCTATCGGAAGATCGCGTGGCAGGGTGGCCCCGGTCGTCACGACAACGGCATCGAATTCGGTGCGCAATTTGGCCGTCGGATAATCGTTCCCGCCGATTTCGGTATTACAGACAAAGCAAATACCTTCGGCCTCCATCAACGTGATGCGTCGCAGCAGCACCTGGCGTTTGTCGAGCTTCATATTGGGAATGCCGTACATCAGAAGCCCACCCGGCAGATCGTCGCGTTCGAAGACCGTGACGTTGTGACCGGCTTTGTTGAGCTGTGCGGCGGCGGAGAGCCCCGCAGGACCGGAGCCGACAACGGCAACTTTTTTGCCGGTGCGGTTTGCAGGAGGGGCGGGAACGATCCAGCCTTCCTCAAAGCCGCGTTCGGCAATGCTGACCTCAATGTTCTTTATCGTAACGGCCGGGTCGATGCTCGCCAACGTGCAGGAGCCTTCACAGGGAGCCGGACAGACACGTCCGGTAAACTCGGGGAAGTTGTTGGTCTTGTGCAGCCGGTCCAGCGCCTGGCGCCAGAGATTACGATAAACCAAGTCATTCCATTCCGGAATCAGATTGTTAATCGGGCAGCCACTGGCCATACCGCTGATCAGCACGCCGCTATGGCAGAAAGGCACTCCGCAATCCATACAGCGGGCACCTTGCGTGCGCAAATCTTCATCCGGCATATGCAGATGAAATTCGTTCCAGTCGTTGATACGCTCCAGCGGTGCCCGGTCAGCCGGCACTTCGCGAATATATTCCATGAATCCAGTCGTTTTTCCCATAATCGTTTCCTAAGTAAATTGAGTTCTAGTGTCCAACGCTGTGCGAATTTTCTTCAAATGCCGCTGCCAGCGCATCATCGCCACTGAGACCGGCCGCCTTTGCCCGTTCAAGCGCTTGCAGCACACGCTTGTAATCCATCGGCAGAACTTTTACAAATCGCGGAGCCACGTTTTTCCAGTCGGCCAGCATGCCTGACGCAAGAGAACTCCCGGTATACTCGGCATGTTTTTCAATCATGCACCTGACCGTCTCATGATCGGCCGTATCCAGCGGCTCCAGTCCGACCATCTCCCTGTTGCAGCGTGAAGCAAAATCCCCCTGAGCGTCAAAGACGTACGCAATGCCGCCACTCATTCCCGCAGCAAAGTTACGTCCGGTCCGGCCAAGAATTACCACGGCGCCGCCGGTCATGTATTCACAACCATGATCACCGACCCCTTCAACCACCGCATTGATACCGGAGTTACGGACGCAGAAGCGCTCGCCGACCATGCCGCGAATATACGCCGTACCGCTGGTAGCCCCATAAAATGCCACGTTGCCGGCAATGATGTTCTCTTCGGCCTTGAAGGTTGATCCCTGTGGCGGATGGACGATGATGGTGCCGCCGCTCAGCCCTTTGCCAAGGTAATCGTTGGCGTCACCTGATAATTTCAGCGTGATGCCGCGCGGTACGAATGCGCCGAAACTCTGCCCGGCAGAGCCGTTGAACGTTAGGCAGACCGTGTTGTCCGGCAGCCCCGCGGCGCCATGATGACGGGTAATTTCATTGCCGATAATAGTTCCGACAACGCGATCCACATTGGTAATCGGCAACTCAGCGCTGACCTTTTCACCCCGTTCGATCGCCGGTTGGCAGATGTGGAGCAGCTTTGTCATGTCTATAGATTTTTCCAGGCCGTGATCCTGCTGCTCGGTGCAGTACCGGCCAACATTCAGCGCAACTTTCGGTTGATAGAGTATGCTGGAGAAGTCAAGCCCCTGCGCCTTCCAATGGGCGATCGCTTTGTTCGCCTCAAGTACGTCGCAGCGCCCGACCATCTCGTTCAGGGTTCGGAAGCCGAGTTGTGCCATGATTTCGCGCAGTTCCTGGGCAACAAAGCGCATGAAGTTGACGACATATTCCGGTTTACCGCTGAAGTTCTTGCGCAGGTTCGGATCCTGGGTTGCAACACCGGTCGGACAGGTGTTGCTGTGGCAGACCCGCATCATGACGCACCCCAGAGTTACCAGCGGAGCTGTGGCAAAGCCGAACTCCTCGGCACCCAGCAGTGCGGCGATGGCCACGTCGCGGCCGGTTTTCAGCTGGCCGTCGGCTTCGATAATGATACGGCTGCGCAGATTGTTCAGCAGCAACGTCTGGTGTGTCTCGGCCAGGCCGAGTTCCCACGGGAGACCGGCATGCTTGATGCTTGAAATCGGCGATGCTCCGGTACCGCCGTCATAGCCGCTGATAAGCACGACATCGGCATGTGCTTTGGCAACACCGGCTGCAATCGTCCCGACACCAACTTCGGATACCAGCTTTACGCTGATGCGGGCACGGCGGTTTGCATTTTTCAGGTCGTGGATCAGTTCTGCAAGATCCTCGATTGAATAAATATCGTGGTGCGGCGGTGGCGATACCAGGCCGACACCCGGAGTGGTATGCCGCGTTTTGGCAATCCAGGGATATACTTTGGTGCCGGGCAGCTCACCACCCTCACCCGGCTTGGCCCCTTGGGCCATTTTGATCTGCAGTTCTCCGGCATTGGTCAGGTAGTCGCTGGTGACGCCGAAACGACCGGACGCAACTTGTTTGATGGAGCTGTTTTTTGAATCCCCTCGTTCATTGGTCCAGGTGAAACGTTCTGGATCTTCACCCCCCTCGCCGGTGTTTGATCGGCCGCCGATCCGGTTCATGGCGATGGCGAGCGCCTCATGGGCCTCCTTGCTGATCGAACCATACGACATGGCGCCGGTTTTGAATCGCTTCATGATTGATTCCACCGGTTCAACTTCATCAAGCGGTACTGACGGCATGTTGTCCTTGAATTCAAGGAGGCCGCGCAGGGTGTAGTGCCGCGTGCTCTGGTCGTCTATCAGGGAGGAAAAAACCTTGAATTCACGATAATCATCGGTGCGGGTGGCTTTCTGGAGCGAGGTGATGGTCAGCGGATTGTACTGATGCTCCTCGCCATCCTTGCGCCACTGATATACGCCGCCCGGCGTAAGTGTCACTTCAGGGGCAACCCGCTTCGGATAGGCGCGCGCGTGACGCTCCAGCAGTTCTCTGGCGATTCCGTTGATATCGGTGCCTCCGATACGCGACGGCGTCCATGTGAAATAGCTGTCTATAACGGAATGATGCAGGCCAACCGCTTCAAATATTTGTGCGCCTCGGTAGCTTTGGACAGTGGATATTCCCATCTTGGCCATGGTTTTGACCACGCCTTTGATGGATGCCTTGATATAGTTTTTGACCGCTTTCTTGTGGTCGAGATCGGGCAGCATACTCTGCCGAATCATGTCATCCAGAGATTCAAAGGCCAGATAGGGATTGATTGCATTGACGCCATAACCGAGCAGTACGGCAAAATGATGCACTTCGCGCGGTTCGCCCGATTCCAGGATCAGGGCAACCTGGGTACGGGTGCCACTGCCGACCAGATGGTGGTGGAGACCGGAAACCGCCAACAGCGCCGGAATCGCAGCATTGTCTGCATCTACTCCCCGGTCGGAAAGAATCAGGATGTTGCTGTCCGATTCAACCGCGGCGTCGGCTGCTGCAAAAAGTGCTTCCAGCCCCTTTTCCATGGCACTTGTTCCGTGTGCGGCCGGGAAGAGCAGCGGCAGCGTGACGGACTTGAAACCGGCACGATCAATCTGCCGCAATTTTTCAAGTTCCTGATTGCCAAGCAGCGGATGTTCCAGCTTGATCATTCGGGCGCTCTCGGCGCTCGGCGCAAGCAGGTTGGCTTCCGAACCGATCAAGGTCACCGTCGAGGTGACGATCTCCTCGCGAATCGGGTCGATTGGAGGATTGGTGACCTGGGCAAACAGTTGCTTGAAGTAGTTGTACAGCAACTGGGACTGGCTGGAAAGTACCGCCAACGGCGTATCGGTTCCCATGGAGCCGAGAGGCTGGATGCCATCGGTTGCCATCGGCCCCAAAACGACCCGCTGATCCTCATAGGTATAGCCGAAGGCCTGCTGGCGCTGCAGCAGGGCCGCGTGATCAGGAAGAGGCGCATCGGGGACGCCCGGCAGATCTTTCAGCGTGATATGATGCTCTTTCAACCACTGGCCGTATGGTTTGGCAGTTGCCAGTTCCTTCTTGATCTCTTCGTCGGGAACGATGCGTCCCTGCTCCGTATCGACCAGAAACATCTGTCCCGGCTGAATGCGCCCCTTGCTCAGGATCCGACTCGGTTCAAGTTGCAGAACTCCGGCTTCGGAGGCCATGATGACCAGATCATCGTTGGTAATGTAATAACGGGATGGACGGAGACCATTACGGTCCAGAACGGTCCCGATGCATCGGCCATCGGTGAATGCGATCGCGGCCGGGCCATCCCATGGTTCCATCAGGCAGGAGTGGTATTCGTAGAATGCCCTCTTGTCGTCACTCATGTCGGTGTGGTTTTCCCACGGCTCAGGCACCATCATCATGATGGCGTGCGGCAGGGAACGGCCACCCATGACGAGCAGTTCCAGGCAGTTGTCGAACATGGCCGAGTCGGAGCCGTTTGTGTTGATAATCGGCAGCGTCTTCTTGATGTCGGCGCCGAACAAATCGCTGGCAAAGAGATTCTGACGGGCATTCATCCAGTTGACGTTACCACGCAGGGTATTGATCTCTCCGTTATGGGCCAGAAAATGATACGGGTGGGCGCGATCCCAACTGGGAAACGTGTTGGTGGAGAAACGGGAGTGCACCAGGGCGATGGCGCTTTCCATGGCCGGGTCGCACAGTTCCGGGTAGTATTTGTCTACCTGAACCGGCATGAGCATCCCTTTGTAGATGATGGTCCGGGTGGAGAGGCTGCTCACATACCACTGTTCATCAACCTCGGAGCGCCTGATATCATTGGTGGCACGCTGGTTAATGATATAAAGCTTGCGGTTGAACGCGTGCTCATCGCAGTCAAGCGGGCGTTTGAGGAATAATTGACGGACCCGCGGCTCTCCTTCCCGTGCAGTCTCTCCCAGCGAAGAGTTGTCGGTCGGCACGTTGCGCCAGCCGAGTAATTCCACCCCTTCTTCCGCCAGTATTTTTTCCAGAATATGGCGGGCAGCGTTCCGCTCGGTCGCTTCCTGTGAGGTAAAGACCATCCCGACTCCATAGTGGAACGGCTCGGGAAGATCGATGCCAAGCGGCGTGCAGACCGATCGGAGAAAACTGTCCGGTATCTGCATAAGAATACCGGCGCCATCTCCGGTGTTCGGCTCGCTGCCGGTTGCGCCACGATGATCAAGATTGGTGAGGACCTCAAGAGCCTGACTGACGATCTCATGGGATTTGTTCCCCTTCATATTGGCAACAAAGCCGACACCACACGCATCGTGCTCGAATTGAGGATCGTAAAGTCCTTGTTTTACTGGTGGTCGATTGTTTTTCATGGGGTAGCCTTTGCTGATGATGTACTCGGTCTGGTTCGCATAAACTGAGAGCGGGCAATTTTTATAGCAGATACCGTGCCATATCGAAATGATCCTCTCTTTGCCGTGGTTCTCGGCTGATATGTCAGCTAGTTAAGCAGGATTATTTCCGGTAGTCTTTGCCGGTATCGCGGCGGATAGCGACAGTATGTGTACAATTAGTACACTTGTGAGTAAATTTTGGTCTTTATGGGTGATGTCTCCCGGTTACTTCAATAATGTCAATTTATTCACTCGCTACTTTATGCTGTTATTTTATGCTTGACTTGTTCTGCCCATGTATCTATATTCCATAACTCTTTAAAAATTAGAAGCGGATGGAGATGGCATATGTACGCAGTTATCAAAACAGGTGGAAAGCAATACAAGGTTGCCGAAGGTGAATTTCTCAAGGTTGAAAAACTTGAGGGCGAAATCGGTGACAGCATAGAATTCGCAGAGATCCTTATGGTGGGTGGAGAAAAGACTGTTGTGGGCGCGCCACTCGTTGCCGGAGCTTCCGTAACTGCCAAAATTGCCGTACAGGGCAAAGGCAAAAAGGTCCTCGTATTCAAATCGAAGCGTCGTAAAGACTCACGTAAATTGCGCGGTCATCGTCAGCACCTGACTGTTCTCAAGATTGAAAAGATTACAGCCTGATTACAACCGCATACTATTTTTTCCCAGGAGATACGGAAATGGCACATAAAAAAGCAGGTGGTAGCTCAAGAAACGGCAGGGACTCAGGCGGACAGCGCCTCGGCTGCAAAAAATTCGGCGGTGAAACCGTCAAGGCGGGCAACATCATTTATCGTCAACGCGGTACCCAGATCCACCCCGGCAATAACGTCGGCTGCGGCAAGGATTATACCCTGTTTGCACTGATTGAAGGTGTGGTCGCTTTCGAGCGTCTCGGCAAAGATCGTAAAAAAGTTTCGGTATACCCGAACTAACGTTTATTACAGCTGACTGTAAAAAGGGCCCGGAAGATTATTCTTCTGGGCCCTTTTTAACGCCAAAACGCGTTATGCACACGCACGTTAAATCAAAAACGGTGCTCAGCGGCGATGCGAATGTTTCCCCTGATCTCTCCGCCCGTTTCTGAATTCCCAGGGGGGCTGCGGGTCGGATTCTCTCCAGAGTCCGGCGCGGTGTGAGCGGGCGCGGGTTTCAGCGGAAATATAATCCGACTCGTACGCCCCCTGAAGATACTGGCGATACGCCCACGCCATTCCCTCCGCCACCATCTCGCGGTTGATGTCCCGCCCTCCATAGCGAATAACCGCCACGGCCCGTTTGTAGCGGTCGATATCCATTATTTCCGCAGTAACCCGCCGTCCCATGATCTTGTACATAAGGGTTCGTTTGGATATGGTGCCGTACGGTTGCCCCGGCGTATCTGGCTTTCTTGTCTCGGGGGCATCGATGCCGTACAGCCTCACTTTGAGTCTGCTTTCCTCGCGGGTGGTCAGCAACACGGTATCTCCATCGTAAACCGCCCGTACCATACCATCAATCGTTCTTCCGGCATGTGCGGAGCTCGCTGCAAGCAGATTCAGGAGCAGGACGATGACGAATATTTTCATCAGATCAACTCCGTTGCATAATTGAATTCAGTGGTCCCGGGAAGTTCCCGCCCCGATTTGAAGGCGGATATTATTTCGCCCCACCGTTCCCGCGGTTCTTCACAGAGATCGATTACAAACGAACGACACCCGTTTTGAAGCAGTTCCCCATGCCGCTTCGTCAATGAAAATTGCTGTGCAGAGCTGATCGTATGCAGACCGTCATGACTAGTTACACGGTATGTTTCGCCCCGGTCCGAGCGGAGAGGTGTATTGGCATGCACCTCTTTCAAGCGGATCTTGGTAGTCATTACCGGAAGTGGCGAATACACCAGCATACGCTGTTCAATGTCCACTCCGGCCGTGAGCAGTTCCGCAAGATTGGCGCTATCGTCTTCCAGATAAAGTGTTGCGGTTTCGGCGCCGAGATCCCGCCAGGCAGCAAGCGCCTGGCTGTTGAGCGAAAAACAGCGATGCCAGGTTGAAATATGCAGACCGTCAAGGTCGCGTAACAGCTCAAAATGAGACAGGTTTGCCGCCTCAAAACGGCGGAAACCGGCCCGGTATAAAGAACGGAGTGTATCGCGATACAGCGGGATATCACGATCAAAGAGGATGAACGGGAGCTGCCAGATAATGCGATCTTCCGAACCGCGCATGCGCGGCACTGCCGCGGCAATCTGGTGAATCGCCGCTTTTGAGAGTGGCAGCTCTGTTGCATCGGCACCGTTTTGCAGTGGAACGTGCCACTCTTTCGGCTCCGCCATGACAACCGTCACTGTCTCGCGTGATGCCGTACGGCGCGTGGCGGCGTGTGCCGCATCCAGTTCCCGCATCGCGCCACGGCGGGCCGTCGCAAGCTGTTCACGGAAGGTGGATGTGGATGCTTCACATAACTGCTCATAAAACTGTCGACGCAGATTTTTAAAGAGCGCCATCGGAATCAATACGGCCGGAAAAT
>CAIYZD010000417.1 GCA_903930585.1 uncultured Geobacteraceae bacterium | reverse complement strand
GCAGCAGGGTTTGCCATCACCCGGATCCTCAAGTGCATCGGCTATGACCCGGACCTGTGCAGCAGCGTGAATGACATCACCCCATAGAGAACCAGAGTCAGCAGAATTGCCGGGGTTGCCAGATTACTGGCGACACTCACTTTATCCACAAGCGTCAGGACTGCCGTAATCCCTGCCGCCCACAGCAGCATTGTGTTCATGCTTTCAATGACACCGGACTTGAAAGCAATGTACCAAGCGATCGGTTTAAGAAATAATGCTAAAATAACCATAAAATACCCCTTACCAGCAATTTGATTACGGTTGGCTTATCCAGCCAGCGGCGTACAGGTGTTGGAAACCCCGGTTACAAAATTTCCATCTCAATGACTCAGGCCCCTAACAAGAGGGATGAGCCGCTGATAGTCAGCATAACTTAATGAGCTGTACCAGTGCCCGCTGATCATGCCGATCGCAATAACTCCCATAAATATGGACACAACCACTGCAGGAAAAACCCACAACGGCAGCCGGCGTTTCCAGAAGACCGGTTGCATGGCAAGGACATTTTGCTCTGGGCAATTCGCTGCACATGTGAGACACCCAGTGCACTCAGGTGAAGTGACTGCATTACTGGAATGGACCTCCAGACCTGAAGGACAGGCAGCAGTACAGTGTCGACATCCGGTACATCCCGTCACATCCCGGCGGATTTTAAATGGGCTTAGCATACTTGCCAACCCAAGCAACGCACCGTATGGACAAAGATAGCGGCACCATAACATTTTATAAAAGAGGGATAAAAAAGTCAGCATCGCCAGAACCACCATCGTGGTCCCGGACATTTTAGTGAAAAAGTGGAGCATCTTTACATCACTGACGGCCCAGTAAGGTGCGTCCAGAAACTTAGTGAGTGCTTCTCCTGACATGCCCAGCTGGATAAATATTACGAAAAGTAGAAGCAGCAGATACTTTATGCCCCGCAATAGCAGGTCAAGCCAAAGCCAGATACGGAGATTCCGTCTGAATATCTTTAGACCGAATTTGTGCATCATTTCCGAGACGGTGCCGACCGGGCAGAGCCAGGAGCAGAATGATTTCTTGGCAAGCAGGCTCATGAGCAGAATCGCCATAAAAATGACCAACGCTGCGGGATGAACCGGATGGATTGTTCCGGAGACCAGCCAGTATTTTAAGCTGGTCAAAGCTCCGATTGGCAGAAAACCCTCGACGCCTGGCGGCCTGGAGATTAATGTGGCGGGTGCGCCACTTTCAACTGAGTTGACAAACATACCGAAACGGACGCCAATACCAACCACCCAAAGTAGAAGGCACCACTGAACGGCGATACGTATGTTAAGTAAGGTTTTCGTTGAAAGTTCATTCACTTGACTGTCCCTCTCGTTTGGTTATGAGACGCACCTGACTCTCAATATATTTTACATATCTTGAACAAAAACTCTTTGATACAGATCAAATTTACTTCTTTAAATAGTTTCTGTCCCGAAAGGGTGTCATTTTTCGCCTGTCTACGTCAAACTTCGTATTTGTTTTTGAAGCGTACAGTGGACGCCTTGGTGCTGAACGGTATTTCTGGGAGCGGTTGAAAAGGAGAAATTTATGAGAAATGTGTTCGTAACAAAATATTTATGTCATTATCGTATTACTTACGAGGTTCTTGCAAAACGTTTTTCCATCAGTTTGAACAG
>CAIYZD010000416.1 GCA_903930585.1 uncultured Geobacteraceae bacterium | reverse complement strand
CTCTCACGGAGTGCTTTTTCTGCCGCTCTGCGTTCAGTAAAATCCCGAGTGACCGCCAAATGAAATGTTTCCCCGTTGTCCTCCATGGGAACGGCATGAGTCTCCAACCAACGTCTGCTGCCTTTAAGACCTATTATTTCAAATTCTGAATTCATCGATTCACCGGCAATTACCCGTTTGTGCATTTCTGCAAACTGTTCACGGTACTCAGGGGAGATCAAGTCAATCACCTGTTTTCCTGAAACCTGATCTAACGAATCGGCCTCGAGCATGGCCAGTCCAGCTGGATTCATCATGATCAGGCGACCTCTTGCATCAATTATTTTAATACATTCGGGTTCACTTTCAATGATGGTCCGAAGGCGCGATTCATTTTCGGCAATTTTCTTTTTGTCGCAAATGCGATCCACTTCCTGAATCTGTAACTTTGTCTGCATGGTGGCCAAACCGGCGAGTACACTGTTTTCAGCGCCGGGAGGCACTGGAATGGCTGTAGAAATATCACCTTGTCCTATTTTGAGAAGATACGAGTGTATGGTGTCTGCGGACTCACCAAGTGTCATATTCAACTCTCTATATGCGGTCCAAAGCATTATCACTGCGCCAAGAAAACATGTCATAAACACTATTCTCATTACCACGGCATTGCGTTCAGCAGTGCGAACCTTGTCGAAAGTACGCTTGTCCATAATTTTATAAAGTTCACTGAGCGGCCGCATAATATCCGCTTTGGCCTTATGATAGTATTTATCGTGCATCATCTGCTCTGCCAGTTCATGATTGGCAGTCGTGTCATGGCCGACGCTTTCGGCAAGTTTAATTGCCTTGAGCTCAATGCCGGCCAGGACATCTGAATTTGCCTTCGATTCAGCAAGTTTTTGCAGTTCTCCTTCACTAAACCCCGCATTGCGCATCAATTCCAGAAGTGCGATAGGCCGCTCAGTAGAAACTTTCCGTGGGTGGTCATCTGCAAGTACAATGTCCCAGTAAATATAATTGTATCCGTCAGGCCTCGACACACGGCCGTCTCTGATGTCCAGTATCTCCTGAAAATATTTTTTGAAGCGCTGATCACCGGTTACAACATAGGATCGAGCCATGCGGGTCAATTCGTCGGAAGATTGCCGCAGCTCATCCACCAGCAAGTAAGATTTAAGGCGGCTTTCATTGGCCCGATCTACCTGCTTTTCAGATTGAACGTAGGCTCCAAACACAATCGCCAATAAAAGGAACACGACAGCCGAGGTCCGAAATTTTTGTTTAAATATCTTCATAGTTCACCTGATATCAAGCATGGATGGATTTCTTTGTACGTTGTCAATGCAATCTATTCACTTTCTATCTTCAGACGACGTGTACTTATAGTAGGTGTTACGTGAAATCCCCACTATCGCACATATTTCTTTTACGCTTCGATCTGGGTCTTTCTTTAGAGAAAGTGCGGCTTTCTTTTTCCGCTCATCGACACCTTTGGGTCTTCCACCATTTCTCCCGCGTGCCCTGGCAGCCGTCAGGCCAGCCTTGGTTCTTTCGCGAATGATATCTCGTTCGAATTCAGCAAGGGATGCAAATATATGGAAGATAAGTTTGCCGCTGGAGGTGGTAGTGTCGATATTTTCCTGCAAACTTTTGAATCCGATCCCTCGAGCCTCAAGATCCCGTACTGTTTCAACAAGGTGCGGCAGAGAACGACCCAAACGATCAAGTTTCCAGACAGTCAATGTATCGGAAGGGCGACAATACTGGATTGCATCTGTCAGGCCTGGCCGCTCGGTCTTGGCTCCACTGGCTACGTCGGTAAAAATGCGTTCACACCCTGCGGCCGAAAGTGCGTCTTTTTGAAGATCGAGGTGCTGGTCAGTAGTTGAAACTCTGGCATAGCCAATAAACATTTAATCCGTACCCCTATTTTTATAGTATGAAACTCAACTTATTTATGAAAGCTGGTATTTAGTTTTAGCATATCTGTTTCATGGTATACAATATGTCTTGATTTAGGGCTAATTGCAATTTTTTAATTCCAGATGGTCTGTACCAGGGAAACGACCGTTTTTATGGTACGAAATCATCACCAATCTCACATATACGATTTACGACGGCTCAAGCCTGGTCAGACCCACCTATATTTGTTGTGCTACGCCTGGCAGCGCTACCGGCAGCTTACTGATAATTTAGTGGAAGCTTTTGGGTACCACACACGGCATCTTGAAGATGACACCAAGGCAGTCGCCAACAAGCAGGCCACTCAAATTCACAACGAACGCCAACAAGCCACGCCAAGAGTGGGAGAACTGCTCTTACTGTACGTAGATGACACACTCGCCGATGTGACCCCTTTCGGCACAGTACGCCAGCGGGCTTTCCGGATCATACCGGAAGAGAAGCTGCGCTCAACCGGTAAGCTCTTGACGGAAAAACCTGTCAGCCAGATAGATTTGCGGTGGCAAGCGGTGGACAAGCAAAGTGGACTTTGCACAAAAAATCTCCGCTCACTTGCTATGGCCCTGAATTTTGAAAGTGTCACTACCAGCGGCAAAATCTGGCTTGTCGCTCTGCAGTGGATGAAGGATGTCTTTGCTCGAAAACAGCGACTTGCCAAGCAGCCACTGGCAGACATTCCGCTTCGTACGCTCCCCAAACGCCTGCATAACTTTTTGCTGCGCTTTGATCAAGACGGAAAACCAGTTGGATTGCATGGTGACCGATATGAGTTCTGGGTTTATCGGCAACTACGCAAACGCCTTGATATGGGTGACATTTACCTTGACGATAGTGTTCAGCACCGGCACTTTGCTGATGATCTTGTATCAATGGAAGCGAAGGCTGATGCGCTGAAGGCACTGGACATTCCTTGGCTACGCCAGCCCGTTGACGAGACCCTTGATGCCCTGTTTGCAGAACTGAATTCGCAATGGCGAGCGTTCGATGAGGAACTGCGAAGCGGCAAACTTAAACATCTGGAATTTGATTCGGATAAACAAACACTTACTTGGCATCGACCTAAAGCTGACAAGGACAAACTGCTGCAACAAAGCTTTTATGCCAAGCTCCAGGCACATGACATTGCCGACGTTTTCCGGTTTGTGAATGAGAAAAGCGGCTTCCTTTCGGCAATGACGCCTCTACAGCCCCGCTACGCAAAAAATATTGCCGACGAAGATAGCTTGATGGCCGTGATTTTTGCCCAAGCCATGAACCATGGCAATTTCAGCATGGCCGAGACCTGTGACATCCCATACTACATTCTGGAGGCCACTCATCAGCAATACCTTCGCCCGGCTTCGCTGATTAATGCGAACAACCAGATCAGCAATTTCATCGCCAGTCTTCCTATATTCCCCTACTACTTCACACATGTCAGGACATCGGTTACCCATGTCTAAGGGCAAATAGTGTCACGACATG
>CAIYZD010000415.1 GCA_903930585.1 uncultured Geobacteraceae bacterium | reverse complement strand
TATGGTCAATCTTGAGCTTCCTGCGCACTTCCCGTATGTTGACTACGTCGCCACTCTCCCCCGCAGCCAGAGCCCGGTCCTGTGCCGCAATGAACTCTCCCAGACGATCAAGATATTTGTCCAGAGTGGAAAGATTGCTGGTGATAAAGCCGATAGGGTTATTGATCTCGTGGGCAACACCTGCCGCAAGTTGACCGATAGAGGCCATTTTATCCTGCTGTATCAGAACGTTGTCCTTCTCGCGGTTTTTGGAGACCTCTTCCTGTACCCGTGTCTCAAGCGTCCTGTTCAGCTGTTCCATCTCCCCGGCCCGCTCCTGGAGCGACTCTTTGGCTTCGGTCAACTCATGAACACGCTCGGCAATTGCCCGTGACATCGTATTAAAGGCGATCCCCAATCGACCGACATCATCATCTCCTTCATGCACCGGGGAAGGGGTCAGGTTGCCTTCGGCGACCTGGAGGCTGGCACGGGTCAAGGGTGGGAGATGGCGTGTCAGCCAATAGCCGATCAGCATCAAAATAATGGAGGAGAGCACCAGTTCAAGGAGGGCGATACCGACCCCCTGTACAAGCAGCAGATGTCTTGCCGAGACGATTTTCGTAAGATCAAGGCCGAAATGGAGGGTCCCGAGTTGTTGTCCATGCTCGGAGATAGGGGTGACGATGTCATAGCGGGCTACTTTACTGCTATTAAAGACCGGAAAGCTTTTGCTCGGCCCAGGCAACGGCCGGTCATCCTGCCAACCGCTGGTAGCGACCCGCCGGTCAGCTCTGTCAAGAACCGCAATGTACTCGACTCCGCCCGCGGACCGGCTTTCGTTAATCACGGCCTGGACGGTGGCGTAATCCCGCTGAACCAGCGGCGCCATCAGGGCCGCGTTAAGCACCGGGGCCATCTGCTCCGCCTGCCACCTTGCCTGGTCAGTCATTGCGCTGTGCAAGAGTCTCAGGCTGTTGGCCACCATAATCGTCAACATCACTATTTCGATGCCGATAGCCAGCATCAGCAGGCGTCCACGTACGGTGCGCCAGGGAAAGATTCTTTTCATCCGTTACCTATTTGCTCTATCCGCCTGATACATCGGTTTCGCCGGTTATGACCGACTGTGCTACGCTGTCCAAGGCGCTGACTACTTGACGGGGAGTGAGCCGAGGCCGTTGTCAGCCAACCAGTGCTGATCCCACTCAGCTTACGCCTGTTATGCCTGTGCGGAGGAAGGCTCCAGCCGTTCCTCGACCTCTTTCATACGTTTTGCCAGTTTTCCGAGAGATTTACGCATTTCCGGAAGATACGGATATACCGCAGCGCATTTGAGCCGGGCCTGATGCGGCATGGCTGGCGTGCCGCTTACTATCGCTCCGGCGGCCACATTGCCGAAAACTCCCGATTGGCCGGAAATCATGGCATTTTCTCCAATGGTTGCGTGATCGACAATTGCCGCCTGCCCCCCCAGTGTGACATGTCTCCCCAGTGTGACGCTTCCGGCGATGCCGACCTGAGCTACGATGATGCAGTCCTCGCCGATTTGGCAATTGTGGGCTATCTGTGCCAGATTGTCGATTTTGGTGCCACGGCCGATGCGTGTCGTCTCCAGGGCAGCCCGGTCAACGGTCGTGTTGGCGCCGATTTCCACATCGTCTCCGATAACGACAATACCGATCTGAGGGATCTTGAACCATGATTGGCCATCGGGGGCATATCCGAAGCCGTCGCTGCCGATAACCGCGCCGTTATGAATGGTAACACGGTTGCCGATCCGGCACCCTTCCCGGATGGATACCCCCGCGTGCAGGGTGACATCATCTCCGAGAACGACCCCATCATAGAGGGTGACGTTCGGGTGGATGGTAACCCGGTCGCCGATGCAGACCTTGTCTGCAATGGTGGCGCCGGGGTAGATGGACGGTTCTGTACCGATGGTGACGCCTACGCCGATAAAAGCTCCCGGCATGACTCCCCTGGCGATACGCGGACGGCTGGTGAAGAACGTCAATAGCTTGGCAAAGGCCAGATACGGATTATCGACGATGATTACATTTCGTCCGAACGTTTCCGCCGCTGCCGTCAGGACAATAGCAGATGCGGTGGTGGTCTCCACTTTGGCGGCGTAACGGGGATTGGCCAGAAAGGTGATCTGTCCTGCAACCGCATTATCAAGCGTTCCAAGGCCTCCGATGGTGACGGATGGATCGCCGTTGACCCGGCCTCCGAGGTAAACAGCCAATTCCAGCAGGGTTTTGCTCACGTTTGTTTCCTCTGGGGCACACCGCAACCCCACTTTCGCCTGAATTTATAGCAGTTTGACAGCATGATAGCACATATTGATCTGAATGTATCGTAATGTTGTAACAAACTCTACCAGGCCAAAAGTGAAGGGCGTAACCGGGTGGTTGGCTGATCATGCGCTTCACGCAGATGTGCCTGATCATTGGTGCAAATTGTATCCCATCAGGTGCATATTTTGCACCTATTGTCCCGCCCGGTTACCGCAATACGTAAAAATAGTGCATGATTCAAGCCTGTTATCGTTATGTACATCGTTGGCACACAATTTCCATAGATTCATCTGTCCGTTACTGACGGCACATATCATTGTTGACAAAAGGAGGATCAGATGAAGATTATCAGTTATGCAGCGGCACTTTTGATTGGGGGTGGTGTACTTGCGGCGTGTTCAGGCTCCGGAGGGAATCAACAGACCGGTTCAAGCGCCAAAGCTACCGTTGCCGGCAAGGTCGCCGACGGGTATCTGGCCAATGCGGTAGTTTTTCTCGATAAAAACAACAATTACCAGCTTGATGCCGGCGAACCGAACAGTGTCACCGATGCCGGCGGTGCGTTTACGCTCTCCATTGATTCCGCCGATGCCGGCAAGTATCCGATTGTCGTTTTGGCCATCAAGGATCAGACCGTTGATCTGGACACCAACACAGCGGTCACAAGCACGTACGTGCTAAGCATGCATGCGGTCTCCGTGACTCCCGCGACAAGCGGAACGGTATCGGGAACGGTCAGCAACTTTATCAGTCCGATTTCGACACTGATTCGCGAAACTCTTGAGGCGAATCCGGGGATGACACTTTCGGACGCTATTACGCAGGTCCGGAGCCAACTGAATCTTCCTTCGGATATCAAGGTTCAGGGTGACTACGTCTTCGGTTCGATGTCCGGCGCAAGAAAGTCGGATTATGACCGCATGCATAGAACAGCCCAGGCGATGGCCGGATTGATGGAAGATCAGTCGGCTGTCGTCATGGTCGGTAAGGCGCCGCAGATTGGCCGTTACCGGGAGATGGTCGGCCAGATCGGCAACAATCTGCCGCAGATTACCGATACTATCGATCAGGGAGGCGACAGCAGCAGCGCCATGGCAGAGGTTCGTGCAGCGCTTCATAATTCAATTATAGGAATGCCGTCAGCAGCTCCGTTCAGAAATATCTCTTCCCTCTTCAATAACATGACCAGCCACAGAGTGTTCTGGAATATGAGTGGCGGCAAGATGCGCCCACGGCACTGGCGCGGCGCCACCAGCACCAGCGGTACAACGGCCACAACAACCACTACCACAACCACAACCAACGGCGGTGCGACACTTTACGCCCAGTACTGTGCCGGCTGCCATGGCGCCTTGGCCTCATCCGGCATTCGCACGGTCGGAGCATCACTGATCTCGTCGGCGATTTCCAGCATCGGCTCCATGAAGTCCATTTCCCTGACGTCGGCCCAGATAACCGCCATAGCCACGGCCCTGAATTTTTGATATTGTATTCCGGCATAGTCCGGTTCTCCCCCCGCGTCGTGAGGAGAACCGGTACAATAGATGCGTTTGAACAACAGGACCCGGTCGATGGTTATGCCGTTGAACTTTATTGCATTCAGGACAGATCGTGACAATTGTCGCAGCAATTGATGAAGGTAAGCCCGGAAGAAGACGATTTATGCAGCGGACCCGTCTGCTGCTCGGAGCGGTGGTGTCCGCGCTTCTGGTCTGGTTTGCCGTCGATAACTATGTCAGATCCAAGCCAATCGCAGAGGAGAATCTGCGCGGACTCGCCCTGTCACTCGCTTTGGCCATTGAAAAAATTGCTTCGAGCGATGACTCTTTCCGGACACTGAGTAATTTCCGCACCGACGACATCGCTTACTATGCGATCATCACCGGCTCCGGAGAATACCTGTTTCATTCGAACGCCGATCTGATCGGCACTACGATTGGTGGCGGCACGGATTTCGGTACGATATTGAGTGAAAGGATCATGACGGAGCGGCGGGTTACCCTGGGAACCGGAGAACAGGTTTTTGAGCTCTCCACCCCCATAGAGCTGTCTCACAACCGCGCTCTGCTCCGCCTCATACTTCATACGTACCGTGCCGACAGCGTCGTGCGCCGTGCCAGGCTGAACCTGCTGTTCATGATTTCCCTGGTTGCTGTCGGCTGGGTCATGGCGGCAATTCTGTTCCGGCTGGGGAAAAGGGAAGAACTGCTGCAACGCGAAATGATCCGGCGTGATAATCTGGCCAAGCTTGGTGAAATGGGGGCCGTTCTTGCGCATGAGATCAGAAATCCGCTGGCCGGGATCAAAGGGTATGCCCAGGTAATAGAAAAACGGCCGAACGAACCGCGGAACGGTAATTTTGCCGCCCTGATTATTACCGAAGTGCTGCGACTGGAAGAGCTGGTAAGTGAACTGCTGCTGTATGCGTCCGCGAGTTCTCCCGCAATCTCCGATTATTACCTGGACCGCGTTATTGAACAGGCCGTTGCCATGGTTCGGCACGAGGCCGGGCAGGCGGGTGTGCATATCTCGGTTACCTGTCCGGAAGGAGTTGTTCTGCAGGGGAATAGTGACAGGATCGGGCAGATTCTGTTGAATCTGGCAAAAAATGCCGTTCAGGCCATGCCGGATGGCGGTGATCTCGTAATTGCGGCGCGCGAGCAGAAAAATGTGGTGCATATCGCTGTACGCGACACCGGAATCGGCATTCAGGAGGATGAAATGCAGCGCATCTTTGAGCCGTTTTTTACGACCAAGGCACGTGGAACGGGTCTTGGCCTCTCTTTGTGTAAAAAGATAGCTGAAGAACATGGTGGCGATATTTCTGTTGCCAGTGCACCCGGAGCCGGGACAACGGTTGCCCTGTCGCTTCCCTGTCAGGTGTGTGCCAGCCGGAACGTGCGGAGTCAACTATGATTGGCCGGATTCTGATAGCGGAAGATGACGATACATTCCGGAACTTCTTAAAAACCATCGTGGAAGATGAAGGGCATGAAGTCGCGGTGGCCGAAAATGGCATAACGGCGCGTACCATGCTGTCTGACAAACAGTTTGATCTGGTGGTGTCCGATTTGAAAATGCCGGGGAAAAATGGTCTTGATCTTTTTCGTGAAACGCGCAGGGATCCGATGCCGCCCCGCTTCATCTTTCTCACCGCTTTCGGCAAGGTTGAAGAGGCGGTTGCGGCCATCAAGGAGGGGGCTACCGACTTTCTCACCAAACCGCTCAAAGATCCGGACAGTCTGATCCGTCTGATACAGCAGACACTCGAATCCGACCTGCGGAGCAGGGAGTATATATCGCTCAAAGAGACGGAAAATGCGGGGCTTCCTCCCGAAGAGCTCATTTTTGCCGGCAGCCTCATGAAACAGGCGCTGATCCAGATCAGGAACGTGGCAAAAACTCCGACCACCGTGCTTGTTTCAGGGGAAAGCGGCACCGGCAAAGAGGTGGTAGCGCGGGTTATCCATCAGTTCAGCCCCCGAAAAACCGCCCCGTTCGTAGCGCTCAACTGTGCGGCAATTCCGGAGCAGCTTCTTGAGAGTGAGCTGTTCGGACATGAAAAAGGGGCTTTCACCGGTGCTACGCAGACACGGCTGGGGAAATTCGAACTGGCCCGGGGGGGGGACACTCTTTCTGGATGAAATTGGTGAGTTGCCGATGGCCTTGCAGGCAAAGTTGCTGAGGGTTCTTCAGGAGCGTGTTTTTGAACGGGTCGGCAGCAGCAGGGAGATAAAGGCCGATGTCAGAATTGTCGCGGCGACAAACCGAAACCTGCGGGATGAAGTAACCGGACATCGCTTTCGAGAAGATCTGTTCTATCGCCTGAACGTCTTTCCCCTGGCGCTCCCCCCTTTACGGGAACGGACTGACGCCATACCGGTGCTGGCAGAATTTTTTTTGCAGCGTTTCAGCAGACAAAACGACAAACGGGTCTCCCGGATCGCCCCTGCCGCACTGACCGCTATGATGCGTTATCCATGGCCCGGCAACGTCAGGGAACTGCAAAACATTATCGAACGCGCCGTTATACTGGCTGACGGCGTCATTGAGCCGGGAGACCTTCCCGATGACATTCGGAACCTTGACCCGCCACGTTCTACAAACGATGGGCTGTTGAAGGAGAAAGAAAAGGAAGCTATACTTGCTGCCCTTAAACTGAGCGGTAACAACCGCCGGATAGCCGCCGGGCAACTCGGTATATCGAAGCGTACCCTGCAATACCGGCTGAAAGAATATGAAATGTCGGATGTCGATTAATGCCGTGTCATTGGCGCAACAGGTCTCGGCTTTTCAGGACCATGTGGGGCAAGAAAGGTGTAATTAATTGAAATATTTAGTTTTTATTATACTATTCATGTCTGCGGTTGTCTTTGCCGGTACAGCTCATGCCTTTCTCTGGTTTGGCGGAGATGATGCCGCGAAGAGTAAAACCGGTATTGACTTGAAGCAGGGATATGACGTAAATACCGTTATGACCGTTACCGGTCGGGTTACCCGGCTCCCGCATGCGGACGACAAAAAGAACATGTTGCTGGATATAGCACGGGGAGCTGAAACAATCCACGTCTCCATCGGCACTGAATCTACCTGGGAAAAAAATGCTCTTGCCATTTCGTTGAACGATGAACTGACCGTAAAAGGTTCCAAGGCTCAGGGTAATGATGGCGAGATGTATATTCTGGCCCAGCGACTGAATGACAGGAGTGGCGGCGGTCAGCTCATGATTCGCGACGAACTGGGGAACATGGCACGTAAAGCCGGAAAAGTTGAATTTTCTACCCGGCCGCAAGCGCCGGGTGGTATGCCGCGAGGCGGTCAACCGCGTGGCGGCGGCATGATACGGCACTAGTGCTCCAACTCACTCAAATCATATAAGCGGAGATGTGTATTGCGACATTGTAACTGCCTGACTATACTGATGACGATCATTGTGTGCGTCAACAGCGCGTCAAGTGCCGATCTTACCGGAACAGTAGGGATCGGTTCGGAATTCAGCAGTACCGACAGCGGCCCCGGATTTTCCATCGGGACTCTCTATCTACCGTTAACCGTAACGCTGTACCCGACAGACTCTGTCGACGTTTCTCTCGAAATTCCATTCCTGTATCAGCATGGCGGTGTAGCATCCGTGATTGGCAGCCAAGGCTTACACGGTGGTGGTATGGAATCTGGCAAGACGGTTGCCTCTCCCTCGTCCGCCTCGCAGCATTCTCTCCTCTCTTCTCCGGGTATGTCCACAGGATATGCTGCGGGGTTGGGCGATATCACAGTGAAGGTCGGCTATATGCTGGCGCCGGAAGAGAGATGGAATATGGGAATCCGCCCTACGTTCTATCTCAAATTTCCAACTGCCGACAGTACAAAAGGGCTCGGAACCGGCAAATATGACGAAGGGGTATCGGTACAGCTGTCAAAAACGGTGGAGAACTGGCATGCTTTTGTCGAACCTGGGTATACCGTGCAGGGAAGGGAGGCCGGCATGGCACTCAAAAATTATTTCAGTTACCGGGCCGGCGTCGGATATCAGGCAACGGCTTCACTGTTGCCGTGGCTTGTCGTGAAAGGGACAACACCTCTTGCCGAAGGCCTGGACCCGGTCATGGAAGTGCGCCTTGCGGCGCAGTATTCGTTGAACGAAAAGAGCTGGCTGGAAGGGTATGTTGCAAAAGGAGTAACCGCGGCGACTTCTGAGTATGGGTTCGGCCTGTCATTGACGAGAGGATTTTAAACCGGTTTCACTCCTCTGATGCGACATTTTTTTGAATCTGTTGAATAATCTGCGTGTATAGAACATCGCCGTCAGTACCGCTCACCTTTTTTTTGTCCACGACCGCTATCGGCATCTCACGGCATTTACCGCACTGCTTGACGCAACTCTTTATTTTAATGTTAAGGTCGGGAAATTCCTCGGTAAGCCGCCGATATACCGCACCTTTTCCCTTGTTGTTCTCACAGAAACGAATTTTAAGTGGCATCGGTTATACCGCCAGTGGTGAGCCGGGAGGAACAATAAAGACGCGTTGCCCCATTTCACCGTCGATCATCAAGATGCCATGTCCGTTATCGCCAACCAGTTTCAGCTTGGCAATCAGATCGCGGTCATTGCTCTCTTCCTCGATCTGCTCTGTTACAAACCACTGCAGGAAGATCTGGGTGGCATGATCCTTATCCTGGACGGCCAGTTCGCTCAGTTCGTTGATGCAGGAAGTAATCATGCCTTCGTGTGAAAGGGTTTTCTGCAGCATTTCGAGCAGAGATTCGTATTTATTCGGGACGTCCTTGTTGGCCGGAATTGAAATCACCACTCCCTGGTCGGTCAGGTAGGTGTAGAACTTCATGAAGTGAATCATTTCTTCGCGGTACTGGACAAAAAACCAGTTTGCGGCTCCCTTAAGGCCGAAATCGTTGGCGCAGGACGACATTACGAGGTACATGTGGGCGGAGAACAGTTCAAGGTTCATGTGGTTATTAAGCGAGTCTGACATTTTTTTACTGATCATGAGTAAGCCTCCAGGCGATTTATTGTAACAACTATACCGTAAAACGACTTTATTTCAACCGGGAATGAAAACTATTGCTCCGTCTGACGACGGGACAGAAACAGGGCGGCAAAGATTCCTGCGATAAACATCGGCAGACTGAGGAGTTGCCCCATGGAAAAAAAACCGTAGAAGAATCCGAGTTGGGCATCGGGCTGGCGAAAAAATTCGACGATAAAACGGAACAGTCCATAGCCGGCAATAGCGGCGCAGGTTGTCAGGCCGTTTGTCGTTGACTTTTTCGAGACGAAGCGGACGATCAGAAACAGCACAATCCCTTCCAGAAATGCTTCGTAGAGCTGTGATGGGTGGCGCGGAACTCCGTCACTGCCGGGAAAAATAATTCCCCACGGGGAATCGGTCGGCCTGCCGTACAATTCACCGTTTATGAAATTGCCGATCCTGCCGAGCCCCAGTCCGACCGGTGCGCAGAGTGCCGCCATATCTATAATCGACAGAAAGGGAATCTTCTTGCGGCGGGCATAGAAAAAAAAAGTGAGCATGACTCCCAGAAAACCGCCATGGAACGACATGCCTCCTTCCCAGACGGCAAAAAGTTTGAGCGGATTGGCAAGATAGAAACCGAGATTGTAAAACAGGATGTAGCCGGTGCGTCCACCAAGCACGACCCCCATAGCGCCATAAAAGACCAGATCGGCAACATCATCCTTCGTCAGGTTCAGTCGTTTACGGGTGACTTCGGAACTGATAATGAAATAGGTAGCGATGAAGGAGAGCACGTACATCAGCCCGTACCAGCGGAACTGGAGCGGGCCGATGCTCAGGAATACCGGATCGATGTGCGGAAAGTGCATAAAATTACGAGACCATTTTGTTACGCACCACAGCCGCAGTTACGGCTACAGGCGCCGCTCCTCATTTTGAGGGCTCTTATGAAGGACGCTTCGGTTGCAGCCTGGAGTTCGGCAATAACAGGCGGGGAGACCGGCGAGTCAAGCGACAGGATGACCATGGCTTCCCCTTTTTTCTGGCTGCGGCCAAGGTTCATCGAAGCAATGTTGATATCATGCTCCCCCATGATGGTGCCGATCTTGCCAATCATGCCGGGACGATCTTCGTAATTGAGGAGCAGCATATGCTCGTCAGGGGTGAAGTCCATGGTGTAGTCACGCAGGCGGACGATACGCGGCTGTCCCTCAAAAAGCGTGCCGGCAATCAGACGCCGTTTTCCCTGCCCTTCGAGAACCAGGGTGATGACATTGGAGAACGCATCGGTCTGGGTGGATTTCGTCTCTTCCACGATAATCCCCATCTGCTCTGCAATCAGGGATGCATTAACCATGTTGACATCCTGCTCGACCTTACGGCTCAGCAGCGCCGTCAGGCCGCATACCGCCAGCGGCGAGCAGTCGTAATGAGCAATAGCACCGCTGAAACCGAAGGTGACTTTTTCAAGATTGGTATCGACCAGTTGGACGCCGAAATCGCAGATGACACTCATCAGGTTGAGGAACGGCCGCATTTGATCCATTAAGGCCATGTCGAAACGGGGGATGTTGACGGCGTTTTCAAGCGGTTTGTCATCGAGGTAATTAATGATTTCCTGCGAAACGTCAACAGCCACATTGACCTGCGCTTCAAATGTATTGGCTCCGAGATGCGGAGTAACCACCAGGTTCTTATGGGCAATCAGTTGTTTGAGAACATCGGTTGCCGGCGGTTCTTCGCTCCAGACGTCGAACGCGCCGCCAAGGACTTTTCCCGAGTTCAGGTTGTCAAGCATGGCCTGCTCTTCGATAATCCCTCCGCGGGCAACGTTGAGTACGATTACCCCGCTCTTCATCAGGCCGAATTCACGTGCTCCGATCATTCCCTTGGTTTCTTCGGTGAGCGGGGTGTGAACGGTGATAATGTCGCAGTTCTTGTAGATCTCGTCGTGAGATACCAGTTTGACACCCAGGTCGTGGGCCCGTTTGACCGAAATATACGGATCGCAGGCAAGGACCTCGCATTCGAAGGCCTTGAGGCGCGTGGCGACACGTCCTCCGACTTTGCCGATACCGATTACTCCGGCAACTTTGCTTTTCAGTTCATGGCCGGTAAAGGGGCCCCGTTTCCATTCCCCCGATTTGAGACTGGCATTGGCGACCGGAACGTTGCGACAGAACGACAGCAGCAACGCCATGGTATGCTCCGCGGCGCTGTTGGTGTTGCCGAATGGGGCGTTGACAACAATCACTCCTTTTGAACTGGCATAGTCGACATCAACGTTATCAATGCCGACGCCGGCTCTGGCAACCATCTTCAGGCGCGTTGCCGCGTCGAGAAGCGCCTTGTCCACGGTCGTGCCGCTTCGGGTAATGATGATCTCATAGTCGCCAATTACGGCCAAAAGTTCCTCTTTTTTCAACCCGAGCCTGACGTCCAGCTGGATGCGGGGTTCCTGAGTCAAGAGTGCCAATCCTTCTGCCGAAACTTCATCGGTTACAATTATCTTCATGATCGAATCTCCAAGTGTTATGGAATTTAGATTAAGCACAATAGTCCTGTAGCGAAAAAAATGCAAGCATGGCAGCCCGAAATAGTGGTATACAGTTGAACTATGAAACCATTCAATATTGTTCTTATCGAGCCTGAAATCCCCCCAAACACCGGTAATATTGCCCGCTTGTGCGCTGCCACCGGTTCGGTGCTTCACCTTGTGGGGCCGCTTGGTTTTTCCCTCGATGACCGGTATCTCAAGCGTGCCGGACTCGATTATTGGGAATTCGTCTCCCTGAAACAGTGGCCTGATCTGGAAACCCTGCGGGCCACCGCGCCGGAAGGGCGTTTTTTCTACCTGAGCACCAAGGTCACCCGGAGCTACGTCGAGGCCGGATTTCAGCCGGGTGATTACATCGTTTTCGGCAAAGAGACCAAAGGGTTGCCGGAAGAGCTCCTGCGTGCCAATCCGGAAACGTCGTTCACTATTCCGATGCCGTCGGAAAAGGTGCGCAGCCTCAATCTTTCGACTTCGGCCGGAATAGTGCTCTATGAGGCATTACGGCAAAATGGAGGGCTTTCGTAATGTTGCTCAGAGCGGTTATCTGGATGAACCTGGCACTTGTATTCTATACCTGGGCTGTTTTCAGCGGGCGCAGGCAGGGATTGCACCCGAAACACCTCGTTATTTTCGGGATAGGTCTGGCGTGTGATTTTCTCGGTACCACCCAGATGAATATGTACGCGGCGATGTACGGCAAGGCGCCGGAATGGCATAATATTCTCGGCATCGCGTCACTGGGGGGAATGGGATTTCATTTTTTGCTGGCGTTGACGGCATCCCTGCTGCATCGGGCTGAAGCGGTAAACCACCTGTTTCACCGTGTCAGCCTGACGATCTACACCTGCTGGCTGTTTGCCTTTATCACCGGCGCCGTTTCCGGGATGATGCGGGTGAAAGGGTGAAGCCGATGCACCCATACCTGACAGCGGACATACCGGGCATTGGCGGCACGATCAAGGAATCGCCGGAGGACTTCATTGTCGAGGAAATACCCTCCTATCTTCCCTGCGGTTCCGGTGAACATTGCTACCTGACCATTGAAAAGCGGGGCATTACGACGCTGGAGGCGATTCATCGTATTGCACAGGGGCTGAAGGTACCGGAGCGTGATGTCGGCTATGCCGGTATGAAGGATGCGGTCGGCATTACCCGGCAGACAATTTCCATCCAGCGGATTACGTCGGACAAAGCACTTGCACTGGAGCTGGATGGCATCAGGATTATTTCGGCACTCCGGCACAGTAACAAGCTCAAGCTGGGACATTTGAAAGGGAACCGCTTTTCCGTCGTCATTCGGGGGATAAATGACTCTGCTGTCCTGCGGCTTCCGGATATTCTGGAAACGCTCGGTTGCCGTGGTGTGCCGAACTACTTCGGCTATCAGCGCTATGGTGCGCAGGGGAATTCGCATCTGATCGGCGCAGCCATGCTGCGCCGGGAGTGGCGGGAGTGCGTCGATCACCTGATCGGTGAGCCGGACGCGGTGCGGGACGAGGAGTGGTCCGCTGCAATCCGCGCGTATCAACAGGGTGATCCGGTTGAGTCACTCCGACGCTTTCCCCGGCACTGCCGGAGTGAGCGGGACGTGCTGCAACGGCTGGTTGCCAGGCCGGAGGAGTATGAGAAAGCGTTTTCCGTTATTCATCCCCGTCTGAAAAAAATGTATCTCTCGGCGGTTCAATCATTTCTGTTCGACCGGACGGTGGCGCTGCGGATCGATAGCATCGACCGGTTGATGACCGGCGATCTTGCCTGTAAACATATCAATGGCGCCTGCTTTCTGGTTGAGGATGCGGAGGCGGAACAGGGGAGGGGGGCGACGTTTGAAATATCGGCCAGCGGGCCGATGTTCGGCTGCAAGATGAAGCGTCCTGAAGGCGCGGTGTGGGAGTTTGAACGTGAAATTATGGAACAGGCGGGGGTGAATCTGCCGTTGTTCGATCTGCCGGGGGGGCTGAGGATGGAGGGTGAACGGCGCCCGCTACGGGTGCCTGCCGGAGAACTTGGCTGGAGCGTTTCCGGGGATGCCGTGACAGTGACGTTTTCGCTGCCGAAGGGATCGTATGCGACATCACTTATTCGAGAGATAACCAAGACATTCTGAACACGCTTTTCAGATAATCGTCTCATTTGCTTTCACGTACCGAGGCAGTTCATCATCACATTTTCCTGAAGCCCGGCTGCGCACCGGGGCACTCCCCATCTCATCTTTTTCAAGCAGCTCTTCCGGTTTGGCCAGAATGGCATCAATATCCTCTTCGCGTTCAAGTATGGCCAGGACGCGTGCCCAGTACCCGATCAAAACGGTGGGATCGCCGGATTCCATTTTACGAAGGGTGGGCACACTTATGCCGAGACAGGTTGCAAACGTCGTCCGAGTGCGGTTTTGTCTTAACCGCTCATTCCGCAACCGGGTGCCAAGATTCTGAAGTTTTATCTCAATAACGGTCATATGTATTGTTATT
>CAIYZD010000414.1 GCA_903930585.1 uncultured Geobacteraceae bacterium | reverse complement strand
GACCTGGATATTGTACTGTGTGTAGAAGCTCTGGATGCCGATTTCGTTGGAGCATTCTGGGAATTTATTCGTGCTGGGAAATATCAGGTTCAACAAAAAAGTTCTGGTGAAAAGCAGTTTTTCCGGTTTATGAAACCGGAAGATTCCAGCTTTCCTGAAATGTTGGAATTGTTTGCCCGGAAACCTGAATTGTTGACAATTGGTGAGGGCAGTCAGCTAACTCCGATTCCAATTGATGAAGATGTGTCCAGTTTATCTGCCATCCTTTTAAATGATGACTATTACCAATTCATCAAGGTTGGCATGATAGAAGTTGCTGGATTACCGATAGTGCCGGTTGAATATTTAATCCCCTTGAAGGCAATAGCCTGGCTTGATCTCTCCAAACGTAAGGCGGAGGGCGGAAAAGTTGATAGCGTTGATATCAAGAAACACAAAAATGATATCTTCAGACTTTACCCGTTGCTGACACCCTCTACAACAATTGAACTTCCCACATCAATTCGCAAGGACATGCAGCGGTTCATGGACACCATTGCCGGAGAGCCTCCAGTAGAAACAAAGAAGTTGAATATCAGAGCAACAGCAACTGACATACTTGATGCACTCAAGAAAATTTATTCTTTAGCATGATGAGTGACATGGATAATAAATGAGACTGATTGAAAAACTGATACCGGCTGTCCGCTCGGCAGCTGTTTATAATTCTGAAGTTCAGGTTGCTCCCACCTGTATCCTCTGGCCGGATCGTGACCGGCAGTGGGAAGCGATTATCCCACGTCTGCAAGAAGAACTACCAGAACTGCTGGTATTTGGCGAGTATAACGTTGAGAAACTGACTGGACCGGCAATATGGCTGCTCTGTGTGCTGGCCGGATCTAACAATGACATAATACTTCCCAAAGGGCGTACTCCAATCATCTACCTACCCGGTGTAAGCCGCCAGGATTTACGCGCAGTAGAAAGCTGTCCTGACAATCTGAAGCCATTGGCTGAGCTGCAGTATCGTGGTGTTATCTGGTCGCAGGTCAATGCCAAAGACTGGACAATTCTGGCATTCCTGAAATCCAATCAGGGCGGCCTGGACCTTGATGTCTCTCAGGACAATGAATCCAAGAATGCCATGCAACTGGCTTTGTACCGTCTACTGGATGAGAATGTTGAACTTCTCAAGGGTAAGCGGCTAGACAAGGACTATTTCAATACACTTCTGACCGGTGGCGACCCTGTTCGTGATCTCCTGCAATGGCTGGATAACAGCGAGCTGTTCAAAAACAGCCGGGGCGATAACGAGTGGCGTGCGTTTGCTGAGGTCTGCAAATCACAACTGGCATTTAATCCGCTACATGATAGTGCCTTGACCGGAGTCAGTAAGCTGGCAGTCCATGAAGGCCCCTGGAAGGCTGTCTGGGAACGCTATTGCGAAGCCCCTAAACGTTATCCAAACATACCCGTTCAAATCCGCACATGCTCAATCCCATCATTTGACCTGTTTGCCGATGCAACTACGTGTGGTGGCTGGCCGCAATGGAATGATGATCAGGAGAAGT
>CAIYZD010000413.1 GCA_903930585.1 uncultured Geobacteraceae bacterium | reverse complement strand
GGTGTTTCAACCGCTTCCACCGCATGGCTCGCGCGAGATCTCTTTCTGATGAACCATAAATAGTATCTGTGCACAGATACTATTTATGGTTCATCAGAAAGAGATCTCGCGCGAGCCATGCGGTGGAAGCGGTTGAAACACCATCCAACAAGGTAATCGGCCAGTAATTATATGGGGCGTCTCTGGTTTTTGATGTGCTCCGGGCAAAATTCTTTGACGCTCGTTGATTAGCTAATCATACCATTAGGTTTGCCTACGTCTGAGCTCCGACACTCCCCCTAGAGATCAGAAACCTCTCATGATAGAGACGGCTGGTGCACTTCAGCCGTAAACAACTGAATCCAATCCGGAATGCATTCACAATATCAATAATATCAGATTATTCTAATGGCTGTTGCCTATTTATTGAAGTAGGGGAGGCTGGGTAATGCACTCTTGTAGCAGCTTATAACACGTAATCTTTAGCCGAAAAGACATCGCTGCTTATTGGTGTCACATACAACATCTCAGTACCAAGCATCTACCTGAACCGTTTATTACGCATTGTAGTCCCCGATATGCCGTCATAGCCAATTATTTGTTTATCCAGATCTATACTTGACTTTACAAACACTGTCAGAACAAGTCCTGCCTCGATTGGCTATTTCACCTCAAGTTATTAACTTCCATTGGGTATTTACAGACCTTAGTGTAGCAGATCAGATTATGGCCCCATTTCCGAAAACCGTGCTGAAATCGGCAACAGAGTTCAATAGCAGATCATTAGCGGTAGCAATACCGGTCAGATGGATCGTCAAAACATTACCCCCTGATGCCCAAGTCAGATCCACCAGACCGTCAGTATAGCTTTCGTTGGTGACGGATGCTAAGTTGCCTGCTGGAAAATCTAGTACGTCGCCTGCGCCAAAGCCTGATATAGCGTAGGTGTACGTACCTCCAGCGATGTTGTAGACCTTGTTGGCTGTGCTCGCATCGGATGTACCAGCAGCGGATACGGCAACGACAATGGGAGTATTATTTGCAGGGACGTCAAAAGTCGGAACAACTGTTGTGCCGCCAGTTTTGGCTGACAATGCAGCTCCACCAAGTGTTGCAGCACTAATCCCGGTTAAAATCAGATCGGCCGAGCCGTCAGAGAAGGCCAGTTTTGTTCCATCTATATCGTCTTGCACGCCAATTGTTGCAACCAGCGTAGGACCAGAATAAACCAAAACATCGGTACCAGATGCTTGAAAGTTGTAGCCGGAAGAAGCACCGGTAAATTCAATTCGATCAATGTTTCCGTCAGCTGTCAAACCAATAACCGTGCTGGCAACTTTAAGAACTTCCATTCCAGTACCACCAAAGACCTTCATGCCGTCGTTAATTGTTATCGAATCAGCTGCTTCAAGAAATAACTTCGCCATCGGGCACTCTCCTTTTTATTAGCATTGTCATCGTATTTATTATTAGCGAATGCGCTAGCGGCTATTACCCCGCCTAACTCAGAACCGGATTGAGAGTAGTCGCCGCACTCGAACTTACGATTGCCCCTCCTAATTTCATAACTCCGCCACTCTCTAATAAAGTTGGTGCAATGCCATCGCTAAATGAAAGCAGGGTACCATCTGTATCATCCTGAACCGGTGTCCTTACAAGCAGATAGTTGTTATAGATATTGATCATGTTGCCGGTCTGCATGAAGGTATAGTTGCTGGATACAGCGGAGAAGTTGATCCGCTCGATGTTTTGATCAAGAAATACATCCGTCACACCGTTGGCGATCGTGACGACATCGTTTCCTGTATTGCCATAAACGGTAGTCCCACTGGTATTAACGTTAAAGATGTCGTCTCCGGCAGCCATAAAAACTTTGGATTTGGTAAGGGTGGTGGTGGATGTGGCAATAGTAAAGGCTGCTGTCACGCTCTTTCCTGCATCCATCGTGACGATGCAGACGCCGGTGCCGCTGCATGAGCCGGACCATCCGGCAAATGTGCTGCCGTTGTTGGCGGTGGCGGTGAGAGTTACAGAACTGCCGGGGGTAATAATGGCAGAGCAGGTTGAGCCGCAACTGATGCCGCCGGTTGAGGAAGTGACCGTGCCGCTTCCTGTGCTGGATTTGAGAACCGAAAGGGTCCAGGATGCCGATGACCCGGTCTGTCCGCCACGAACCGGCCAGACGTAGCCGTTGCTTATCTTAAAGTCTGTCCTCGAATAGCTACCGAACATATCGATTTCCCAGGAATGGTTACTTTGATAGTTAGATGGTTGGACATAAGTTGTCGACGACCAATAACCCCCGGAGCTATAGGAGTACAAGATGTTTGAAAATCCCTGCCCGTTTAGCCAGCTGGTATTGTCGAAGTTGCCCAGTCCCTTGTTAGCCAAGCTCTCCAGTTCGATTCTGTTCGGCAGCCGCCAGTCGGTGTGCCCCAGATAGTTCATGCTGTTGAGGGTTTTTATGTAATCAAGTGCATCCAGCCAGCTCTTGGGTGCAGCGGGAAGATTGGCATTTTTGCTCCAGATAAGTCCTGTCAGGTTG
>CAIYZD010000412.1 GCA_903930585.1 uncultured Geobacteraceae bacterium | reverse complement strand
GGGTGTAAGGCACAAGGCAAGTCCACCACCGTCACGAACCCATTTTTTGGATTTCGGTTTCTCTAATGCCCGAATCATTTTGTCATTCAACTGAAGAGCTTTTTTGTTTGACATAATACCCTCTGATTCTGGTATCCTTTCAGTATCCTTTGAAGCAGGTGAAGGTATGTTACTCGATGAGACACAGTGAGAACACGAATACCAATAAATCATCATATAATCAATAGTTTTAGTTTTAAATTGATTTTTGGTGAGAACAATTGATATGCTGTGAGAATGCGAGATTTACTTCTTCGGGAGCAGGGGGTCACAAGTTCAAATCTTGCCATCCCGACCAGCTAATACAAAAGGGTTACGCTTTTCAGCGTAACCCTTTTTTAGTCGGTGTGGTCTGGTGTGTGATCTCTGTGAGCTACCATTTGTTTATCCGTAACGCCCGGTGGCCGGAAGATCTCCTCATGGGAAGGGATTGAGAAAACAATAATAAAAATGGTTTATGCTAAGTGAAACAAGTGTTTTGGTGGTTCACCGCAACGAAAAATCCTATCAGCACGGGCAAAATTGATGTACATTGCAGGGCAAATTTAGCTCAAGCGAGAAAGCCGGAATAAAATGCCTGGATTGCACAAGCATGTCACCATAAACCAGGGACGGCAACTGCCTCTATTTGCGGTATACCCTCCGCCGAAACCTATGGTTGCTCCCGGAATCAAGGAGCGTGGGGCTGTGATTTCTCCGTACCTTTCATGCGGACTCTCCTGTCGTAGATGTTTGAAAGTCATCGATATGGCACGTATGATATTTCTGGAAGCGATGAGGAACAAAGATTATGCGATATTCTCGGTGCGGGAGTCATAGCGGTGAATGACGATACCTTTATGCCTTGCACAGTATCAGCTGGAAATCCGGACGAATTGTTGGCCCTGGCTCAGATGCGTATGCCGTACGGAACACATAAAGGAAAGCTACTGATTGATCTGCCGGAGCATTATGTCGTATGGCTTGCGGGGGAAGGATTTCCATCAGGTAAACTCGGCGCAATGCTTCAGACGGTTTACGATATCAAAGTAAATGGTTTAGAGTATCTTTTTGCTCCATTGCGAGAAAAGCCTCATCATAGATAATGTAAAGCTACAGTCTCCGGGCAAGCTCGTGACTCTCAAGGCACAACTCAATAAGGATATATATGTCGAGCAAAAACTTAACCTTGAAGGATTTTGAAGCCCATTGTCTTGGCGTGAACTCGTATCCGTCACCGATGGCAAGCCAGTGTTTCTGTGATAGTTACGAGCGTCTTCTCTATCATTCAAGTTTTGACGAGATTCAACAGCGCGTTGCCGACAATATGGAGCCGTTGTCGTTTGAGGTTGCGGGGCCACGCCAGAAAATTTTCTTTGATCCGGCCAAAATCGCCTGCGGTATAGTCACCTGTGGAGGTCTCTGCCCAGGAACAAATGATGTTATCCGCGCCATTGTAATGAGCTTGCATCACCATTACGGTGTTCAGAATATCTATGGGTTCCGCTATGGCTATGAAGGCCTTGTACGCAGCTATGGTCATCCACCTCTTAACCTGACTACGGAACTTGTCAGCCGCATAGGTGAGTCAGGTGGAACTATTCTTGGTTCGTCACGAGGTCATCAAGATCCGGCGGAGATGGTATCAACACTCTCAGAACTCAATATCGGCATTTTATTTACCATCGGCGGTGACGGAACACTTCGTGGTGCGGCTAAAATAGCAGAAGAAATTGCTCGGCAAGGAAAATCCATCAGCGTCATAGGAATTCCGAAAACCATCGACAATGACATTTCTTACCTGCAAACCACTTTCGGCTTTGAAACTGCCGTTTCCGAAGCACGCAGGTCAACCTATGCTGCGCATACTGAAGCGCTTGGAGCACGTAATGGCGTAGGCCTCGTCAAGTTGATGGGGCGGGATTCCGGCTTTATTGCCGCTTATACTGCGATGGCTGATTGTCAGGTTAATTATTGTCTGATTCCGGAGTCACCGTTCACATTACCCGGGTTACTCGAAGATCTTGAAAAACGAATCCGGCAACGCGGGCATGCGGTGATTGTCGTTGCTGAAGGCGCCGGACAAGAGTTAATGACGGCTTCAGGCCAGGCTGATGCTTCCGGGAATAAGAAACTTGCGGATATCGGTGTATTCCTCAAAGAAAAAATAATTGCTCATTTTTCAGAGATCGGCCTCGAAATGACGCTGAAATACATTGATCCAAGCTATACAATCCGGAGTCAGCCTGCAAATCCACATGACACGACATTCTGTTTGTCTCTCGGCCAAAACGCTGCTCATGCCGGGATGGCTGGACGAACGAATATGGTAGTCGGATTTTGGAATCATCAATTTGTTCATGTACCTATCAAGCTGGCAACGAGCAGTCGGAAGAAGATTGATCCAGTAGGTCGGTTATGGAGCAGCGTCATCTCGTCTACCGGGCAGCCGGCGAAACTGTGATCGCTACGAATACCAGACGCTTTTGAAGCAATACCTCAGCCAGGATGTTCTTGAAGAAACCCTCCGGCGCATTGTACGGGAGGAGCTGTCTCACGCACACTGATCCTCTTTTTTTTTGCCGCTATTTCGCCCAGTGACCACGAACGTGTCAAAAGTGCCATTTGTCAAAAATTCACTTTATGAAATAGATAGTTATTTAATTATCCTGCCATTTTAAAATCATCATCAATCGGTAATCGCTTGTTCATATCGAGATCAAACCTGCCATATGGATTTATGTGAGCATAGATTAGCGGTGATAGCGCTCGGTAATCTACTACCTGCATACGGTCTTGCCAAACTGGGTCCTCCAGAACTTTCTGAATCATGAGGGTATTGACATAGACCATACACAACTGCAGAAGATGCAATGAGAGAACCGATATTTCCTGATCTTCAAGCCGGTTGCTTGACAATTCGCCACCATCCCCATAGAAAACAAACTCATTGGCACTGTTCCAATTTTCGACAACATTGAGACCCTCATGGATCTCTCGCCTGACGGACTCCTCATGCAAATAGTTGTTGAGAAAAGATGTCTTCAAAGCTTTGCCTAATTCCGCCAGCGCCTGATAGGTTGGGTGTTGCAGATTCGAGCGTGTAAAGCGACGCAGGATGGCCTCGGCTTGAGCTGTTCCCAAACGCAGCGCAGTAGCGAACTTAACCATTTCGTCATATTGCTGCCGAATCAACTCCCAGTTAATTGGCCGAGTCAAAATCTCCTTCAGGTTGGCATAATCATCTGAGCAACCCGTTTCAGGTAAATACATTCTTGTATTGAGCTTTCAGGGCAGGGCCGATCATAAAAGCAAACGTACTCTGTGGAACGTCCATCCCCTTCACTCTCGATATAGGATTAAAATTGTTGTACCAAAAAACAGGCAGCCGCCAATTTCTGATTGGAAACCTGAAGTTGTGTGTGGTTGCAATCGACAATAGTTAGCAACATTCCATAATAATAAACAGTCCAGTTGCATTAGGACATAAGTTGCTAAAGAAACTTATGTCGCTCTTGAATAACATATTAATATTATTTTAAAAAACCAAAAGAAACGATTTTTGTCAACTTTTGGCATTCGCCTCATGTGTTCCGGTTGGCATGCAAAAATGCAACTGTAAGATATTAAACAAAAATATTCACATAATTTTGGCATGATTTTTGTTAATAAGAAACAGTGACAACGCAGGCGTACGCCCGTTTAATACCGACCGTTAATATGACGGAAATAAAGGAGGCTGTATGGATATTACATTTGATGGCGAAGATGTATTACAACATTTGGAACAGATAGATGATGCCGGTATCGATCAACTTGAGTTTGGTGTCATTGGCTTTACTCAGGATACCCTTGTATGTCGATATAACGCATACGAATCAAGGGCTGCGTCACTTGCGCCTGAAAAAGCGTTAGGTCATCCACTTTTTACATCGGTTGCCCAGTGCATGAACAACTATCTGGTAGCCCAGCGTTTTGAGGATACGACAACTGAGGGGAGTTCACTTGACGAGACAATCGAATATATGTTGACCTGGCGCATGCGACCCACAAAAGTCCTCTTGCGCCTGCTTTCCGCTCCGGAATACCGGACACGGTACATATTGGTACAGTGGCGTCGCTAAATATCCAATGTATCGGTAATCGATCATCAGATAGAAATACGTTTATACTTTAGCAAACTGATAACTTGTGGTAAACTTTTTCCGGGATATCAGGTACCCGTGCAACTACATGTACTATCTGCTGATTTTTAATGTTGACCGGCATGAATTGAGGCTGGATGGTGAATATTTTAATTGGAGAAACTATGATCACCTTTGAATGTGAGGATTTACTGGCACGCCTGGAAAATATGGACGACGCCGCTCTTGATGATCTTGACTTTGGAGTAATTGGATTCACCGGG
>CAIYZD010000411.1 GCA_903930585.1 uncultured Geobacteraceae bacterium | reverse complement strand
GTACGCCTCAGCCATTTCCTGCTTGCTTCGCCGCAGCAATTCGATCTCTGATGGTGTCAGCATCCTGGGAGCGGGCGAGATACCGAGCTTCTGATTGAGTAAGGCAGTCGAAGGCATGATTGAAGTTTTCTTGCCACCATGTTTCGAGTTAGGTTCCATGTTTTTCCCTCAATTTTTGCAATTGTTCTGCATCTAAAGCCAGCTTAGCCGAATACGGCTTGCCGGTCAATGTTACTGCAGCGACAACCTTGCCACCCTGAGCTTCGATAAATCCGCGCAAGTTGGCCAGCGTGCCGCCCATGCCGACGAAATCGTCAACCAGCACATAATCTCGGCCTTGTGTGACTGCTCCTTCAAAATCAGGTTGCCGGGCCAACCTGCCGTATGGCACCATGAACTCTACTTTATGGATAGAAATCAAATAAAGAAAGGCATTGACGATAGTATCACATGGTGATACTGTGTATTTGTGAATAACAAACACCGAAAAACATTTGAAGCGATATTTTCAACGCCTGTCCTATCAAGCATCAAATGGGATGACATAGAATCCTTGCTGGTAGAATTGGGGGCTGAGCGTTACGAGGGCAACGGGTCTCGGGTACGCTTCTTGTTGAACGGGGTTAAAGCCACGTTTCATCGTCCTCACCCACAAAAAGAAACCGACAAGGGCGCGATTGTTTCGGTAAGAAGGTTTATAGAAACGGGAGGTATAAGGCCATGATGGAATATAAAGGATTTGCAGGTAAGGTAGAGTATGACGATGAAGCAGGTATTTTTCACGGAGAAGTAATCAACACTAAAGACGTTATCACTTTTCAAGGGACAACCGTTGAAGAGATCCGGCAAGCGTTCCATGACTCTGTTGAAGACTATCTTGATTTTTGCGCTCAACTTGGCCATGCGCCTGAAAAGCCATTTACTGGCAAGCTCATGTTACGTATCCCGCCTGATCTGCATCGTCGGGCATATATATCGGCAAAGCAAGCTGGTAAAAGTTTGAATAATTGGATTGCTGATAGCCTTTCAAATACAAGCGCTCATGTTGCATAGCGGTTTTATTCGTGTTCATCCTAGGGGCTATGGGGACGTTCTTAAAAACTTTACCAACTCAAGTGTATCTGCTATTTTTCTACCATGCCACGAACCGCTCGAATCGACATACCGAACCTGCTCCAGCATGTAATTGTACGGGGCATTGAGAAACGGGATATTTTTACCAGCGATGACGACCGCATTACTTCATCGTACGGCTGACAACAGAGTCCGCCACGGCTTTGGCCAAGAAAATTCTGCGACTTCAACACCACTGTAGCCAATTTCTCGAACGGCAATGTGACAGAAGACAATGCGAGCCGCACTATTTTTTGTCCGAATGCGTTGTTTGAGTATTTCGGAGGATAGTTCAATACGACGGCAACATGGGACGCCGGATTTACAGGCAGGTTGATCTATAGAGCCAGCTTACTGTAGTCTGTTCGCAATACCCTCGTTTTCAACAAAATATCTACTGCTGTCAGGCGTGCTTCATCGGATGCTCTTTGATATACACCCGTAGCGCCTCATTCATGCGCGTCTGCCACCCCTTGCCAGTAGCCTTGAACACCTCAAGTACTTCTCTGTCAAAGCGTATGTTTTGGGCAACCTTGACACCGCTTCCCAGCGGACGCCCAGGCTTCTTTGTAAGCATCTCGTCTGCAACTTCTTTGCTGAATATCTCGTACAGTACTTCATTGGCAGGGCGTGCGTCGGCAAACATCTGATCAGTCCATTCCGGGTTCTCTTCGTCGGTCATGTATGGATCAGGCTTTTTCTTTGATGCGGTCATAATTGGCAATCTCCCTTCTATTCGCTTTTCTGAAACTGATTACGTGAACAGCGCCGTTTCTGGGGGTTATGATGATAGCGTGCAACCTATTTCCTAACATAGCAAGAACATACAGACGGCGTTCGCCATAGTCCTTGCGGGTATCTTCATCAAATATGGCGTTCGTCCAGTCAACTCCGGCAACAAGATCAAACGATAGTCCACGTTCTTCAATGTTCCTGTGGTTCTTGTCTGGATCGTACGTGATATTCATAACCGTATTTGTAGCAACAAAAACCATGTATGTAAACATAAATGTTGCAACAGAGGAGTCCAGAGGGTCTGTCCTTGAAATGAGACAAAATTGACTGCCACTTAAAAATATAGTAATAATCCTTAAAAGGAGATCATCCATATGAAAGCGGCATCCAAACAACAAATAAATGCGAAATCAGTGAAAACCCCCAAACAAAGCCGAAACAATGTAACAGAATTGTCCGTATATCTTGCCGAACGTGAGCGACAGCGACAATCATTGGTACACAGTCTCAAAGGCAAATTCGGCGATATGAAATTCAGTAGCGAGGATCTTATTAAACAGCGTCGAGCAGAAACTTTACTGGAGGGACGCTGATGCACTATGTACTTGACGCCTGTGCCTTGCTTGCCTTTTTGAGGGGAGAAGAGGGAGCTGACAAGATTGAAACGTTGTTTCTCGACAATAATAATAGTTGTTCAGCGCATGCGGTCAATCTTTGTGAGGTCTATTTCAACCTATGTGCGAGAGTACGGAGAGACTACGGCTCGTGCCGCAATGCAGAATTTCAAGGATATTGGTGTTTTGCCGGCGGACGATATGTCCGAGCCATTCTGGCAGGATGCCGGAAATCTCAAGGCAACAATCGAACGCATCTCTCTTGCGGACTGCTTTGGACTTGTAACCGCCCGTAATCTCAAGTCCCCATTTGTCACCTCTGACCACCATGAGCTTGAAGCGGTATCACAACATTTTCCGGAAATTGAGATTATGTTTTTCAGGTAATTGGCTAAAGACAGAAGAGTTGATACCTTCCCATAACCGAACACACACCGCATGGGCTTAAATACTCGGCGTAACCGTCTATTGTAGACCATCTTGAACCATGCCACGAACCGCTGAATCGACATACCGAACCTGCTCCAGCATGTAATTGTACGGGGCATTGAGAAACGGGATATTTTTACCAGCGATGACGACAGCCTTGATTTCGTGCAGCGTCTTTTCCGGAGTATTGGGTATGACAATGAACGAGGCAAAGGTGACCACCGGCACATCAACGGCTTTGAATATTCGTACAAATTTTCAACACCGTTGCAGCTCATGTTGGACTTTCAGGCCGACATAGAAGCTTATCAAATGGGGGAACTATGAGAGCAACCTTTAAAACAATTACTATCAAATCCCATGAACAGACCATGCTTGAATGCGCCGGAATTATGGATGCCGTAATGCGCGGTGAAAACGTTAAACCAGAAGAACCACAATACACCTTTACCAGTTTCGAGGCATTTCGCAAGACCATGACCCCTCAGCGCTTTGCTTTGCTTAAAGTTATTCGTGAGAAACGCCCCGAATCGATTAAGGAGCTTGCTGCAATAACAAACCGCGATATGAAAAATATTTCTGAAGATGTGAAAATACTTTTGGATATGGATCTGATAGAAATGGAAAAGCACGGTAAGAACAAGGCCCCCAGACTTCACTACGACGGGTTTAGGCTTGAGGTCGCAGTGTAATTGTTTCGGGCAAGTGAGCACTCTTCTCGGCTACGTCACCCGTTCACCGTCCCCGCTCCGTAACGTCCGTTCCCCGTCCCGTAAAATGAAAAAAGTAATTATTTTTAATGCCAACAGGCGTTTTTTAATTGCATTATTTCAGAGATTCCTGTAGCTTACAAGAAGCTTACATTCCAGCAAAAAATGCGCCAGGACTGCTTATATGCTTACTAAACGCCGCCTGATTGTCTTTCTTTGTGACACATTTTTTATCTGCCTCGCACTTTACCTGGCATTTCTGCTTCGCTTTGATTTTACCATTCCACCACAGCAATTGGACCTTTTCTGGGAATGCCTGCTGGTCGTGACGATAGTCAAGCCGCTGGTCTTTGTGGTAACCGGTTTTTACAACAGCCTGTGGCGCTATGCCTCGCTGCAGGATGCGGTTGAAATTCTCAAAGGGGTCACCTTAGCCTCTTTCCTGGCGGTTCCCTCTGTTTTTTTTATGCGTCAGTTTGCCCCGCTTCCCCGCTCCATATTTGTCCTCGACTGGTTTCTGCTGTTTGCGCTGTTGGCGGCCAGTCGCCTTGTCTGGCGTATCTGGCGGGAAACCTATGTTGTTAGCAGAAGCAGTGAAGGACCGCGGACTCTGATTGTGGGCGCCGGCGAAGCGGGCAGCCTGCTGCTGAAAGAGATCCGGCGGCAACCGCACGCCGCCTATACGGTCTGCGGATTTGTGGATGATGACCCGGAAAAGAAGGGAATGAAGCTGCACGGTATTCCGGTGCTTGGGGGGGCAAGCCAGCTGAAGTCGCTGATTCTTGCCAACGAGATTGAAGACGTCATTATTGCCATGCCGTCGGCTGATGGCAAGACGATTCGCAGTATCATGGATTCCTGCAAGAATGCCAACGTGACCTTTAAGACGCTTCCGAGCATCGGCGAATTGATCGATGGTACACTGACAATATCCCAGATCAAGAATGTCGAGATTCAGGATCTTCTTGGTCGGGATCCGGTGGTGCTGGATCGTGAGCTGATTGGCGGATATCTGACCGGTAAGCGCGTG
>CAIYZD010000410.1 GCA_903930585.1 uncultured Geobacteraceae bacterium | reverse complement strand
TGTTATCCAATTACATTCTTTGCTTAGTTGACAAATCAAAAATTGATTGTATCAAGTTACTACACAGTATATCCGTTAATGCGGTTAACTAAAGGACGCGGTATGTCCTTATACTTAAGAGGAAGGGGGATTTACAAATGGGCGAAGCAGTAGCGTATGAATGGAAACCGGTAAAAGGGTTTGCGCTCTCCGGGTTGTTCTGGGGACTGGTTTCCGTGCTGATTGGTGTGTTCATCTCAATCCAGTTATGGAAACCTGAGCTGAACTTTCCACCGTTTTTGACATACGGGAGGCTGAGAACCGTACATGTCAACGGTCTTATTTTTGGATTTACGGTGGGTGAGATTTTTGCGCTCGGTTACTATATGGTGCAAAAGCTGACACGGAGGACGCTGCTGTTTCCAAAACTGGCCATGGTACAGCTTTACGTTTTCAACGCGGCGATTGCCGCCGCAGCGGTCTCGCTCCTCGCCGGGATGAATCGCGGGAAGGAATTTGCCGAACTGGAATGGCCTCTGAACATTGGTGTGGTTATCCTCTGGGTAATGTTTGCGGTTATTATTGTCGGGACCATAATAAAGAGAAAAGAAGAACAGATGTACATTTCCCTTTGGTACCTTCTGTCAACGGTTGTCGCGGTCGCGATTCTATATATTGTAAACCACCTCTCAATTCCGGTGAGTCTGACGAAATCATATTCGCTTTTTGCCGGCTCAAATGATGCCAATATTGAGTGGTGGTATGGGCATAACGCCGTGGCGTTTGTCTTTACGACGCCAATTTTAGGCATGTTTTACTACTTCCTGCCAAAATCAACCGGTCTTCCCATCTTCAGCCACAGACTGTCGATAGTCGCATTCTGGTCACTCATTTTTGCATACCTCTGGACCGGTGCCCATCACCTTATTTATTCGCCGCTTCCCGACTGGATTCAGACGGTTGCGATCGCATTTACTCTGTTCATGATCGCACCATCATGGGCCTCGGTGTTCAACGGCTACAACACCGTTGGCGCTGACTGGTCAAAAATGAAGTCAAATTATCTCACCAAGTTTTTCATTCTCGGCATTACCTTCTACGGCCTTCAGACGCTGCAGGGCCCACTTCAGGGGTTGAGGGTTGTCAACCAGATTGTCCATTTTACGGATTGGGTACCGGGACACGTCCATATGGGAACCATGGGATGGCTTACCTTGACGATAAGTGCATCCCTCTACTACGTGATTCCCAACGTGTACAAAACTGAAATTTTCAGCATTAAACTTGCTAATGTCCATTTCTGGCTGGTTCTCATCGGGCAAATGATCTTCTCCGTCAGCATGTGGATTCTTGGCATTCAGCAGGGTGTCATGTGGAAGGCCATATCCCCTGAAGACGGTAGTCTCACGTATTCATTCATGGAATCAGTGCTCGTAAGTTATCCCTACTGGCAGGTCAGGTCGTTTGGCGGGTTACTGTTCTTTATCGGAATGTGCGTTTTTGCTTATAACATCGTGATGACGATTAAAAATGCAAATAACCCGGCCGTTGCAGAAGGGAGGGGGTAGATAATGTCAGGTTCTATTTACAAAAGACCCATATTTTTTATCATTGTCGTTACCGTGGTTATTCTTATCGGGACGACGGTCATGATGGTGTATCCACTATTCTCATCCGAAATGCATCCCAAGATGGCTAACCTTAAGCCTTACACGGCATTGCAGCTCGCCGGTAGAGACGTCTATATCGAAAATGGGTGCTATTATTGCCATTCACAGATGATCAGACCATTGAAGGCTGATGTGATGCGATACGGTGAATATTCGAAGGCTGGGGAGTTTACCTACGATCAGCCATTTTTGTGGGGTTCCAAGAGAAAAGGCCCCGATCTTGCCAGGATTGGCGGTAAATATAACGACAAGTGGCACTATGAACACTTAAACAATCCAAGGAAACTTTTTCAGGGATCGAATATGCCCGCCTACGGCTGGCTGGCGAAATACCCGATCGATCCGCAAGAAATGGAAGCAAGCATGAAGGCGCTTGGTTTCCCCTATACAAAGGATGAAATTGCCGCCCTCGCCGGCAAAACCAAGCTGGATGCACTTGTTGCCTACCTGCAAAACCTTGGTACCGTGATCCCGAAAGCGGCAAAGGTTTCAGTTGCCGGAAAGAGTGAGCTCGTTAATGATGCCGCTACCATTGCGGACGGCAAGAAGCTGTTTGAAACAAACTGTGTAGGTTGCCATGGCGCCGATGGTAAGGGAGGCCCAGCTGGCCCCAATCTGACGGATAAGGTATGGCTTAATGTTGCAAAGCCTGTTAGTGATGAAACGTTGTTCACGATAATTTCCGAGGGGACAAAAGAGGGTAAGGTCATCGATGGCAGAACCGCCAAGGGCGGTATGCCCGAGTGGGATGAATTGTTAGGCAAAAAGAAAATTTGGTCACTTGTGTCATATATACGGTCAATTGAAGCAAAATAAAGGAGCAATCACATGGAAGAATTCGAAAGAATTGAGGATATGGAAAGGCAGGATACCAAGCATAAACTGCCTGCCGGATGGCTTCTGCTATTTATCGGGCTGATTGTTTTTGGTATTTATTATTGTGTTGCCTATACTCCGGCAATAAGCGGGTGGAGTCAGGTAATGGAATATGAAAAATCGCTTAAAAAATAGCAGACCATGACACGCGAGGTCTGGCAGGTTGTAAAAGCCTGCCGGACCTTTTTTTGCTCCGGAGAAATGTGAGTGGGTATAAAATGTAATAACTTCAGGACCTGGAGATGGGTTGTTGAACTACTTCAGGCACTCATCATACTGGGGCTCCCTTTCGTCAGAATACATGGGGAAAGTGCCTTTCGTTTTGACATACCTTCGCTCAGGCTGCACGTTTTTGGACATGGTATCTGGATGCAGGAACTTTTCATTGTCCTTGTGGCTACCCTGTTTCTTGCCTTGCTGTTCATTCTTATCACCCTTGTTTTTGGTCGTATCTGGTGCGGGTGGCTTTGCCCACAGACGGTACTTGTTGATTTTACATCAGTTGTCGATAGGGCAAAAATAACGGGATCTCTGCGTAACCTCCTGGTATTTTTGTTGACGTTCCTGCTCTCCGTAATTGTTGCAGCCTCTCTTATCTGGTATTTTGTGTCGCCGTATGAATTTATTCATGATCTCATGGCCGGTACTCTTGGTACGGCCACATGGGGATTCTGGATAGCATTCGCGGTCATACTTTTCCTAAATTTTACTTTTTTGCGGCACACCTGGTGCAAAACCGTATGTCCGTATTCCATGCTGCAGGGCGTTCTGTTTGACAAAAACACACTGATTATCGAGCTTGATCCAGCGAGAAGCAGCGAATGTATCAATTGCTCGCGGTGCTTGAAAGTATGTCCTACAGAAATAGATATACGAAAAGGATTTGGTTCCGCCTGTATCAATTGTGCCGAATGCATTGATGCGTGCAGTACCGTCATGGCGAGGTTTAACAAGAAGGGGCTGATCCGCTACGCGTTTGGAACCGCAAACGAGGGGCGGGTCGCTCGGCAGAGTTTTTTTATCATCGGCGCTTTTACCGTCTTGCTGTTGGTGTCATTGATCTATCTTATGATGGCAAGGACAGGCGTGGAGGTTGCTCTGCTGCCTCATACCATGGAAGCCAGACAGACGAAGGATAAATTGATAATTAACGCCTATGTGGTTTCTGTAATAAACATGCTTGATGCGCCGATTGATCTGAATGTAACAGTTGATGCAGGGGGGACGTCATTAGTTCAGTCGCTGATGGAACCGGTCCATGTCGGTCCCGGCGACAAGAATAAGTTTCCGCTTTTTGTAAAAATACAAAAAACTCCAGGAATGAAAACGATGAAATTACGGGTAAAATTGATTGATCAACGAAAAAAGATCCACATTAACAAGGAGGCGAATTTCGTAATTCCCAATGAACTATAAAATTCTCATTTATTCAGTGATGTTTGTCGGCTTTGCCATTATGACGGGACTTGTCTGGACCAGCATGGTGATGCGTGATGTAACCGTGGTGGAGCACCCTTATGAAGCGGGGATTGCGTATGATGCAACACAAAAACGGTATGCGGAACTGGGATGGAAGGTTATTTCGCCTGTATCCGCCAATAAAGACGGGCAGTTGAATGTGTCGGTATATGACAGGAACGGCACAGCAATGGATAACGCTACGGTGGAATTCATGCTTAATCGTATTGGGAACCCTGATATAAAAAAATACCGGGCCGAGCGTACTGAACATGGCATGTACAGCGTTCACGCGGATTTTTCTTCAAAAGGGTATTGGGAACTCAGAGTGAATGTAACACAAGGTAAAGATACGTTGAGTTACGACAGCAAGATAAAAATAGACGGGTAACAAGAGAGGCATATCATGCAGTGGAGCGGATGGATTAATTTTGGAATCACAAGTGCCCTGTTTGCAGGATTTATCGTTGCTGTCGTTCATTATTACAACCCCAAGATAAAAAAAACGGTTGAAGAGCCTAAATACAGGATGCTGGATGATGATGAAGATAATGCTGCTGCTCAAAGAGGTACGACAAAGAATGACACGGAAAAATAATGAACGGATTGAATTTACTTCAATTTATTCACTATCTCTTCTGCCGGATCTATGTTTGAAGCCTCTGCAGTTGTTTTTGTTCTGCATGGTTATTGTCCTGCCCCAACGTTCTCTTACCGTTTATGCGGCAGATGTGAGTGCTCCCTCAGTTCAGAATTGCGAAATAAACGGTGGACCATGCTCCAGGAAAGTCGGCAGAGTATCTGTCACACTTGACATTGATCCCAAACCGGTAAAAGCCATGAACGAGCTCATCTTTACGGTGACCTTGAATGGAACCGGAGAGTATGGATACCTTAAGCTGAAATTGCAAATGCCCGGCATGTTCATGGGCAACAATGAAGTAAAGCTTGTAAAAGCCGGTAACGGAAAATATACCGGGAAAGGTGTACTACCAAAATGTCATAGTGACAAAAGGCTCTGGTCGGCCACCATTATTGGAGTCCCGGGTTTAGCTCCTCCAGAGTCGTCCTTTCTGTTTAATGTTCTCTACTGATTCAACATATCTGCTCATGTTTTTCTCCGGCCTGTTCGGTGGTTTCGGTCATTGTATGGGGATGTGCGGTCCCGTCGTTGCCGCTTATGCATTAAATCCGGTCAGAAAAAGGTACCTTCCGCAGCTTCTCTATAATTCCGGCAGAATCACAACGTATAGTATCATCGGTGGCGTAATGGGATTGACGGGGTCATTTGTCGGCGTTATCAATCCGGTGGCACATCTTCAAAACATGGTTATGGGCGCTATCGGAATAATGATGATGGCAATGGGGCTTATTGTTGGCGGATATATTCCTCTGAATGTGATAAACAACAAGAGCGGATGTACCACTGTTGTCGGCCGGATGGTGAAGTTTGTTACCGAAACCGGAAGTGCCGGAGCCTTTTTTCCGATGGGACTGATTTTGGGCTTTATTCCGTGCGGACTGTCCTACACGGCCTTTATTGCGGCAGCCGGTGCGGGTGTGGATGCCGGTAGCAGAGCTGAAGGCTTTCTTAGGGGAATGTCCATGCTGTTCCTTTTCGGCCTTGGTACTCTCCCTGCGATGTTGCTGTTGGGGGGTATTCTTTCTGCAATCGGGCAAAATACACGATTGAAACTGTATCGAGCATCGGCTTTTGCGATGATAATCGCCGGAGCTCTGTTTCTGTACCGGGCAATTACTCTTTAGTCTTTACCGGATGGTGTTTGTGTCTGAATGTAATCACTGCATGTTGTCCTTCCCCGAACGAGAGGCCGTCTGCGACGAAATAGACGGTAAAACCCTGGTCTTTTGCTGTAATGGCTGCCGGGGCATTTATCGCCTCATTCACGAGGAAGGGCTCGACCGGTTTTATGAACGGCGGGACTGGAAGGAAACGGCAACCGGAGCTGCACTGGAAATTATCCAGCCTGATGCGAGCCTGTTTGACGGACTTGTTCGTGATATCCCTCCTGCCACGCCTGAAGATAACACTCTCCTTAAAGAGATCGATCTGTATGTCGGCAATATCCGTTGTGCTTCCTGTATCTGGCTCAATGAGCGGATTTTGAGCAAGACCGACGGTGTGGTGTACGCGCGTCTTAATTATGCTACCCATATGGCACGGATCAGATGGAATCCTGAAAAGACCTGCATCGGCACTATTGTAAACAGAATTGCCTCTATCGGGTATATTCCCCGTCCTTATACGGAATCCGCACGATACAAGGCGCAGCGGGCTGAGGCGCGGGATCTTCTTGTCCGTTTCGGTACGGCTGCCTTTTTATCATCCAACCTGATGATATACAGTATTGCCCTGTACGCCGGGTATTTTCAGGGGTTTGATACTAAGATCAAACTGTTCCTGGAATTCATTTCCCTGCTCTTAACAATACCGGTACTTTTTTATTCCGGCATGCCGTTTATAAAAAGCACTTTGAGTGGGCTCACGTCGCTCAATTTTACCATGGACTCGCTGATCACGGTAGGGTCGGGATCAGCGTTCATTTACAGTATTTACAGCTTATTTACGGGGGGAGAGGTCTACTTTGATACTTCAGCCATGATCATCACGCTTATTCTTTTGGGGCGGTATATTGAAGCCGTGGCGAAGGGAAAGGCGTCCATGACTATTGAGATGCTTTCCGAACTTATTCCCAAAGAGGCGAGAAGGGTGATACCGGGCGATCAATCCGGCGACAGTTCTGAAAGCGAGATGGTACCCGTAACATCCGTGAAAAAGGGTGATTTCCTGCTGGTGAGGCCGGGTGAACGAATTCCGCTGGATGGCATGGTGATAAGCGGTGAATCGGAGGTTGACGAGTCCTTTATTACCGGCGAATCAAAACCCGTATTCAAGAGCGGTGGCCGTGAGGTCATAGGCGGCAGCATGAATATGTTCGGATCGGTTGTTTTTGAAGTCAAACACACCGATAAAGAGACCATGCTTTCTAAGATAATTGAATCAGTCATTGAAGCTCAGGCCACAAAGCCTCGCATTCAAAATATGGCAGACAGGGTTGTCGCTTTTTTCGTTCCGGCAATAATTGTTATTTCCCTGTTAACGGTTTTCTTGTATCTCTTTAACGGAGCATCGCTCAATAGTGCATTAATGACGGGAGTATCGGTCCTCGTTATCGCGTGTCCATGCAGCCTTGGTCTCTCAACCCCGCTTGCCGTCATGATCTGCTCAGGGATCGCATCTTCAAAAGGGATATTGCTGAAAAACGGCGAGGTTATAGAAAATATTGTTCGGCTCGGTGGCGTCGTTTTCGATAAAACCGGCACCATAACCACCGGAAAACCGATGCTGAAAAAAACAGTGCTGCTTGATTCGTCAATCTGTGCCGATGAATTGTTGAAGGTTGCCGCTTCGCTTGAGAAGTATTCGGAACATAGTGCCGGATACGCGATCAGTGAGGCTGCAAAAGGTATTGACAAGTACGAAGTAGCCGGATTCAAGGCCGTTCCCGGCAGAGGTGTTGAAGGAGATCTTGGCGGAGTCCGGGTTTACGTCGGCAATAGAGAGTATATGCTGCAAAATGGCATTTCGGTGGACGAGGAACCTGGAAGTTCAATCGTGTCGTCCGAGGCGGAGGGGCATACCGCACTCTATGCGGGGTGGGGTGACCGGTTGCGGGGGATCTTTCTTGTCGCCGACACCGTGCGCGAGGAAGCGGTCGCTGCAGTGAGTATGATTCAGCAGATGGGGCTGAAAACGGTACTCATTAGCGGCGATACCATCACTACCACGCAGGCGATAGCAGTCGCTGTAGGGATAACCGACGTCATCGGCGGCGCTTTGCCCACGAAAAAAAGAGAATTGATTGCTGCTTTGCAGAAGGAGAGCGGGTGGGTAATGATGGTTGGTGATGGTATCAACGATGCTCCGGCGCTTACCGAAGCGTATGTCGGTATCGGAATGGGTCGTGGAACCGAGATCGCCATGGAAAGTGCCGATGCCATACTGGTACGAAACAACCTGGAAGCGGTGCCATTCCTGATAGGATTGTGCCGCATGACGTTCCGGATCATAAAACAGAACATTTTTTGGGCCTTCTTTTATAATATTGCGGCAATTCCGCTCGCAATTTCCGGGGTTCTTCATCCCATTGTCGCTGCGGGGGCAATGTCGGTGAGTTCTCTCTTTGTAGTATTTAATTCATTGA
>CAIYZD010000409.1 GCA_903930585.1 uncultured Geobacteraceae bacterium | reverse complement strand
TCACCGGCGCATCAGCTCCAACCGGCGCTTCTTCCGAAACTCGCATCGTTTGAGGATGCAACACCTTTCACCTTCGAAATTCCGGCAATCGGGGAAAAAGGGGCTGCCGGTAAAATGCTGGCGGTAAAGTACCCGATCGGTACGACACCATTCTCCCTTATAACTATCATGCCTGCCCAGGGAGCAGAGAAGACATCGCCGCAACTGTTGGTGTTCAGTGTCGCCTCTATAGGCCTGTTTATTATTGCCGGATCAATAATACTGATCCGCGGCAGCACGCGTAATGCTCTTCTGGGCATTCGACTGGAAGAGACACAGGCCAGGGAACGTGATATTTCCAGGCACAATATTCAATTGCTTGCTGCAAAAAACGCCGCCGAATCCGCCAACCGGGCCAAAAGCGAATTTCTGGCCAATATGAGCCACGAAATCCGCACTCCCATGAACGGTATAATCGGCATGACCGACCTTGTCATAGATACCGAGCTGAATCGTGAACAACGTGACTATCTCCGCTCAATCAAAACATCAGCGGACAATCTGCTTTCAATCATTAACGATGTCCTTGATTTTTCGAAGATAGAGGAAGGGAAAATCGTTCTGGACGAATCTCCCTTCCTGCTGCGCAGCATGATAGGACACACTTTGAGGACCCTTTCAGCCCGGGCCGGACAAAAAGGTCTCGAAATGGTCTTCAATGTCGAACAGGACGTACCAGATGCGCTGGTCGGCGACCCGGGACGGCTTCGGCAGATACTGATCAATCTGGCGGGAAATGCCGTCAAGTTTACCGACGCCGGCGATATCAGTATTATCATCTCACTTATTGAGGAATCGGCTCGGAACATTCTGCTCAGGTTCGATGTCCGCGATAAGGGTATCGGCATCAGTCCGGAACAGCAGGGACGGATCTTTGAAGCCTTTGAACAGGGTGACGCTTCCACCACCAAACAATTTGGCGGCACCGGGCTCGGGCTGGCAATTTCCAGGCGGCTTGTCACTTTGATGGGTGGTGAAATCAGTGTCGAAAGTACACTTGGAGATGGAAGCTGCTTCAGCTTTACCGCCCGGTTCGGACTACAGGAGAACCAAACGACCGAAGTACCGCCGGTAATAAACCTGAAAGGGGTCTCGGCACTGGTAGTGGATGATAATGACATCAATCGCCAGATGCTGAATGGTTTTCTTGGACAGTGGGGAATGACCGTCCATCTGGCAGCCGGTGCGGTGGAAGCTGTTGAAGCACTGGATCGCATGCACCGATCCGACACCCTTCCCCACATTGTATTAAGTGACGTCCACATGCCCGGCATTGACGGCTGGGAGCTGTCGGCCAAACTGCGACGCCGGCAGGAATTCGACTCTCTCCGGATTCTCATCATGCCGAGTTCCGGTATACGCGGCGACGCCGACAAATGTCGCGATCTTCGCATTGACGGCTATTTGACCAAACCGATTGTCATGGAAGAACTGCATGACACTCTGGTCGCGATTATCAGCGGCCAAAAAAGCCCGAGTGACCTGATTACCCGCCATACCGTCCGGGAAGAGCAATCCCGCTGTTCCGTTCTGGTGGTGGATGATGTTGAGATCAACCGGGAACTGCTGCGCGCCACACTTGAAAAGCAGGGGCACAGCGTTATGATGGCTCAAAACGGGCAGGAAGCTGTTGAACAATTCAAGCAGAACTCGTTTGATATTATCTTCATGGATATGCAGATGCCTATTCTGGACGGGTACGGAGCCGTATCTAAAATCAGGGAGATTGAGCGTGACCGGAATAGTGTCAGGACCCCGATAGTTGCCATGACCGCTTACGCAATGCAGGGTGACCGGGAAAAATGCCTTGCGGGCGATATGGATGAGTATCTTTCCAAACCGGTCAGGACGTCGGAAATTATTGCAACACTCCGCCGGATGGTGCCTGACCGCAGCGTACCGGCACAACAGGACAGTTCTCTCCCCCCCCCTTCGATAGGTGTCGATGAACCTGAAGCTGAATCCGTACCAGTGTTTGACCGTAATGAGTTATTGGAGCGCCTTGGCGGTCGCGAGGAAATGCTGGAGCGGTTTATCAGCATGTTCATCAGGAATACTGCCGGGTTCCTTGAGTCGCTCATCACCGCTGTCGAAGCGGGAGACCCGGAACAGACCCGTATCCAGGCCCACACCATCAAAGGTGCTGCCGGCAACATTTCCGCACGCCGGATATGGGAAACCGCAGCAGCCATGGAACAACATGCACGTGAAGGGAAGCTTGACGAAGCCACCAGCCTGCTCCCGCAACTGAAAGACGATATCAGGGCCTTTCAACAGTTGTTCACCGTTTAAGAACAGCCGTACGGCACCTCTATCGATGGAGAGAATCATGTTTGATGACGTAACCATCCTGGCAGTTGACGATGACCGGATGAACCTGGAAATGCTCGAAGTAATGCTGTCGGATCAGGATTGCACAGTTCTCAAGGCCAATAATGGTCAGCAGGCCATCTTAACACTGACGGAAGAAGAACATATTGATGTTATTCTTCTGGATCTCGAAATGCCGGTTATGGATGGCTACGAAACCCTGAAGCGTATCAAGCAAAGCTGTAGCTGGCGGGAGATCCCGGTAATCATGGTCACTTCGGAAAAAACGGAAGTGACCAAAACGCTGGCTCTCGGAGCCAATGATTTCATCGCCAAACCGTATAACCCGGAAGAACTGCGGCTGCGGGTCATGAACCACGTCCGAAGCAAAAAGCTCGCTGATTTCGCGAAAGACATGAACAGCATCCTGGAGGCGGAGGTCGTCAAAAAGACTGTCGCCTTGCAAAAGGCCCTCGATCTGTCGCGCGAAGCGGAATATGAAATTTCACTCCGCCTGGGGCGTGCCGCAGAATTCCGCGACCAGGAGACCGGAATGCATACGCTCCGCATCAGCGAACTTTCCAAACGACTTGCACAACTGGCCGGTATCAGTGAAGAAGAGTGCGAAGTTCTCCGCGTGGCGTCCCCACTTCATGATGTGGGCAAAATAGGTATCCCGGACAAAATCCTGCTGAAACAGGGTAAACTTGACCCGGCTGAATTCGACATCATGAAGATGCATACCACGATCGGCGGCAAGATCCTATCCGATGCAGAACGTTTTCCCGTTATCGATGCCGGCAGTATTATAGCGCGGCAACACCACGAGAAATGGGACGGCACCGGCTACCCCCTGGGGCTTGGCGGTGAGAACATACACAGGTACGCCCGGATCGTCTCGGTTGTTGACGTCTTTGACGCACTCTGTTCCGAACGTCCGTATAAAAATGCATTCCCGCTCGACAAGACCATGGAGATCATGCGGGAAGGACGGAGCGTATTCTTTGACCCGACACTTCTCGACCTGTTTAGCAAAAACATAGACGACTTTGTTCGCATTCGGGAAGAGCTGAAAGACACCCGGCAAGAGGAGCTGTTTACAATCGGCAGTATGGATACATATACATGAACAGGTTCAACCTTTATACACTGAACCGATCGCTCATATCCTGCAACAGCTTACCCAGCCTGGCCAAATTTTCGGCACTCTCAAGCACCTGAGCACTCCCTTTTGATATTTCGCCCACAGACCGACTGGTCCCTGCTATGTCGTGAGCTATCGTGTCGGCAACCCCTGATGTCTGGGCAATATTCTGGTTCACTTCCTGCATTCCATGAGCAGCTTGAGCAATATTGGTGGCTATTTCCTGCATAACCGTTGACTGCTGATCAATGGCCAGCGCCGTTGCACCTATTATTCCGTTAACCTCCTGGATTACATTCGATATTTTCTCTATTTCTTCAACTGTTTCCGCCGTGGACAGTTGAATGTTGTCAATCTTTTCGCGAATTCCTTCGGTAGCCGCAGCGGTCTGTTGTGCCAGTTCCTTGATCTCGGTAGCGACCACCGTAAATCCCTTGCCGGCCGCACCGGCACGTGCCGCTTCAATAGTGGCGTTCAAGGCCAAAAGATTGGTCTGGGCAGATATTGCCGTAATAGTTTCGGTAACTTTATTGATTTCCCGGGCAGCTCGCCCGAGCGCAGCAATCTGTCCGGTCACCTTGTCGGCCTGAAGAACCGCATGTCCGGTAATATTTCGAGCTTTATCCGAGTTTTTGGCAACATCTGCAATGGTAACCGTCATCTCCTCGGCAGCAGTTGCCACGGTGTTAACATTAGCCGTGGCTTGTTCCATTGCGGCAGCGACCGTCAGCATATTGGCGCTCATCTCTTCGGCGGCTGCTGCTACGCCCTGCGTGCGGGATGATGAGTTGTCTGCATTTGAGGTTAGTTGGCGTGACACCGCGGAAAGATCGGTCGCCGACGAAGAAATGGTCTGCACGCCACCAGCCAGATCGGAAAACATTACACGCAAATTTTCCACCATGTTTTTCATGCCGGCCATAAGGCAGCCGATCTCATCATCGGATTTCACTTCAATAGTGGCGGTAAGATCACCTGCCGCAATAGCATTCGCCATCTGCACCGCATTATTGAGAGGAATCGTCAGCAACCGTTTTGACATGACAATAAATGACAGCACCATTATTATGACAACTAAAAGCGTCGAACCAAGCATTGAATTCCGTATAAAAACACCGTCACTGTTCAATTCATCCAAAGATTCTCCGACACAAATCAACCAGTTCCATTCTTTCAACGGACGAAAAACCACCATTTTTTCCCGTGGCGTAGTTTCCCCCAGTTCGGTATTCACCCAGGGATAACGCATGGTGCCCTCTTTCTGTTTCAGCATTTCACGAATAAACTCATGACCGTTCGAGTCCTTTGAATCAATAACATTCGTGCCTTCTTTTACGGGATGTATCTGCAGCTTCCCGCTCTCTTTCCCCTCGCGGGCATCAAGCGCATAGATATAACCGGTTTTCCCGACTTTTATTGAACGAATTTTTTCTTTGAGAACCTTGAGGCCATCGGTAAAATCAAGCCCGATAAAAAACACCGCAATAACTCTGCCGTTGTTGTCTTTCACCGGAAGATATTTTGTCATGTAATCCTTACCAAACAGAGTGGCCTTACCGACAAACTCATCACCCTTCAAAAGTCCCGGATATGCAGGATGTGCCCGATCCAGCAGCGTGCCGACCGCGCGGTTTCCATCCTCCTTTTTCAAAGAAGTCGATATTCTGATAAAATCATCTCCGGATCGCACGAATACGGTTCCTACCGCTTTGGTTACGGCGGTAAAGCTGTCAACAAGCTCCGTATTCTGATTGATTGTTGTGGCACCGACCTTCAGAAGCGGTGTTTGTTTGTCACCGATCAGTACGGTAGAACCAGAGACGAGTGAAAGCGGGCCACGGAAATGGGTGCGAAAAACGTCTGCCATTTTACCGGCGCTATCGACGAGAGAACTGTGGTATGAAGACATCGTGTTGACCAACAGATTAGCCTGCTGCAACAGATTTTCCTCAGCCTTCTGATTTAGTCTTTTGGTCATTAACCCGGAAATCACAAGCGTAGAAGCGGTCATCACCACCATGACCATTATCGCCATAAAAAAAGAAAGCTTGCTGCCTACGGAAAGCTTTTTAATTTCAGACCCACCGATTTTTCCCATGTGCACTTTCTCCCTGAATGTACTTTTTTTTTGTGATTGTTCACAATAATAGTACCATAAGGCATTTATATGTCCAGAATCGCCGTACATTTCCGGACGCTACGGCTGGTCTGTTTATTCGACACAAACAACACTCATCAGCACATTCCGCAACTGATCAAAGTTAAATGGCTTTCCAACCAAACCGGCAATATCCGTACGTGCTATCCGAGAGGTAACATCTATATCACCAAAACCGGTGGCAATCACAACGGGCAGATTTGGCTTAAGACTCTTAAGCTCACGAATAAGCGTATAGCCATCCATGACAGGCATACCCAGGTCAGTTACAACGATAGATATATGAGAAGCGTACTTCTGAAACAAATCTATCGCTTCTTTACCGTTTGAAGCTTCATAAACAGTGAATCCTAATGATTTCAACATTGTTTTAGCTACCATTCGCACGGGTTCTTCGTCCTCCACCAGCAAAATGGTGCCTCGTGCTCGCCAGGCAGCATCAACGTGCTGAAAAGCGGCTTCACTATTTCTTTCACCATCATGAATAGGCAGATAAATTTTAAATGTAGTTCCCTGGCCAGGTTTACTGGTTAGCTGCAATGCCCCATTATGCGCTGAGATAATACCAAGAACGGCCGACATCCCAAGGCCACGTCCGGAAAATTTGGTTGTGTAAAACGGCTCAAAAACACGCTGTTGAGTTTCTTCACTCATACCGATTCCTGAATCGGTTATCTCGAGACAAACGTAGTGACCAGGGATTATAACTGAGCCAAGATGGTCCTTATTCAATTGCCCGGACGTAAATTCATGCCTGGCCAGCGAAACATGAATCACTCCATGCTCTTCAACAATAGCTTCCGATGCATTTATAATCAGATTCATCACAACTTGTCTCAGTTGACTGGTGTCACTTTTTATGGCGGGAATGTCCTTTGAAATATTCATGTTAATGACTACATTTTGGCTGATTGCACATTTCAGCATGCTGACGGTTTCCTCAACAAGTGCAGACAAGTCGATGTAATTCAAGGCAAAAGATGATTTTCCGGCGTAGGCCAGCATCTGACGGCAAAGTTCAGCAGCACGTTCAGCAGCCTTTTCAATTATTGGTATATACTCATCAGCGGTTGTATAATTCATTTTTATGAGACTGCAATTACCAATAATAATTGCCAGAATATTGTTGAAATCGTGGGC
>CAIYZD010000408.1 GCA_903930585.1 uncultured Geobacteraceae bacterium | reverse complement strand
ATGTCGTAGCCAAAGGCCCGCTGATTGCGCCAGTTAAACGGCTCAAGATAGATGATCGATGTATAGACGGAGCGCTCTCCGTCCGGGCGAATGGTGTACTCCGGGAACCCTTCAGCACGAATTTTACTGATATTGGCACTCTTCTCAGCCGGTGTAAGCCATTTGGAAAAGCCGACGCCAAGAATACCGGGTAGATTTTCGTCAAGCTGCAATGCTGTCACATAATGGCGCCAGTCAGTACGTGAGACATTTTCATTAACAGCGAAAAGCCCGCTTGCCCCCCGCAGTACCCTCTCGTGGTCACGCATCCGATCGGTTAGCTGGCTGGATATTTTGTCTGTTTTATCAGCAAATATCGCCTCTGCTCGTGCTTGCAGGCTCCTGTCGTACAGTTTCCACAAAAGCACGGTAAGGAGTAACAACGCAACAGACATGATTATAACCGGCAGCGAGTTTAGATGCCGGAAGGAACTCTGCGACGGGCTGCCGTCAGGGGAAGAAACAGTACCGGTTTTCGTGCCATTAGCGTCCATAACAGCTCCATTCGCTTAAGTTGCTTCAGCTTCCGTTCGATCTGTCTCAATACTATTTGTTGCCATTGTATGTTCAGGACAACGCCGCTACCACCCGGTTACGCCCTTCGCTCTTCGCTTGATACAGTGCCGCGTCAACCCGCCTCATCAGGGCATCCTCGTCTTCCCCTTCCTGCTACCGGGCAACACCGAAACCTCAACTGCCTATAGGGGGCAAGCGAGAGATACAGAGTACGCAGAAGAACCTCTCCGGCTGAAGGAACCGGAACGGTGACTTTTTCAAGCCGGAAGTTTTCTGCTGTCGGGGCGCCGCAAGGACGAGAGTTAAGAACAATCCTGCGATTTACGGAGTTGTTTCGGGACATAAGATCTTCCTTCTCAGATAGATAGAGCAACTATCGAGCCAAAGAAAATCTACGATGATTAATGGCGTAACAGGCTGATTGTATGGAATAAAATTGAGGTGGATTATCGGTGGGAAGAAAAAACTGTTAAAACAATCTGTGATATAAAACAGAACCGTTTAATATCACAGAATGTGTCACGGATTTCTATGTGTAAAATTCTTTATTTACGTATGATGCCGTGTTTCTTCATCCGGGAGCGGAGAGTGTTGGAGTTGATACCAAGCAGCAGTGCGGCTCCTTTTGCCCCTGCAATACGCCAACCGGTTTTCTGAAGCGCCTGGAGTATGTGGTCCTGCTCCAGCAGGGCGAGGGCCTTTATATCCTCCTCCTCTGCCGGTTTCTCTACGGTGCGGAATGCATCGAAGCGGTCCAGCACCTGCAATGAACTGCCCTGACTTATAATTACCGCCCGCTCGATAACACTTTCAAGCTCCCGCACGTTGCCGGGCCAGAAGTATTTCTGGAGGGTATTCAGAGTGTCTTTTGCTACTGTCTCGATCTTTTTACTGTTTTTTTTGTTGAATTTGGCAACGAAATGACTGACGAACAGCGGGATGTCTTCCACTCGCCCTCTGAGCGGTGGAATAATTATGGGAAACACATTGAGTCGGTAGAAGAGATCCTCCCGGAACCTGCCCGCGCGGATCTCTTCTTCCAGATTCCGGTTGCTGGCCGCAATAATCCGTACATCGACTTTAATGGTGCGTGGGTTGCCAAGTCGCTCAAACTCGCCGTCCTGAATAACCCGGAGCAGTTTGCTTTGAAGCTCTAACGGTATTTCGCCAATTTCATCGAGAAAGATGGTGCCGCCATTGGCCAACTCGAAACGCCCCATCTGCCGGGCATCAGCCCCGGTGAAAGCACCCTTTTCCCGTCCGAAGAGTTCACTTTCAATCAGGTTCGCCGGGAGTGTTGCGCAGTCGACCGTAATCAAGGGCCGTTTTTCGCGAGCGCTGTGGCCATGAATGGCTCTTGCGATTACTCCCTTGCCGGTGCCGGTCTCGCCAAGCAGAAGAACGGTTGCATCCAGGGGGGCCACCAGCACAACCTTGTCAAATACGTGCCTGATGGCATTGCTTTCACCAATGATCTCGCCAAAGTTGAACTGTTGGGCAACCTCCTGGTGCAGGTATATATTTTCCGCCTGGAGTCTGTTTTTCAAGCGCAGAATTTCCGCCATCGCACCTTTGAGGGAGGTGTCGGTCCTCTTCTGCTGATTATTGAGCTGTATTCTCTCGGTGACGTCATGATGGGTGCCAAACATCCATAACGGCTTACCGTCGTCACTCCACGAAACGACCCTGCCCTTGGTCAGAATCCAGGCCCAATGGCCGTCTTTATGTTTCATTCTGGCTTCATATTCATAATACGCAGATTCACCACGAAAGTGTTTCTCCAGCAATTCGCCGCTGATCTGCAAGTCGTCAGGGTGGCAGTACTTCATCCAGGTTCCGATGGAAATGGGTGCTATTTCATCGAGGGTATAGCCGATAATATCCGCCCACTGTTCATTAAATACGGTTTCTCCTGTTTGTACGTTCCACTCCCACGTACCGGTTTTTGTTTCGTGTAATAACGTTGTCAGCCGCCGCTGTTTTTCATGAAGTTCATTTTCAGTGTGCTTCTGAGCGGTTATATCCTCATATACGCCGAGAATGCCTATTATTGTATCCGCCTCGTTGCGGAGCGGCACTTTCGACGTGCGAAGCCACTTTTCATCTCCATCCGCCGTGGTTAGCGATTCTTCGTACGCAAGCAGGGGGATTCCCGATTCCATTACCCTCCGATCACCGTCACTATATAGCTCCGCCTGCTCCTTCCACACCATGTGAAAGTCGTCCTTGCCGATCAGATCCTCCGGACAGCCAATATCGGCATCAGCAGTAAAAGCCCGATTGCAGCCGAGAAAACGCAACTCCGCATCCTTCCAGAAAATGCGAGCCGGCACCGTGTCTATAATGGTTTGGAGCATCTTGTTGGCAGCTTTAAGGTTTATTTCCGCCAGTTTACGTTCGGTGATGTCGGCAAAGGTAATCCAGCTTTCCCCATTCTGCGCCGCAGTAAGTTGCAGATGAACCCAGAACGGAGAACCATTGCCCCGTACCAGGCGAACCTCGAACGTATTCGGAGCGCTTAAGTCGCTGGACTGCTTTTGGTGCAGGTAGTACATATCCTGGTCATCAGTGAAAATTATCCGGTGGATCGACTGTGTGATCAGCATGCTTCTGGCAACACCAAGCATGGTGGCGGCGGCAAGATTTGCCTTCAGGATAATCCCCTCGCTGCTGAGGGTCAGATAGCCGACCGGCGCCAGATCGTAAAGGTCGAAGTAGCGGGACTGTGACTCTTCTAATCCATGCTGGGAGATGCGCAGTTGATCGTTCTGCATCTCCAGTTCTATCTGATACACCTGCAGTTCATGGAGGAGGCGCGTTGTTTCCTCAGGCGAGGTCAATTCCGGGATGATGCTCTTATTTGCCCGAAACAATTCTTCAGCTCGTTGGCGAAGTTCCTGTGCTGTCTGGGCTGGTCTGTTTGTCATGGCTTATATCCCTTGTACCTGCATAGTCAAGAGTGCTCTGTTTTGTTTGAGTTCAGTATCTTGTAAACTGTCGACCGACCGATCTTCATTTGGCGTGCAATATCAGTTGCTCCGAAACCTTGTTCTTGTAAACACAGCATTTTCTCTCTGTTGATTGTTGGTTTTCGACCAAACTTTACTCCTTTTGCCTTTGCTTCAATGCGGCCCTCATTCGTTCTCTCCAAAATACGCTGCCGTTCTGCCTGAGCCACTGCTGAGAGGATGGTCACGACCATTTTACCCATAGTACCTTCAGTACTGATTCCATCATCCAAAAACCGAATAGCTACACCGATGCTTTCAAATTCTTTGATCAGTTGAATCATATCAGCAGTGTCACGACCAAGGCGATCAAGCTTTTTAACCAAGATGACGTCACCCTCCTCAACTTTAACCCTTAATGTTTGCAACCCTTCACGGTCAATATGACTGCCCGAAACCTTGTCGGTAAAGATACGGTTATCTTTTACCCCCTCCGCCTTGAGGGCCTTGATCTGAATATCAAGCGACTGTTGACTCGTGGACACACGAGCGTAACCAAAAAGTCTCATGGGGTTAAATGTCTCCTAAATCGTTTAGTGGATAGATCGTCTCTTAATTACGGGAAAATCGATTTAATAGACATTCTGCCGTGACCGTTTTATGCTGTTCATTATGTTATAACATAGTGGACAGCAGTTTATGCTTCTAAATTCTGGAGGTCATCCGTGCCGGTAGATTTTTTGACTGCAGAACATAAAGCAGGGTACGGCCAATTTTCAGGTGAACCAAACGAAACTCAACTGGCACGTTACTTTCATCTTGATGAAGTTGACCTTGGCTTCATCACCAATCGACGTGGGAAGCAAAACCGCCTTGGATGTGCATTGCAATTAGCATCTGTTCGGTTCTTGGGTACTTTTCTTTCCGATCTCACGTCGGTGCCTACAAACGTCCAGGCGTTTATCGCTCAGCAATTATCAATAAACGACGTTTCGGTGTTAGCAAATTACGCCAAACGCGACAATACGAAGTGGGAACATGCACTGTTAATACGGGAGCAGTACGGGTACCACGAATTCAATGATCCTCCCTGGACGTTTCGATTAAGCCGGCTGCTCTTCTCGCGAGCTTGGATCAGTAATGAAAGGCCGACTTTAATGTTCGACTTTGCCACAGCCTGGTTGATCCAGCATAAAGTGCTGTTGCCTGGCGTCACGACGCTTACAAGATTGATCTCTGAAATACGCGAGAGAGCTGCCAAACGCTTATGGCTTCGATTGTCTTCATTACCATCAGACGAACAAAAGGCAAAACTGGAAACTCTGCTACATGTTCCGGAAGGAGAGAGGATCTCCCGCTTTGATCGGTATAGGAAAGGTCCTGTAACCGTCAGTAGTACTGCCTTTAACGAAGCAGTTGAGCGTTACAAGGAGTTGCAAGCCTTTGGTATGCAGCGAGTTGATTTTTCTCGTATACCTCCAGTACGCCTGAAAACCCTTGCCCGCCATGCAGGAATGATTTCCATGCACAAAATTGCTGCGATGCCTGATGAAAAGCGTATTGCAATACTGGTGGCGTTTACAAAGGCCTATGAAACAATATCACTTGATGAAGCGCTCGACGTTATGGATCTGCTCATTACCAGCATTGCAGGGGATGCCAAGAAAATCGGTCAGAAAAAACGACTACGAACACTGAAAGACTTGGACAAATCTGCGCTGGCTTTAGCGGAAGTATGCTCAGTTATTTTAAGCGAAGATACGGAAGACGATCAAATAAGAAAAACCATTTTTGCTCGGATTCCTCGGGAAAAACTGGCTCAATCAATTGCAGCCGTCAATGAACTTGCACGCCAACCAGACGATAAGTTCCATGAAGAGATGATGGAACAGTACGGCCGAGTAAGGCGGTTTTTTCCGAGACTTCTCAATGATATTGTTTTCAAAGCTGCACCATCAGGTAAGGCCACTTTGGAAGCATTCAATTATTTGGCTGCTTTGGGCGGTTCACGCCAACAGATCCTGGAAGCTCCCCCGCTTGATATTATTTCAAGTGCTTGGAAACGATTGGTTTTTGATAAAGAGGGAAATGTATCTAAACGTGGGTACACGCTATGCTTTTTCGATAAGTTGCAGGATGCGCTTCGAAGACGGGATATTTATGTTGAAAACAGTGATCGTTGGTCAGACCCCAGGATGAAACTTCTGAATGGAGCAGAGTGGCAGGCAAATCGTGTACAGGTCTGTCGCTCCCTCGGACACCCGATCAATCCGAAAGATGCAATTGCCGGGTTGGCAAGCCAACTGGATAATACATACAAACGTGTAGCCGCAAACTTTGATAATAACGACGCAATAAAGCTCGACCTTTCCAGAAAACATCCCTCCCTTACAATAACAAACCTTGATAAACTGGAAGAGCCGCCCAGTCTGACTCAACTGAGCAAACGGGTCACCGAGTTATTGCCAAAGGTGGAACTTACTGAACTATTATTGGAAATTCACGCTCGCACTGGATTTGCGGATGAGTTTACTCACGTAAGCGAGGCTAATGCTCGTGTTGACGACCTCCCTATCAGTATCTGTGCGGTACTACTGGCTGAGGCCTGTAATATTGGATTAGAGCCTCTGATTAAATACAATGTACCGGCATTGACCCGTCACCGTTTAAACTGGGTCAAGCAGAATTATATCCGTTCAGAAACGCTCGTTCGTGCTAATGCGAGGCTGGTTGACTACCAATCAACCCTGCCATTAGCCAAAAAATGGGGCGGCGGTGAGGTTGCATCTGCCGACGGACTACGTTTTGTTACACCAATCCGGACCATTAGTTCTGGCCCAAATAGGAAATACTTTGGTTCCAGCAGGGGGATCACCTGGTACAATTTTGTATCTGACCAATACTCAGGTTTTCACGGGATTGTCATACCTGGCACGCTGAGAGATTCGATCTTTGTTTTGGAAGGATTGCTGGAACAGCAAACTGGATTAAACCCCACTGAAATAATGACAGATACTGCTGGTGTCAGCGATATGGTTTTCGGTTTGTTCTGGCTTCTTGGGTATCAGTTCTCCCCGCGCTTGGCGGATGCCGGGGAGGCTGTATTCTGGCGATTGGATAAAGACGCCGATTACGGGGTACTGAATGATTTGGCACGCGGTTATGCCCATCCACTTCGAATTGAGGAAAACTGGGATGATATGATGAGAATTGCCGGATCGCTGAAGCTGGGAACTGTCCAAGCATCGGAGCTAATCCGGACATTGCTCAAAAGTGAAAGGCCATCAAGCTTGGCGCAAGCTATCATAGAAGCTGGCCGCATCAATAAAACAATATATCTGCTCAACTACATTGATGATGAAGATTATCGCCGTCGCATATTGAACCAGTTGAACCGGGGCGAAGGAAGGCACAGTGTGGCCCGCGTGATTTGCCATGGTCAGCATGGTGAAATCCGTAAGCGGTATAGAGAAGGCCAAGAAGACCAACTTGGAGCTTTGGGATTAGTCACCAATGCAGTAGTATTGTGGAACACCATTTACATGCAGGCATCGTTAGATCATTTACGACTACAATCATATGTGATCATGGAAGAGGATGAAGCCCGGATGTCGCCTTTGCCTCACGGGCATATAAATATGCTTGGACAATTTTCGTTCACTTTAGCGGAAAACGTTTTGCGGGGAGAGTTGAGGCCGTTAAACCAGCCAGATGATTTGCACTGAATGCCTTAGCGTGAGTTTTCGTTCCATTAGACTTCAGACCCCGTGACAAGCGGATGATCTCAGAGCTGGGTGAAGAGTATGTTACTCAGTTGCGAAAGGTGTATGCCGGCCGGGTGCCTGGCGGAGCAGATCTGGTTACGTACTGGCACGAGAAAGCAAGAGCTGCAATTGTTGCCGATCAAGCTATCCGGGCTGGCTTTGTATCGACAAACTCAATCCGCGGCGGGGCAAATCGAAAGGTCATTGAACGAATTAAAGACGGTTGCCGCATTTATAATGCCTGGGCCGACGAACCTTGGATAAATGAAGGTGCGGCTGTAAGGGTTTCTCTTGTCTGCTTTGATAACGGCAAAATCCAAACCGATATAATATCTGAAGGCAAGGATGTAATAGAGATATACGCCGATTTAACTGCTCAACAGACAGGCGCGGAATCATTGGATATGACCTCCGCTTTACTTTTGTCGGAAAACAAAAAGGCCTCATTTATAGGAACCCAAAAAACAGGCCCGTTCGATATCCCCGGCGACTTAGCCCGTCAATGGTTGCAGTGTCCAGCTAACACTAATGGCCGGCTTAATAGTGACGTGGTACGGCCATGGGCAAACGGAATGGATATTACGCGTCGCCCATCTGACACCTGGATCATAGACTTTGGCTGTTCAATGACAGAAGCTGAAGCCGCTTTTTACGAAGCCCCCTTTGAATATGCACTGGCAAATATCAAACCTCTTCGCACTGACAAAAGAGAGGGAAACGCAAACAGCAAATGGTGGATACATCAAAGACCACGGCCGGACATGCGCTTAGCTCAAGTCCCGTTTTCTCGCTATATAGTCACTCCACGAGTTGCTAAGCATCGAGTATTTGTCTGGCTTGATAAATCTGTACTTCCAGATTCCCGGTTGAACGTTATTTGCCGCGATGATGATACCATTTTTGGAATTCTCCACTCCCGCTTTCATGAGGTATGGAGCCTCAAAACCTGTTCGTGGCATGGGGTCGGCAACGATCCTACCTACAATGCTGCTTCATGTTTTGACACCTTCCCGTTTCCGGAGGGTTTAACACCAAACATCCCGGCTGCTGACTACGCAAACAATCCACATGCAGTTGCAATTGCTACAGCCGCCCGGCGGATGGTAGAACTCCGCGCCAACTGGTTAAATCCGGCAGAGTGGATCCGTCGAGGACCTGAAGTCGTACCCGGTTATCCGGATAGAATTCTACCGATAAATGAAGCAGCAGCTGAACAACTCAAAAAGAGAACCCTTACCAATCTCTACAACCTCCGACCCACATGGCTTGCGAATGCACACCGGGCACTTGATGAAGCCGTTGCGGCAGCGTATGGCTGGAGCCCTGATATTGCTGATGAAGAAGTGTTGAGTGAATTGCTGAAGATGAATAAAGAGAGGTCTTAGTTATGGTAAAAGCTGATATTGCAATGAGAGTCTATGAGAGAACTGGGTTTACAAAAAAAGAGTGCATGAACATCGTCGAGTACGTTTTTAATACGATCAAAGATACGGTCGAAGCTGGCGAAGAAGTAAAGCTGACTGGGTTTGGCGTCTTCCAGATCCAACATAAGCTTGAAAGACGCGGGAGAAACCCTCATACTGGTGATGAACTGATGCTTGCACCACGAAAACGGTTAAAGTGGAAACCGAGCGCATTATTGAAACAGTCGCTCAACAGCGTGAAATAAAAGCCAACAAAAAACCGGCCCCAGTTGCTCGAAAAAGCTGAATAACTGACGGGTCTAAGCGAAAGAAGAGGCAAAAAATGGCAAAGAAATACAAAAGCGTGGCGCTTGAGGTTCTGCATAAATCAATGGTTGGCCTGCACGAAATCGGGCTTTTGCCGGACGAAAAGATGCGGAAGTTCGATTTGTCGTGTTTGAAGCCTGGCGGCGTTGTTAAGCGAAAAATTGGCGGAGAAAAACCAAACAAAGCGGAATAAAGCTGAGTTGCGGCGGCTTTGCCCAACAAATCAGTTATCCGGAAATTCCGGAACACTGGGATAACATCAAATCAACGGGCCGCCAACGTTAGCCTGCTATTTTTCAGACCTTCAACGTCCCAAACCGTAATACCTCTGATCCATGAAGCACCTTGATAATCCTCAACAACGCGCCCTTTTTGACGTACACAGCAATGTAAGGAGTCCTCAGAATGACAAGCTCCATTGTACCGGGCACCCTTCCCTTTTTGCCTCGCCGAGATACCTGAGTGCCCATCAACGACACCTGTTGATATATTTCATTCGTTACGTATATTGCCGCTTCGATGTTATCTTTTGCAATATATTCCAGGATTGAGTCCAAATCTGCTTCGGCCTCTGGCTCCCAGATTATCTGTGTATTAGCCATGTCAAACGGCCTTGTTGAGAAGAGTTGTTTGTTTTGCCTTTAATCTGGCGCCAACGTCCTCGTGTGATGCCGCCGTCCTCCCTGGTTGATTCACTTTTGCCAACACCGATTCAACTTGCTCTCGAAACCACTGATCGTGTTCAGCTGCAGCACTTGCGGTAAGCTTCAGTTCAAAAGGCAAGCCCTTAACCGTGTTGACCTGACGGATAAAGAGCCGGACCGCTTCGCTCATAGTTAAACCAAGACTCTTGAAAATCGACTCGCATTCCAACTTTTCAAGTTCATCTACCCGTGCTCGAATAATTGTTTCTGACATATGTAGCCTCCATGATATTGTAGCCTATTGTAGCCACAATAAATCATCTTTGCAACTCATTCGTTAACGGATCGTTTTTGTTAATGCCGATGAAAGCTTACATCGCTCGATTTCCTCTTGTAACCTCGCCATGACTTTTTTCTGCCTGGCCGGGGACATGTCGATCACAGGATCCGGGAGGCCTTTTGCGCGCCTGGCGGCAACCTGGGTCTTCACTTCTTCTCCAAATGCAGAAATAGCCTGCTCCATGGCAGCTTCAAATAGGGTATCGTCATCAGACCCGACTTCTTTCATACTTTCCCCTCACTTCTCATCACGTCATTTGGGCCAAACACCACCATATCCGGATTCTGATAAAGCGTCCAGGCTATCTCAAGGTCGTCTTGATCAAGCGGTTCTGCGGCGGATATTATTTTCTCTTGAAGTGCTTCGTTTCTTTCGTAATAAAATAGCCCGCCGGCCTCTCCCTGGATGACCTGCCCAAGCGTAGACATCCGGGACAAGGGTTCGTAGAGGTACTCCGGCGCCCACTCCACAACTGTCTTGCCGCCATCCATTTGATCAAGTTTAATAAACTTGTTAACGATGGAATATGTAGTAAAGTCAAGAATATACTTATTCTCTAACACTAACCAAACGTGAAAGGCGACCGCCCCTGGCTGAGATGGCATGTCAGGTAACGGCGCATGTAGCATAACGCAGTCGCTCTGAGATCCACATCTCCAAGCACTCCAGCCGGCCGCCAAATCAGACTTGATGCCAAGTTTTGCAAGGATAGCTTGACCGAGTGCAGCATGCACATAGCAATCACCCCCACGCTGGAGACTCGCTGCTGTCGCCAACCGCCGCAACGCAGAAGAGACACGTGGTAAATCCGCTATCCTGATCTGTTCTGCAAACTGCTCTGCCCAAGCTTTTCTACGTTTTGCCTCGCCCATAGCCCTCTCCTACCTCTTATTACGTAATTCAGTATCAATAAACAAAGTGGAACAAAAGAAAATGTTTTCCCCGCGATTTTTGCCATTTTTGGGAATTTATTTTAGTTTTAATAAAAGTTTTTGCCTTTTTACTGTCCCGTGGTTTCGCCGTGTCACCCTGATTTGCTCCAAAAAGCATAACCATGGGGCACGGCAAGCGACAAAGAGACAGAAATTTCTTAAGCCGCCAGGTCGACAACGAACCGGCACCATTCGCAATCAGGGTCTCCGCAACCGTCTGAAAAGTTCTTCGCCTTGATGTTTGCGTATGTCGCCTTGATCTGGCCTTTGACCAAGTCGACATCACCTGCATTTGCCTCGACAACGTCAACGTGGTACTCGCCAGTCTCCTTATCCGGCTCAACGAATTCAAACCGAGTGCCATTGACAACCCAGTCCCGTTTTGCATCGGCCTCCGCCAGGACTCGATAAAACACCGCTTGACGCCAGTAATCACCGCCGTTCTGTACTTCGTGGCCCGGTTTTTTGCCTTCTGAAAGCGCCTTTGCAGTTTTCACCGGATCAGGCGCCGCCATCTTCTTTTTTGCGTAAGTGTAGCTACCAGTTTTGTCATCGGCGATATCGATGTTACCTGCGTCGTCCAGAAATTCAACTCGATCAAGTTTTCCATTGACCGGCACCCCGCTAACTACTGCCCTGATTGACACTTCTGCCAATGAATTTGTACTCCATGCCATCACATGCTGCGTATAAAAATGAGGCAATATCGATTCAGCGTATGTCAACCGCCTGTTAAACTCCGTTGGCACAAAGTCGGCTTGGTGCCGTAACATGTGCTTCCTGAACTCCCTCATGAAATCCTCAACCGCAGGAAAAGCTTTGGGAGTCGTCGTAACCATGGCTTTAAACGCAAATTCCAGAGCTGCATGCACTGCAAGCCCAAAGCTCCGCGCGATCGACGCCGGACCCGGCGCATGAAGCAGTCTTGAAAAGTAGAACGCCGTCGGGCATTTCAGGTAAGCCGACAGATGCGAGACACTCAGCGCATAATCCTTCAGCAAGCTTTCAACAAAGCCATCGTCATAAAGAGAAAATGCTTTCTTTGGTGCTACCGCCAAAATGCTTTCACCAAAAGCAACCAGCTGGCTATCATCGGCCGCGACTTCGACCACGGGACATCCAGATTCAGTAAGCTCAGCAACGAACCGGCTCTTTTCCAACTCCTTATCGCTGTTATCCTTTTTCGAAAATGAGACGATCAGTGTCTTCTTAGCGCGAGTCATTGCGACATAGAACAACCGCCGGGCCTCTTCCTCTTCACTCCCAGCAACGCTTCTCCAGACGGTCGGTGGCAACGAATATGTCCTGTTTCTGGGTGCAGAATCCCAGGCTTTCGAAACGCAACCGATGACGAAAACATGGTCAAACTCAAGGCCTTTGGATCCATGAGCCGTGACGAAGTTAACCCCGCAACCGGTATCCGACAGTTTCTCAACCGGTAGCGCGATATTCTGCCGCAGCATGTCGTCGATCAGCGACAAAAACGAGCCCAGATCCAAACCGCCCTTAATCCCCTCATCCCTCAAAAAATCGAAAAGAGTGTTTATCAACTGCAAATTCCACACTTGGTCGACTCCACCCAACGCCCGCGGCAGCACCCCGACCTTGCTCAGCACCAGATGAAACAAGTCGCGCAGTGGCATCTCAGCCGCCGCCGATATCATCTCGTCAATAGCCCGCCCAGCCTTTGCCAGCGTCAATCTTTCATCTCCAGAGAACTCCTTGCAATCAGACGATATCAGCTCGCTCCGCCAGTGCGCTTCCAATCCACTCTGCACCACACCAAACAGGTCACCGCCGCCGACTTTGGCTTTTACCGCCAACTCCATTCCACTT
>CAIYZD010000407.1 GCA_903930585.1 uncultured Geobacteraceae bacterium | reverse complement strand
CTGTCCTGTTACGCTTACTCCCGTACTGAAAACCGGGCATAGGCATCAACCATCTTGATAACGACACTTTCAGTGTTGCCTCCCGGATAGATCTCATTACCAAGGTAAGCCAACTCGTCTTGTTCCAGATGTTCCGGAACATTTGTCCACCACCCTTTGCAGCCATTGCTGGAGCCGTCTTGCCAGCGGTATCCTCTCAGTTTCAGGGTATCTTTTTTGTCATATGGTGCGCCAACAGCCGTTACCTTTGCGGTTGTTGCGCCGCAAACCTCCAGCAGATTTTTGAAGATCGGTGTCCCTGCTACCGGTAGGCTCCCCAAGAGTAGACCAAGAACACCTTCAGCGTCATCAAGGGCACGGTGGGCGTTAATGCTGTAACCGCCGCATTTGTAGAGCAGGTATTCCAGAGTACGGGCACTGATCCGCTCTTTGGGCCAATCAAGTTGGGCTAGAGTACAGGCCCACGGCAGTTTGGTGAAGATCGGGTACCTATCTTCGACGAACTTCCGGTCGAAGGCGGAATTGTGACAACAGACCAGGGTCGCCTTGTCTGCGAGCGCCTTCACCTGGTCATCATCAAGCCTCTGACCGGCAACCATCGCGTCGGTTATGCCGGTAATGTCGATGATCTCTTGCGGGAGAGCACGCCCCGGATCTTCAAAGCCGTTAAAACGATCAGTAATGCGGATGATCTCTGCTGTTATCGGGTTGAATTCAAAGGCTACGATGCCGAGTTCGATGATCTTGTCTTCGGTATGATTTAGACCGGTGGTCTCCGTATCGAGGCACAAGCCGATTTTTGAACCCGGCACACTTCTCTGTGTGAAGCGGGGGTCCCGTTCCAGGTTCAATTTGCGGATTACCGTAAATTCGCCGGTGGCATGCAGAGCCGTTATGGCAATTTCTGCTTCCAGGGCATTCAATGGCTCTTCCCGGTAGTTTCTGCTGTTTACTTTTTTCATCTATTGCGCCACGACCTTATATTTTCTGGGGCTGCGCCGTTTCTCGTTCAGTTTGCCGTTGAGAATCTGGGTGTACTTGCGTTCGGCGTCCGGGAGGTTGCGGCGGAACCAGATTTCTTTCTGCCTGCTCGGGCTGTGTGACGAACCGGAGTGCTTTTCGATCAGGAATCCGCTCGGTGTCCCCACCAAATAGAGTTCGTACCAGGCTCCCCAGGTGCTTTCCGCTTCCAGGCGGGTTCTTTGCAGAAGATGCTCGCCGCAGGCAAGATCAAGTGGTAGTGATATCTGCTGAAAGTCGCTGTTTTCTTCAACTCGAACGGTTTGTGCCATCTTGACTCCTCATCGCTTCAATCAGCAGCATACGGGCCATGTCCACAACATTCAGGCCTCTCTTCTCCGCTTCAGCTTTAAGCCAATCCTCCAAGTGCGTCGGTATCCGCATAGGGGGCAACCGACTCGTCATGGTTTGCGCTTTGCGCCATCCGAGCGGCCGACCAGGGGGTTTTTTTCCCGGCAGATCTGGCATTGGGCTATTTCTTATTCCAGACTGCAGCGAACCGTTCGGCTACGGCAGCTTCCTGGAACACACCGGCTACAAACTCCGTGTCGTCGAACAATACCGTCGTGCCGCCGCCGGCTGTAGGCTTGACGCAGACAGGTGCGCCAATAGCGACAAGCCGATGAGCCTCGTCACGCTGAATCGGGGGAATGCACTCAAACCAGGCGGGTGTCGCAATTGCCGGTGTCTTCAAGGTCTCTTCAAAGCGGTCTATCCAGTTCATAGGGCACTCCTTTAGCTGAGAAGATACTCTTATGTATTTAAATGTCAATAAATAAAGAAAAATGAAATTAAATAATTAGGATAAGCTGGTTCCTGTGAATCCTTTTGGGTAAATTCCCTGCTGCTTCGGCGGGGTTGTTAATTTGCTTTGGCTTTATTTGGCAAGAAAACGCTGCTAGAGGCGGTTAGCGGCAGCAGGGTAGGGGAGGGGGGGGGCCAGGACATATTGCTCGGCAAGGGACTTGCTAGACATCCTGTTGAGCCTTGCAATAATGTCTGTGCAACAGACCTAAAGGATTATGGATATGGTTATCCGGACTGTGCCGGCCAGCATCAAGGAATTACTCTGGCGGGTATGGCTTAAAAGACTTGGTCCAATCGAACTCATCCGGTGGGCAGATCTTTTTCAGTTCCTGCCAGTCCGTTATTCTTATTTCGTTCACGAGCGTTTCGATCTCCGCGATCATTCCGTCGAAGGAGGGTGTCGAAGCGTATTTCGGTTTTTCCCATCGGCCGAGTTTGCTCTTCAGTATTTTTGACGGAATATAATATTGTCCGTCTTTTTCGACCAGTTCGTAATCTGGCAGCGTCACCACTAAATGCCTCTGTATGATTTTCCAAGCGTCCTCATATACGACCTCGACCAGGCACTTCCTCGCCTTATCTGCTGGCATAATGTCAGTCGGCCAGACCGGGACTGTGGCGTCAAGAGAATCTCTGGCTATTTTTTTCAGAAAGGTAATCAATTGATCGACCTTGATGACTTTGTAAACCGGCCTCTTAAAGAGAACTTGGGGCAACCAAGCCGTTCCTTCTGGTGTCGAAACCAGATACCATTTTCCTGCCTTCCTGATCAGATCTCGGCGTATTTCCCCGCTGCAATATTTGCCCTGGATTACCAAGGCTAAAGACTCGGTGTCTGGAGAAATCTCATCTTCAGAAAGTTCGCCAGCTTCAATTTCTCCTGCCTTTACACGCCTTGCATGTTCTTGCTTGTCCTGACTTTGTATCTGGCTCACAGCCGCTTTAATATCTGACATCAGAGCTGCGAGATGTGGTGACGTGATGTTTACTAAATATTCGTGCTTCGACAATTTTTCTTTAGAAACCAAATTGACCGAGACATAAGTTACTCCGCGCTCTTTCCTCAGCCAAGTATTTGGTACCGTTATGTCGACCTTCCGCACTACGCAACTTCGGTCGTTACTATTGGCGACCATCACAGAACATCTCTGCGTCAACAAGGTATGGTTCTCATCGATTACTGTGACGGCAACCTCTGAGTTCCAATTAACCTTCATGTGAAGACGCAACGTCGCATACAACTTATTGATCTCGGGTATTCGATAAGACCGATCGAACGGTATACTCCGATACATCCGGACCTTCTTATCTCCGATCAGGATAGTAAAT
>CAIYZD010000406.1 GCA_903930585.1 uncultured Geobacteraceae bacterium | reverse complement strand
GGAAAGCAAGATAGAATTGTATGCGATAATAACATTTGAAACGAGGCGGCCACACTGGTTGCTGATGGCAACATCCAGGTCTGTCCTGCCACTTAATTCCTTTCTTCCGCTAACCTGTGCGACTACCGATCGTAATTGATGATACGCTTCGATTCGATTCTGTGATCGCTGAACATTTCTTTGAAGTTGTGGGTCAAGCAGGTAGCGAAGCGTATAAATGCTGCGAATTAGCTTATCAAATTCGAAAATGGCCTTACGAGTTAGATGATGCCCTGAAAGAGTGCAGAGTTTTCGTACCAGTGTACTCTGGCTCATTTCCTTAAGCCCCAATGTGGCAACAATACGATCAATGTTTCCATTCTCTGAAGAAATAATATTCTGGTCGATCTGGCCTACTGGAGAAATCAGGTAGTCCTTGTAGTCATCAGGTGAATTACCGCAATAGAGATGTTTCAGTTGCGCTTGCAAACTGGTAAAACGCGGAGCGAGATTCATACCAAACCAGTATAGAATGGCAAAATTTGCTTTATTGATGCAGTGCATATCGCCAGTAATGAGATTGGGTAATATGATGGAAGTATTATTATAGCATATGTCGAAGACCCAATAGCTTTCATGCTGATTAGCGCTTAACAATTCCGTCTGAAGGGGTATATGGTTTGCCAGCAGAGTATAGGCAACCACGCCACGGTCTTTTCCAAAGTATTTACGTGAATAGCGTGCCTTGATCGTCGGGTCGGCTGATCCGAATTTCTGCCCGTCAACACTGCCATACAGGACTTCCAAATCGAAAGAGTAATACTGAAAGATAGGCAATTGGGCGATAAAATTGCTGATCTTGTCATTTGCTGCTTTCAGAGTGGCCAGTCGTAGGTGTTGTTGGTGAGTTGTTTCGAGAATGTTATAAGAAATGTCGCTGGTTTTTGCCATGCTTTGATTGCCGTGGTTCATGGCTTGGGCTATTATAACCGCCATCAGGCAATTCTCATCGGCAATATTCTTTGCAAAACGTGGCTGCAAAGGAGTCATTGCGCTCAAAAACCGGCATCGGTCATTAACAAAACGGAAAATATCAGTAATGTCGCATGATGTTATTTTAGAGTAGAAACTTTTTTGCAGTTCTTCTTCATGCTCTGCTTTCGGTCTGTGCCACTTCAGGACTTTTTTAACCGGGTCGAAATCCAGATGTTTCAATTGTCCCTGTTTTAGTTTCTGGCCAAAGGAATGCCACAGCATATCAAGCTCATTAAACAAATAGTCGAGAGTAATGTTTACCGGTTGCCGCAGCCAAGGGATGTCCAGCTCCTTAAGAGCGTCAGATTGTTGCTCCAAGGGGATCAATTCATCTGCAAAACAGCGATGCTGCAAGCTATCATCTACATATAATTCCCCGGTATCGAGCCGCTTCCGGATCTGCCGATAAACCCAAAACTCGTAGCGATCCCCCCTAAGACTGATCGGATTGCCATCGCTATCAAAGTTTAACAGATATGTCCGCAGCCGTTTTGGGATCGTTCCCTCAGGGATTTCACTAAGCGGACGTTGAGTTATTCGCTGCTTTCGGGAAAATATGTTTTTCATCCAATGAAGTGTGGCAAGCCATGGGCAGTCAGCGATGCTACTTTCAAAATTGATTGCCATTACAATGGGACG
>CAIYZD010000405.1 GCA_903930585.1 uncultured Geobacteraceae bacterium | reverse complement strand
GAAGAGTTCGTGTGTATTTTGCCAGAGACGAGCCAACATGGTGCATTAGTTATCGCAGAAAGGATCCGGAACGGTATTGTCGAGTTAAAGATTCCCCACGCCTGGTCGGATGTCACACTATACGTCACGGCAAGTTTAGGAGTCGTGACCTTGAGCGGCAATGAGCTTGCATCTGTTTCTGACATTGTTGCCTTGGCTGATGAACAAATGTACCGGGCCAAATCACTCGGACGTAACAGAATTGTGTGCAATAAACACCAGCATCTGGAAAAGCGTGAGGGTTCAAGTCTCGTCAAACTTACTTGGAAAAGTGATTTTTGTTCAGGAAACCAACTTATTGATACTCAGCACCAGTCCCTCTTTTTCATCGCAAATGAAATACTGGATGCAATTCTCTCCACCCGTTCAAAAGAAGCTACTTTGCACCTGATAGGACGATTGCTTGATGAGGTGCAGCAACATTTTAACGATGAAGAGCTCCTGCTTGATAAAGTTAGCTTTCCAGGACTTAAGCAACATAAACGTGAACACGAAAAACTTCTCAAAAAAGCCCGGAAGCTCTTCATTGAGTTTATTGCAGATACCCACACAGTCGGCAACATCTTCCAGTTTCTGGTTCACGAAGTTGCGTTGCTACATATGCTTGGTGCTGATAGGGAATATTTCCCGTATGTATCAACAAGAGAGTGATAATACAATGGACAAGGCTTTGGAACTCTCACTTTTTGATCAGTTGCGTGCAGCAACCTGGCACCGCCATGAGAATATGGAGAAACTCCCATTTGTCCTGGCTCTGGTTGCAGGTTCGCTCCCCCTGCAAAGCTACATCGCCCAACTGCGCGGACTGGCTATTATCTTTACAAGCATGGAGAGTTTTCTGCCGTCAATGGCTGAACCAAAGGGTGATCGCATTAAGTCTTATACTTCGCAAAGATTTTCATTGCTGTGTAGAGACCTCTCTTTTTTTGCGCTGCAGATGATTCCTGATATTTTACCGGCAATCAAATGCGCGCTTGATACTGCTACGCTAGTGCGTCATGCCACCCCCGGAAAACTGCTTGGCTATCTGTACGTTCTGCAAGGAACCATGCGCGGTAACCAGGTGCATCTGCCGGACATTATAAGGTGCTTCGATTTAGATGACCGCGGGACCTATTTCTATCGAGGCCATGGTACCGACACAGTTACCGTTTGGGAAGAGTTCAGTTCGATCTTAAACTGCGCCGATTCGTCCACGATCCCTGAGGCAATTCTCGGGGCAACAGAAATGTACGACTTCATGGAGCGCTTTCATCATCTGCTATACCCGTTGCCTGAGGCTGGAAATGGTTTTACAGCAGCTGGGTTGAATCCTGAAGCGGGTGATCACCCAGTTCCGCAGGAATCGGAGATACTCCAGGCAGCTATTCGCTCAATTGGATTATCTTTGATGGGACCACTTCGAACAATTGCATAAGGCAGAAACATGGGACTTTTTACCACTTATCCAATTTCACTCCTCTGCGTTGAGGACGAACCTGCTTTGCAGGAGCTGCTCAGGCGGCATCTTGCCAACGCAGTTGATACCTTCTATTTGGCGGGTGATGGCCAGGAAGGGTATGACCTCTTTAATGAGCATCATCCTGACGTTGTGATTACCGACCTGATGATGCCGAACATTGGCGGACTTGCCATGAGTCGTATGATTCGCGTCGCTGCCCCGAAAACCCCAATAATACTGATAACTTCTTGTAATCGTGCTGATTTTCTGGAAGAGGCTATCGATATCGGCGTTACCCAGTTCCTCCTCAAACCTGTTCTGAAGGAAAAACTGCTCACTTCTTTGGAGCGATGTCACCACATAATTGAGCTTGAGAGACGCTCAAACCGTACTATCAAACTTGAAAGCCTTGAAATTATGGCAGGAGGGTTTGCCCATAGCTTCAATAACATCCTGACCGCCATCCTGGGTAATGTGCAGCTTGCTTTAATGCATCTGCCACAAGACTCAATTCCGCACCATAGTATCAAGCAAGCGGAAACGTCTGCTAACCGTGCCGCAGAGATTGTCAAGCAGATGCTCGACTATACCGCCAAAGGGTGGTTCCAAGGCCGGAAGATCGATTTGAACGTTCTGGTGAAACAGGTGAGTCAGAGCCTTCTGGAGATGCTCCCGCCAGAGATTTCTCTTTCACTTGATGCCGAAGCATCACTGCCCCCGATTAAAGGCGAACTATCCCAACTCCGTCAGGTAATCAGCAGCCTGGCTGCGAATTCAATGGATGCAATCGGGAATCAACGTGGGAATATTACTATTTCAACCGGGACCATGGTGTGTGATAGATCCTATATCGAAAATTGCTGGAACAGCGACGATATTTTACCTGGAAGCTATGTGTTCCTGGAGGTTTCAGATACCGGCTGCGGCATGGAAAAGGAAACTTTGGAAAAGCTCTTTGATCCGTTTTTCAGCACTAAATTCACTGGCAGAGGAATGGGGCTGGCTGCAGTTCTCGGAATCATCAGGTGGCACAAGGGAGCCATCAATATCACCAGTAAGCCAAGATTTGGAAGCGAGTTCAGGATTATCCTGCCTACCGACGTTACCTGAGGAGATAGAAGAATGCAAGATGATCATGACACTACGTGCCAGCTCCCTGAAACCGCCAGGGCCTATCTGGCAGCGTTGCTGGCATCTGACCGGACTGGCGCACATCGGATCGTTATCGAAGCACTGGACAATGGCCTTTCCATCCGGGACCTCTATATTTCTGTATTCCAACCGGTGCAGTACGAGGTGGGCCGCCTCTGGCTTCTCAATAAGGTCAGTATTGCCGAAGAGCATTTCTGTACCGCTGCAACTCAGGCAATCATGGCCGACCTTTATCCTCAGATAATATCTTCCCGGAGGATTGGTAAAACCCTGGTGGCGGCCTGCATTGGCACGGAACTTCATGAAATAGGCGTCCGCATGGTGGCTGACTTTTTCGAGATGGAGGGGTGGGATACCTATTATCTGGGAGCCGGAGTAAATTATGGACAGGTGATGTCGGCCATCCAAACTTACAAACCTCATCTGCTAGCTCTGTCCGTTACGATGACCTATCACGTCCCCGAGGTACGGGAAATTATAACTGCTATTAGAACAAATCTTTCGGACCGGGTACCTCCGATCATGGTTGGTGGTCTTCCTTTCAACAATAACATCAATCTCTGGCGGTCTGTAGGTGCCGATCTCTGGGCGCAGAATGCCACCGATGCCGTTCAAATGGCTCTGCAACAGCGACCTATTTAAAGGACAACATTATGCCTAATCAACTTGCTGGAAAAGGATTTGCCATCACCTGTGACCCCTCCTTCACGATTATACAGGTTATCCAGAATGAATATGACTGTGCTCATAAACTGACTGTCGGTATGCCGGTTATTGAGATGTTTGATGAAGCCTGTCACGAAAAGGTCCGACTTTTTTTCAGCGAAACCCGATCCAAGGGAGCAGCTTTCGATTGGGAGCTTGTTGTTCCGCTTTCGACCGGCATTGCGCCAGTTCATTGTGCGGCCGCTCATTTTGACGACAAGTTACTGTTTGTCGGCGCAAGCTCCCGCGACTCAGCTATCGAGCTGATGGAGGCGATGTTCAGAATAAACAACGAACAGACCAATCAACTGAGGTTGGTCATGAAAGAGCTGCAGCAGACATCTCAACAGCTCAAGGGCAAAGATCAATCCATATATGAAGAGCTGACTCAACTTAACAACCAGCTTTCAGTCATGCAGCGGGAGCTGGTTAAGAAAAACCATGAGCTTGCAGAACTGAACAAACAGAAGAATTATTTCCTCGGTATGGCTGCCCATGACCTGCGCTCTCCGCTTGGAACAATCGTCTCCTACTGTGAGCTGATTCTCGACAAGGAAGAGACAGGAGACGATGACCGGAAGCTTGTCGGCGTCATCAGCAAGTCCAGTGAGTTTATGCTGGGCATGATTAACCCATTTTTGGCAGAACATCGTTTTGTTACTTTAAAATTCAAGCATATTTGCCCTTGAAAAATAAAAATAGTCAATAAAATCAGGGGTTGGTTGCTGAAATCAGAAAATGTAGTGCCAT
>CAIYZD010000404.1 GCA_903930585.1 uncultured Geobacteraceae bacterium | reverse complement strand
TCCTTTTCGTGTGCTTTGAGCGGTTCACGTTAAGGAGGCTTCTACATATTTCAGGAACTGTCAAACTCTGTGAGTCCCCCACCAAAGGTGGGGGATTACTCAAAAGAATTTACGTAAATATTCTACCGATAAACTGCGAACCAGCTCAAACACTATTATTGACTACGTAGTCACAGCAAAAAGCACTAAAACCTAAATAATATCATGCAGTTGACACAAAAAAAGCCGCATCTTTCGATGCGGCTTTTTTTGAATCCTGTAAAGGAAAAATTATTTCTTTTCTGCAGCAGGAGCAGCAGGAGCTTCTTCTTTCTTCTCTGCTTTCTTTGCTTTCTTTGCTTTCTTTGCTTTCTTAGCAGGCTTTGCTTCTTTCTTGTCAGCAGCAGGAGCAGCAGCTTCAGCAGCAGGCTTAGCTTCTGCAGCAGGCTTGGCAGCATCAGCAGCGAAAACAACAGCGGAGAAGGAAACAGCTACGAGGGCGGCTACGATTGTGGACAGAACTTTTTTCATTTGTACTACCTCCAAAGAGAAATGTGATTGTTTTTGTTATTGCAGGCAACGTGCCAAAATACAAATCACCCATAACTACCCGTATTAAAAATACTTTTCAGAAACCTCCTCGCCAGGCATCCTGCGACTACTACCCCATACGCAACATGCCATACCCTATATGCGGCAGAGATCGCACGCATGAGTTCGGAACTCAAAAGGGTCCATAATAGTCGCGGTACCAATCGACAAAACGAGCGATGCCGTTTTCGATGCTCGTGTCAGGCCGGAACCCGACCGCTTCAGCCAAATCCGCCACGTCAGCATACGTCACCAGCACCTCGCCCGGCTGCATCGGAAGCATATTCTTTTCCGCTTTCCTGCCAAGACATTCTTCCAACACCTCAATGAAACGGCCAAGCTCAACCGGCTGGTGATTACCGATATTATACACGCGATATGGCGCGGAACTTGTTGCAGGATCCGGCCTGTCGGCGCTCCAGGAGGGATCGGCACAGGGAATGTGATCCATCACCCGTACAACCCCTTCGATAATATCATCGATGTAGGTGAAGTCACGCCGCATCCGGCCATGGTTGAACACATCGATCGGACGCCCTTCCAGGATCGCTTTGGTGAAAGAAAAATAAGCCATATCCGGTCGTCCCCATGGTCCATATACGGTAAAGAAGCGCAAACCGGTGGTGGGGATGCCGAAAAGGTGGGCATAGGTATGCGCCATCAATTCATTGGACTTTTTGGTGGCCGCATAGAGAGAAACCGGATGATCAACCGGATGATGTTCGGAAAACGGTACCGTGGTATTAGCCCCATACACGGAGCTTGACGAAGCGTACACCAGGTGCTTGACGCCTGTCCGGCGACACCCCTCCAAAACATTCAGGAAGCCGGACATATTGCTGTCGATGTAGGCATGGGGATTCTGAAGCGAATAACGCACCCCCGCCTGGGCGGCAAGATTAAGCACATAGTCGAACGGCCCGGACTGGAACAGTTTTTCTACCCCCGACCGGTCCTCCAGCGCTACTCGAATAAACGTAAAACCGGGAACTCTATTCAGGATATCAAGACGAGCCTCTTTAAGAGAAACAGCGTAATAATCATTCAGGTTGTCACATCCGGTAACCTGATGCCCCTTTTGCAGCAGGCGCAGCGAAAGGTGAAAACCGATAAAACCGGCAGCTCCGGTAACAAGAATCCTGCTCACCCGGTTTTCCCGGTGATTCCCGGTATGCATAGTTACTGTCTCCTCACATATTCCTTCTCGGTCATCAACTCCAACGTGCTCTCCACCCGATCAATGAACAGCATTCCCGATACATGGTCGAACTCGTGTTGGAAGACGCGGGCTAAAAAATCGCGGTATTCTTCCTCCCGCAGCTCCCCGCACCGGGTCAGATACCTCACACCGATCCGCGTGTGCCGTGGAACCAGACCGCGCAATCCGGGGATACTGAGACACCCTTCCCACCCCTTCTCCTTCTCGTCCGAAACCCAGAGAATCTCCGGATTGATCATCGCCGTCGGCAGCATTTCGGGCGCATGGGGGTAGCGCGGATTCGGCCGTGATGCGACGATAATCAGGGACAACGGCTCAAACAGTTGCGGTGCGGCGATTCCGATGCCGTTGGCATCTGCCACGGTTGCCAGCATATCGTCAATTAATGTCTGTACGGCCGGATCAGCAGGATTACTGATCGTGCCCGCCATACCCCGCAAAACCGGATGCCCCATCTGGGCTATCTGCCTTAAAATCGGCATGATTCCTCCACTACAGCGGTTCACAACGTGAAACGGGTGACGGCACGGGCAGCTTCTCCAGCAGTTCTTCGTACGCCAGTGACTCCAGCATTTTCCGTCCCAACCCGGCCGCATTCCTTTGATAGACATCGAAACGAGGGGTTCTGATTCCGTCCTCACCAGCCACAAGCCGCGCAACAACGATACCGACATCAGCCAGTTGCGGCTGGGTGCAGGAATTGGGACATCCGGACACGGCCCATACGAGCTCTGCCGCCCCGCTTCCGGCCACAGCCAGGATTCCGGCGGCAACATCGCGGGTTGCAGCCAACCCCATCCTGCATTCGTGGGCGCCGGGACATACCCGTATGGTAACGCAGGAATCCGCAGTCGCCGTAAATCCGGTTATTTCCAGGAGCCGGGCATCCGCCTCCGGGGTACACAACCCCTCTGCCAGCACAAAGGCGATGTCCTGATTAACCGTCACCATCAGGACACCATCGGCGCAGGCATCGGCATACGCGGCCAGATGTCGCAGCTGAGTCGAAGTCATGCTACCGGCGAATATCGGCACTTCGAGACGACACCGTCCGGCAGGCTCCGAAACCAGCTGGCCGGAAAGGCCGGTGGTGACCGGGAGAACTTCGCTAAAGCCCGCTTCCTCCCTGATCAGCCGGGTAAGCTCCTCCTGTCCGAACTCCTGTGCCAAAAATTTGAGGCGTTTGGGAGGGGGAGCATGGGCGGCATACACCCTGATCACTGCCTCGATGATCGGAATAAGCCGTTCTTCTGCAACACCTTGGGCCAACAGGAAACCGGGACGGGGCTCTCGCCCCAGACCGCCGGCAATCCAGACGTCAAAACCGGCACGGCCATCCTCAATCCCTGACAGCACAAGACCGACATCCTGGATCAGGTGCCGTCCGTCGGAAACATCGGCCTCAATGCCGATTTTGAACTTTTTCGGCAACCGTTCAAAGCGCGGATTGCCGGTAAAATGTCGATGAAGGGCCGCCGCCACGGTTTCCAGAATCGGAAACCCCTGTGCAGCCTGGCTGCCGCAGGTAACTCCGCGTACCGCTCCCCCGCAGGCGCCCCGCGAGGTCAGACCGACCAGCGCCAACGCCCGCTTGACCTCTCGCAAAGACGCTTCCGCAAGCCAATGGATCTCGATGCTGCCGCGGGAAGTCAGGTGAAGCGTCCCCCTGCCGAAACGTTCCGCGATGGTGGCTACGGTTCGGGCCTGCTCGGCGGAGATAACTCCCGCCGCCAGCTTGACCCGCTGCATGAAATAACCGGGCTGACGTTGTTGATAAATGCCGTCAAGACGATATTCCGCTCCTGTCTGGCTCATGTCCGATTCCTTGTCGTTTTCAGTATGTACTGCCACCCATGCCCGAGTAGCAGTGATGGTTTCATGGACAGTAACACGTATCAACATTCCGCTGCAACGACAACGCAAAGGATCGCGAAAGAAGCGACAGCGACGTATTTGCCCGTCCCCTGCGTGAGAAGGCGCAAAAACGGATAGTGGTATGATAATCTGCGATACCGACGTTATTGTAGGTCTCTCAGGAAACCTGATTCCAAACCCTCAAAAACGTACGGATTTAATGTTTGATTTTCCCATAGCAAATTTCGGTCAACCTCGCTCAACGATGCCTCGTCACAGACAAATATCCAGCCAGAAGGAAGAGTCAATATTTATTCTCAGATTTGTGCAGCGTAAAATCAGGTATCCCCGGTTTTCAGAAAGTGCGAACTACTGCTTGAACAGGCGATAAGCCTGCCGGACCGGATTGAATCAAGCTCAGTACTTTATCAGGAGTCGTTCGTTCTTACCTGCCGTCACCTGCATCCGGTGTACGATGCCATCTACCTCATCCTTGCCCGCAGAACCAATGCCACCATCCTAACTATGGATCGCCGTCTGACTGCGCTTGCCGGGCAATTGGAAATCAATGTCATCATTCCGTTGAGACCCTAAGATAATTCTCTGGTCAGTCACTGCAAATTGCTCACTTCCTTATGAAGAAAGTTATCAATTTATGAAAAAATCAGGGAAAATCACCTGATTTCATTATAATAGAAAATCCCCCCCCACTCCCTTCCTTCCTCCATTGTCCTTTATTTACACAAAACTGGAAGTAAAAGACGTTTTGCCAGTTACTTTCCTCGTTTCCGGGTGGACCTTATTGACTTGCATCAAGACACACGCCAAACTATTAAAAAAGCATTTTAAATCTTATGTGGCATATAACATCCTGTTTTACAACACAATAACCATGCTGTCCATGGCATTGAAATTTAATGCAAGTCAATTTCACAACAATGTTTGGCATTGTACTTGCTTCGGACATGAAGAATTTGGTCTTAGGCGGGCCTGATCAGGCCACAAAATATCGCGGCAAGGGTTATCAATCCGGAGAGAGTAAGTATGTCTTTTGCAAGAGGCCCTTTAACCTGTTAAGGAGACAGCATGAACAGCTATGAGAAATTCAGAGAGAAGCTCCACAATAGTATCCCCATCCCTACCCCAAGCGTAAAAGACAAGATCGAACTCGAAATTCTTGCAACTCTCATTACGCCTGAAGAAGCAGAAATCGCATCCAATGTTTCACCGCAACCTGAAAACCTAAAGACAATAGCTGAGAGAGCCGGATTGGATCCACAGGTACTCGGTCCGATTTTAGAAGAAATCGTGGAAAAGGGTGTTATTTTCAAAGTCTATTTGGATGATCCACTCTATTGCCTCTTCCCTATGATGCCAGGCATCTACGAGTTCCAGGTCGGTCGATTGACCCCTGAGCAGGTTAACTTGTTCGAGAAATACTATGCGGAGGGGCATGGTGAGGCCGTTTTCAAAAACAAGATGTCTTTCTCGCGAACAATTGCTTTGGATAAGAGTGTCCCTGCGGAAACGAACGTCCTGACGTTCGAAGAAGTGGATCACATCATTGACAACGCCTCTTCCATTACGCTTGCACCGTGCCTCTGTCGAACCAACAAGAAGCTCATCGGTGAAGGGTGCGATGCCCCTGCCGATGATATCTGCATTCTCTTTGATTCCTGGGCCGAATACTATGCCAGGAAGGGACTGGGCCGCGCTGTAGACAAGGCGGAAGCAAAGAAGGCTTTGGAGAGGGCCGAGAAAGCCGGTCTGGTCCATGTGACCATGAACGTTAAAGTCGGCGGCCTCTATATTTGTAACTGCTGTGGTTGCTGCTGTGCTTTACTGCGGGGAATCACCCAACTGAACATTCCAACGTCAATCACAAAGTCCAATTTCAGAGCTACCGTATCGGAGAAAGATTGCGTTGGGTGCAACGTATGCGTCGACGCGTGTCACGTCAAAGCGATCAGGCTTGAGGATTCACTCGCCGTTATTTCGGAGGAATCCTGTATTGGCTGCGGCCTATGTGTGTCTGCATGCCCGTATGGGGCCCTTGCTATGGAAAGGAAGGAACAGATCGATGCCACACCTGAAACCATACCTGATCTCTTGGGCGCGATTGCCGCAGGCAGAGCCGACTAGAAGGCGGGCGGCAGTAGAGGCAGGTGTAACCAGAGCCTCCGGATCGTCTGCCATGGAGAGGTGATCGTGCATGAACTGCCGGTGATTAAGAGCGTGCTTGACATCTGTGTAAAACACGCAGAGGCCAATGGAGCACACCAGATTCTATCCATCGAGCTGAAGGTCGGGAAGATGAGTGACCTGGAGCCGGAATGGATGCAGCGCTACTTCGACTTCGTCAGTAAAGGCACCCTGGCTGAAGGTGCGAAGCTCGAAATTGAAAGGATACCGGTGGTTCTCCGGTGCCAGGGATGTGCGGAAGAATTTGAAGTGGACCTCCACAGGCAGGACGAAATAGCGTGTTCTGCCTGTGGAGGGGCAAACTACTCGATGATATCGGGTAGAGAATATTACATCAAAAACATGGAGGTCCGGTAATGGGTGTGGGCAATATCAGGGTGATAGACGTGAAGGAGGGCATCCTTGCCGACAACGACCTGCGGGCGGAGCAACTGCGTGAGCGGCTTCGCACCCAAAGCACCTTTTTGCTCAACCTCATGGCATCGCCCGGGGCGGGAAAGACGAGCCTCATCCTCCGGACGATCGGGGCGCTTAAGGATGAGTTTCGCTTAGGAGTGCTGGAGGCCGACATTGAGTCGGTGGTCGATTCGGAAAAGGTGGCGACAACAGGTACCCCGGTCATCCAGCTCAGGACCGGCGGCTTTTGCCACCTTGACGCGTTCATGGTGGAAGAGGGGCTGAGTGCCATGGACGTGGATGCATTGGACTGCATCATCGTGGAAAACGTGGGCAACCTGGTCTGTCCCGCGGAGTTTGACACGGGCGCCGTAAAGAAGGCCGTGATCCTGAGCGTTCCGGAAGGGGACGACAAGCCGCTCAAATACCCGCTCATTTTCACCGTATGCGACGTTGTCGTCGTCAATAAGGTGGACTACCTCGAAGGATCTGATTTCGACATGCGAAAGTTCAGGGAGCGAGTGCTGAAGCTGAATCCGAGTGCGGAAATCATCGAAGTGTCCTGCAAGACGGGACAAGGTATCGATGCATGGACGAGCTGGCTCAGGAAGGAAATCAAGAGTTTGTTGAACGATCGCCTATAGACTGCGCAATTCCTGAAGCAGCTCTGGATGATGGTCCAACAGATGGAGTAACATTACGGTTGAGCGAGTTGGCCTGCGTTGACCGTCTTTGCCGTTGCAGGGCGGTCACCTGCTCAAGAAAACTCCGGGCTGATTCCGGCGAATCAAACTCAAGTTCACCGCACGCCGAACAGAACCACCCTGTAACATCTAGTATGGTTAAGGCGGCTCCTTCAAAATCACGAGAAACATTCTGCCGACCATAGGCCATGTCGGGAGCACCACAGCTTGCACATTGTCTTTTGTCTGTTTGTGCCATTTACTACTTCTCCTTGAACTGTATAACCACTGTTCCCTGCTGCAACGTCAGTTTAATGTAGGCGACCTTACCGCTTGGAGTGGGGGCATGATGGACATCCTGCCAAATGCTGCTGTCGGTGTATGTGGTCATGGATTTGTAGAACATTGCCCGAGTGAGTGATGCCAGCACCAGAAGCGCCTGTTCTTCCGAAAGTCCCATTGCTGCGGCATTAAAAAGAGCCGTCCTCATTTACTAGCCTTAAAAATGAATTCGACTCGCGACATCACTAAAAAAGTCATGGGACCAGAGTGCGAGCATCTGTTGATCCTTGACGAACGGCGCCACGTCTTTACGGGCTTGATTCACATCCAGCAGATCGATTGCCTCAAGCAACAAATCTGAGAACGCTACAGGTGAAAGACTCAGTTCACCGCTCCAATGACCGGTCTGTCGCATCCGCTGTTCAAGGTGGCCAAGGTTCAATTGGGGATGGTTGGCGGCATACCAGACAAGATCGTACCAATCGCGCCCCTTAACCCGGTTCTTCCACTTGCGGAAAAGGATCGCATGCATCTTGCCGGCAAACAGATCGGGAAGCGAATAGCTCCGTACGGCAAAAGGTATCGGTTGCAGCAGATAGCGAGTTGACGTGCTGAATCCGGGAGGCGGGTCCGTATCCACCTCGATCTTCACCTTCAGCACCTGTCCTGCTGCAACCTGTCCCGCAAGCTCTTCTCCCGCCTCGATGACCAAGAGTTCGTTACGGGTGTTCGCCTTGAGAAAGGCGGACTGCACAGCCGATTCCACTGCCTTGTCTACCATCTCTACCCGGACATTGAAACCGAATGCCTGCAATTCTTCCTCAAGCGATGCCATGTATCGTGCCAGATTAAAATCGGGAGACGGCGCCAGTAACGAGAAGTCCAGATCCTCGGAGAACCGGTCAAGCCCATAGAGAATGCGCAGGGCCGTACCACCGTAGAACGCGGCATGCTCAAAAAACTTGGCGCGCCAGAGTCCGAGCAGCGCTACCTCCTGAATAATCTCCCGTAGCGCCCTGACTGAATCATCAACACTCTTCGGTTCGTATTTGGCAAGCATGCGAGATACAGCCTCATGTATCATAAAACTCCTTTACCGGTTTTACTCAGGCGGTTAACCAGGTCGGCCAACAGCTTCACCCTGCGGGAGCGGTAGAAACGGGCAATTTCGGCAAGCTTGTCCGGATTGAGTTGGCTTAGACCGGCAGGATCAATGCGGAGACTGAAAAGCAGATAGTTGTGCAACTCCTTCTGAGTCGAGATGCCGGCGCCCCGGTCGGCAACGATCCGGTCAGCCAGGGCCTTTTCCGGAATGGCGATCAGAAAAGAACGGCCATCAGCCAGTTCAATCCGGTCCATTCCGGTACGAAATGCTTCCATTAGGATCATCCGATAGGAAAAGGTGCCAACCGGTGTTTCAAAGGTCCGCGACCGTCCGCAGGTAACTGAGGTTACAGTTTCTACCCGCTCTGGCGTCAGGCCATAATAGTGCAATGCATATTCGAGGGACACATAGGACGGGCCGTAGATAAGGTTGGCAAGGAGTTCCCGGCAGAAGGGCCTGCGACGCAACGACTCGCCGAGGATATAGAGCCCCTTCTTGACCCGGACGATGTCCCCTTTGGCCAACATACCGGATATCTTCATCCGTGGCCGGGCGTACCCCTGAATGGCGTCCAGTAGAGTCTGGTAGTCAAACTCTTCATAGGGAATGCTCTTTTGCAACAGGGCGTTCGTCATAATCACCATCTCCCGTGTGATGGGTAAATTTAGCACTTAACAACATAGTATGTCCATAATATTTGGACATACTATGTTGTAATACAGGCTTTACTCGGTTCGACTTAGCTTCCCCTGAAGCTGTCCATGGAATGTGCGGCTGCTTGCAAGCATAACCTCGACGCGATCAACAAACAACTCCTGCCCAAGCGGTCTCCCAGATCACTCGTGCCTGCGAAAAGTGGTCATTTCCTCCTCTGATGACAATGACAAAAATTCTCTCCTTATAAGAACTCTCCGGCCACAAAAACCAGGAACAGCCTTTTAATTCTCATGCGACGACCACTCCTGTGCTGCGAGGAGCCAGTTTTACCAGAGACACCGCTAACCCATACGGCCTGGCTATTTTTTCCAAGCTGTCAAGCCGGGGGTTCCCCTGGCCTTTCTCGACGTCGATTAATACGCGGATGTCTACGCCAACCATTTTCGCATAATTAGCTTGAGTCATCCCTACTGCAAGCCGCATCAACCTGACCGCTTCGCCAAGAGTTACTTCTCCTGCGGCCAGACGGTCGGCTATGGTCTCGCGGACATTACGTTTATCCTCGTCGGATAGCTTCCTGATATTCCGAGGTATTTCCATTTTCATACCTTGTCTGCTGCCTTGTTGAGTAGCTGTACGTTTTCATTAATCGCCAAACGTCTCCGCTCGATCACTTCATCGTCAATACCGGACTCTTTGGCAATGGCGTCAATATTACTCAAACTTTTCGCCATAAAATCAAGTAAAGCTGCCACCTGTTCCGGTTTAGGCCCCGCAACCGTCGCAGCTACTGATGTGCCAACCGCAGACCAATCAGGTTGTCCAAGCCGTTCTTTGTCCTTCTCCCATCTGACCACGCGGGCGTAACCTTCATCCGACAGGAACATGGGAGCAAAATCGTAGAGGGGGGATAAACGGACTGTAGCTCGCTTTTTGATAAAAGCATGGTTGCGGGCATGATTGTCGGTATTTCCCATACAGATATTGAGAATGTCCCTGCGGAGATATTCCAGCATGTCTTCTGCAGGAGAGGTAGAATAGGATGCGATCAACCTGCAG
>CAIYZD010000403.1 GCA_903930585.1 uncultured Geobacteraceae bacterium | reverse complement strand
GGCTGCACCATAGATGACGACGCTATCAGCAGCGCGGTTGAACTGTCTATCCGCTTTGATAGCGACCACCGGCTACCAGACAAGGCAATAGACCTGCTGGATCGGGCCGGAGCTAAACAGCAGGCTCCTCGACTGACCATGGTCGGGCAGAATTCATCAATCGGCACGATAAACGCTGAATCCATTGCCGATGTACTGGCTAGTAAACTGGGCATGCCGAGAGATATTATCTCCGGCCATTTGGGTAGCAATTTCAAGTCTCATCTGCACGGACTTGCTGTCCGATTGAAAGAGCGGGTTATTGGTCAGGATGAGGCCATTGATAAGGTATCACAGCGACTAATCATGGCCTTTAGCGGTATATCTTCTAGGAAAGGGCCGCTGGGAGTGTTTCTGTTTCTCGGCCCTTCGGGTGTTGGCAAGACCGAGCTTGCCAGGACTCTAGCCTTTGAATTATTTGGTAGTGAAACTGCCATGATCAGGCTAGACATGTCGGAATTCCGGGAAGAACACAGTACCTCCAAGCTGGTTGGATCACCCCCTGGTTATGTGGGTTATGAAGAGGAAGGGCAACTGACCGGCAAGTTGCGTACGAAACCGTATTCCATCCTATTGCTTGATGAAGTTGAAAAGGCTCATCCCAAGGTATTTGACTTATTCTTGCAACTCTTCGACGAGGGGCGAATCACGGATGCCAAGGGGCGCACAGTTGACGCCAGCAATTGCATCATCATCCTGACCAGTAACATCAATGCGACAAAGGTAATGAAACTGGGCTTCGGCGCACAGGACGAACTACCCAAGCCAGACGACATTCCTGAACTGAAGAAGTTCTTCCGTCCGGAACTCTTGAACCGGCTTGATGAGCAGATTCTTTTCCGCTCGCTAGGAAAAGACGATATTCAGCGGATATTGGAACCGATTCTTGGAGAAATCAGCAAACGCCTCAAGGAACAACACGGAATCATCCTGGAGATTGCTCAAGAGGTGAAAGAATTGCTGGCAGACAAGGGTTATAAGCCGGAATTTGGTGCCCGAGAGTTACGTAGGGTTGTGGAGAGGGAGTTGGAGATGAGACTTGCGGAAAAACTGCTGTTACATGGTTGCGAAGCCGGAATTGTATGGGAATTAACGGTAGAGCAGCAAAGTATACTGATAACCAACCGACAACAGAATTGATATGTGGCATTCAATAAGAGCCTTCAGCCAACAGAGCGCAGAGGGTTGCGAGTTTGAATTTATTCTGGTCCATAAAAAACGAAAGATTACCTCCAAATGTTGTGGCAGCTTTATTGTAAATATACGTTCTTCAATATTCGTCTGTTTCACGCAACCATTTCTGAACGCCTTCTCTCTCACGTAAAGTTTTCAGTTCGCTCTGCCAATGATCGTCAGCACAAATGTCGGAGCAATAAGACACAACTCGAATTCGCGGATCAACATCCTCTGCAAACATCACATGGATCATTTTGCTTCTCGCGACAGATGACCCGCATTTTTCGCAGTTTTGTGTCGGAGGCCCTTCCAATCCATCATTGTTGCTGACATTCATAAACTGATTGCTACCCAATTTGATGAATGCCCGGTGCCAATAGGCGTCTCCTTCGACAACCAGGATGTTGCGCAGGTGATGGCATGACAATTCCTGGGAATAGCTTCTGTTGCAAAAAGGGCAGGTTCCACGTTCGAAGCGGTCACTTACCCCGGAGATCATGGTCAGTACGCCAGGGGTGAGATCCTTCTGATCACAGTCAACGGGCTTGCCTTCGTGGTCCCAGAGAATCATGGCGACACCTCAGTCTCCTGGTCTGGAGCGGATGGTATGTTTGAATCACCAACCGGCGGTGTCGGCGCAGTAGTGATTGCCAGAGGAATTTTTCTGGTGAAGCGTTTATGCTCCCGGCCACTGGCGGCATAGATGGCGCTGGTGCTGATGTCCTCATGGCGCAACGTATCCTGAACGGCCCGGATGTCCTTGGTGACATCGTATAGCATTGTCCCGCAGGTGTGCCGCAGAGCATGGCAGGAAACCCGTTTCCGTTTCAGACCGGCTTTGCTCAGGTAACCGTCAATGACACTATTGAGGCCGATGCGCGATATCCGGCCCCTGCCTCGGCCATTCTTGCGCACGCTGAGAAACATTGGCGTAACGAACGCTTGCCGGTGATGAATGGTAGTTTCCTCGACGGCAACCTCACCCCTGGCAGCAAGGTAGGCCCGGATGGCGGCCACTGTATCTTCCCGGGGGTAGATATAACCGTCTTTGCGTTTGCCGTGGACCAGAATGCGCACACCGCCCTCGACTTCTTCAATGTCTTCGACGTTGGCCCGTTTGATTTCGACACGCCGGAGCCCTTCGAGCAGCATAAGGGCAATAATGGCCCGGTCGCGCAACCCTTTGATGCTGCCAAGTTCGGGAAGGTGCATGATTAACAGTTCCGCCTGGCCGGCGGTGAGATGCTTTTGCTCAGATTTAGCTTCCCGTGCGACAGGGGGGCGAACATTGGCCGCCGGATTGATGGTGATCAAACCCCGGTTCATGGCGACCTGGTAAAATCGTCTGATGACGGTCAGCTTTACCGCGATTGACGATGCTTTCATGCCGGCCTGGATGAGTTCGTGGCGAAAGCTCTCCACGTCGGCCTGGGCCACAGCAGTCGGAGTGATGCTGCGGGCGTTACACCAGCGGAGCCAATGGTTGAGGTGGGACGTGTAGGTTTTGATCGTGTCTTCGCGTGGGTCACCCAGGGCAACTTCACGTTCCAGCCAGTTGCGTACTGCGGCTTCAAGATCCGCTGGCAGGTTGTCCGGAATCTGGCTGG
>CAIYZD010000402.1 GCA_903930585.1 uncultured Geobacteraceae bacterium | reverse complement strand
TGAGCAGTGATGCGTCTCTGATACGAAGTTCGTAATCATGATTTACCCTGCCGGATTGAGACAGGTTTATCTCCATGTTTCGCTCCGGTATCGGGTAATAGGCTGCGTACAATGAAGCGGTAGCCCCGAAGGTATCATTATAGGTTACCTGGGGAGCAAGCATGGTCGTGACCTCTTCCAGCCTGTTATGGGCAAGAAAAGCCGTGAGGACACCGGAGGTCACTCCTTCATTGGGACTCGAAGCGATTACCGGAAGAGGTATGGTTACCAGCTTTATCATGCCATCCGCGGGGTCGTCGGTCGGGGGAAGGTGCAGTTCCTGGCGGGGAATATAGCTCGTACAACCGGCCAGTGCCCACAAGGCAGCACAAATTACTACCACTCGAACAGGTCGGACCGCCCTGAGTATGAAAAAGGATATCTGCATAAATGTTTTGTAGCATTGAGCACCGGTACTGTCAATCGGCATGCCGTCATTTTGCTGCGCTGCTCCGTTTTCAACTCGTATACGTAATCCGGAATGAGAGACGCCTCGTGCCTCCGTAATTCAATTATCTCATTTCTTCTTGACCCGATTCTTCCCCCACGCTACAGTCAACTGAGTATATTTTGTACTCATGCGAGTTTACTGTCTTGCGTTCAGGAGCTTATTATGCCGATCACACCCCGCTTCAACGAAATTCACACTGCAATTGCCGGCTATGGCAAGGAAAATCTGGGGGAGCTTCTCTATGCCCTCGCAGAAAACGCCAAATTACTGTCAGGGAGCGAACAGGTTCGCGTCTATCTTGAAGACCTGACCCGAGGGGCGCTCACCTGTGTTCACGCTACCGGTCCACAGGGGGAAGAGCTGCTTGAGACCGTATTTCCGATAGTCTCGAAAAAAGCGGTTGTTTCCACTGTTTTTGTCAGCCAGTTCCCGGTGTATTACAAACTTTCCGGAACGGCTAAAAATACTTCCGATGACGAATTTGCAGTGCAATTCGGGTTCAACTCCAGCTACGTCATGCCGGTTGTCAGTCTGGGGAAATCCATCGGAATCCTCTGTATTGACCAGGATCACCGGGGCGGGATGTTGAGTGCACGCATCAAGGCACAACTGGCAGAACTGGCCGGTATTGTGGCCGATGCCCTTGATCAGGCGAGGATTTATCATCAACAGGTTCGGTTGGCCCGCCGTCTTGAAGAGTTCAAGGCCCGCAAGGCGGCCGGTATGATGGTCAGATCGGCGGTGAAGCTCATCGAGAAGGTTTCACTGGCGGCGGTTTTGGTTCCGACCCATCAGGAAGGTGTTATCGGTGTTTTGGAAAATCTTGCCAGTTTTTCGGAAGATGAAAATCTGACGAAAAGGTACGACCAGCTGGGAACCCTGGATCTTCGCAAGGGAATGTCACTGATTTCAAACTATATCAACGATCAGGGAGTGATCACTGATGATCGTCTGTTAAAGCCGTTGTTTATACCTGATTTGACGCAACATAACCTCCAGAAGCGGGCTTTGACCGAATCGCTGGAACTTCGCTCCCTGTACGTTGTCCCGCGTTTCAATCCGGAAACACGGCGCATTATCTGTCTGCTCAATTACTATTCTCAAGAGTTGTACCAGTTTAGCGATTTTGAGATGGGGCTGTTGCAGACCCATGCGGAAATGGTTGAGAAAGTTATCAGCGAGGTTGGTGGAGAACATCTGGAAATCCGGGTGCTCTCCGAAATCAGTGATCTTCTGAATGAGCGCACGGAAAATCTCCAGCCGTTTCTAACCAGGGTGCTTTCAAAAGCAACGGAACTGATTGGCGCCGATACCGGCAGCATCGCCGTCGTGGCTGAGCGGGACGGCACAAACTGGCTGATAGTGGAGGACGAGAACGGCACCATTATCGGCGCCAAAAACAAGGAGTGGTTGAAAAAATATATCCCGCCGCTCATGGTTGGCGGCAGTGAGCTGCCTAAAGAAGAACGAAGTCTGACAGGATATGTCGCCTTCACCAAGCAGCCGAAAATTACGCCCCGTGTTGAGGCGGAATTGCAGGGAGATGGTTTCCATCGCTCCATGAGTGCCCTTCTGAAGAGTGAAATTGCGGTACCGATCATCTGCGACGATGAAGTTATTGCCGTTATCTGCCTGAACTCGCTTCAGTACGATTACTTCCGTGAAGAGCATCGTCGCATATTGCAGATCATCGGCTCCCTGACGGCGCGCCACATATCGGATCTGCAGCGCATCGAGCGGCTTCAAGGCGAGGTAAACCGCCTTACCACCGACGTTGCTTACAAGGATCCGCATGTCTCTTCCTACCGGTTGGGAAACATTATCGGCAACAGTCAAAAATCCCAGGAAATGGTTGATTTCATCAATACCGTCTCGCCGCCGCTCTTTAACAGGATCATGTTCTGGTCACGTAACATTCTTCAGGAGGCCACCATAGGACTCCCCTCGATCCTGGTCACCGGACAGACCGGCTCCGGTAAGGAGTTTTTCTTCAACAACCTCTACAACAAACTTAATGAGCTGTATCGGCGTGAAATTAATCCCAACGGCGAATTGCCGGTCAAGAAAACAAATATTGCCGCATATTCCGGTGAATTGACCTATTCCGAGTTATTCGGCCATAAAAAAGGGGCTTTTACCGGCGCATATTCCGACCGGCGCGGGATTCTGGAAGAGACCATCGGCGGCATCGTCTTTCTCGACGAAATAGGTGACGCCGATCCCAAGACCCAGGTGCAACTGTTGCGCTTTCTCGACAATGGCGGTTTTATGCGGCTCGGCGAAAATGCCGAACGTTACAGCAGGGTTTTGCTGGTTGCGGCGACCAACAAAAATCTTGCCGACGAGATTGCTGCCGGTCGTTTCCGCGAGGATCTTTATCACCGCCTCTCAGAGCTTTCGATACGCCTGCCGTCATTAAACGAGCGCCGAGAAGATATTCCGGACCTTTCAGTCCATTTTCTCGGCAAGCTCTACCGCACCTACCGCGCGGAAACCGATACGGGGGACCAGCCACCCTATCTGACGAAAGAAGCCAAAGATATCCTCATGCGCCACAGTTACAAGGGGAATATCCGGGAGTTACGCAGTATCCTGTTGCGCGCCCTCTTTTTCAGACGCAAAAGCGCCATAACGGGCGAGGCGATCAGCGAGGCCATTGTCGGCACCGGCAGCCTGGAATCGCGCACAAGACAATCGGTTGCCCATGATCTTGATGAGCAGGTGGCAGGAGAATTGATCGACAAAATAGAGGCCGGCGGAGATTTCTGGTCGGATATTTACGAGCCGTACTCGCAAAACGATATTTCCCGCGAAACAGTGCGGTTGGTGATTGACAAGGCTAAGGCGCGTTCCGGCAAGACCATGCCGGTCGTAGCACGCTATCTGAAAGCATTTACCGATGGAGTATCAAAGGAAGAGGGACAGCGGCAACTGTTCCGATTTAAAAACTTTTTATATAAGACGGTGAAGATCGGATAATCGTTTTCATGTATTGCCATTTATACCCATATACCGCGTAATTACTCAGTTTAACGTTTCATTTATGACCCTCTTTGACACCTATTTATTTTTTATGTAGTCACCTTATATGCAACCTATGGCAAAATAGAAAAAAAATAGGTTGCATGTAAGAGGTTGCGCCATGCCAGCGCCCGAGAAACCACATACAAATCACTTCGCATTCACTCAAGCCAAAATCAGGGAACTTCACCTGAAAGAAGGTAGCAAACAGGACGAATACTGGGATGCCACTATACTTTCAGTTGCGTGACATACGGCGCACTTTTGCAAACTCAGCCGCCAAGCTTGCGCCCTGGCAGGTTGTGAAATGGCTGCTCAACCACCGGTCAAAGAATGACGTAACGGATCGCCCCTGATATCCGCAATCACCGCCCGTTGGGCTGACGTCGTCTTGACCGAACGCCCAAGTATCTGCCCCTGGCTCTTGGCGCGGGCAAGTCCGGACTGCGTACGCTCAACTAACAAGTTCCGCTCCACTTCTGCAACGGCCGCCAACATATTTAACATTAACTTTCCGGCTGGAGAAGCAAGGTCAAGCTTCCCGAACTGCAATACGATGACTTCAATTTTGCGGGTAGCAAGAGTTTTGATGGTCCCGCCGACATCCTGGGCGTCTCGGCCGAGGCGGTCCAGCTTGCTGACCACAAGCGTTTCCCCGTCACGGATCTGCCCGAGCAACACTTTGAACTGAGGTCGCTGGGCCGCGCAAGTCTTACCGCTGATTCCTTCATCAGCAAACCAGTAGTCAATGCTGAATCCGGCTTTCTCAATATCCAGCGGCTGGATCTCTGTCATCAGGTCTTCCGTGCTTACGCTTGACACATACCCAAATATAGCCATAATTTCCTTCTCCATGCGGTTTTTGCAGTTCAATAACAAGCCAATATATGGATATGTACAAAAAAATAATTGCTAATTTATGGACATTTATTACGGTTGGTTATGCTGATAGATTCCGCCAGGGAGTAAACCATCTCTGGCCCTCTCTCTCAGTTCAAGCGAAAATAGAAACCGTCATAACCCCAGCCACGGGATGAAGATCTACACAGAATAGTTGACAAGGCCTCTGATCCGAACTTCCCCAACTAACTTTAAGCTTCTCTTCAACTCAGGCCTCTGGTATTTTTGGAGACCTGAGCTTCTATTATCCCACCAGGTACTCAGTCTGAACGTTTACTTTTGGGGCTAACAGTAGAATCGTGGCGTAATCCCTCTTCCCGGCGAGATTACCGCTTTCAGGAGTTTTCAGGATATGGTCCCAAAAAGAACGAATCATTGTCGTAACCCAACTTAGTAGCATTCTGCGATATTGATGATATATTTCAGTATTGTGACATTAATGCCAATAGTATTTCCGGTATTACATATACACCTCCTGATTGAAAGGCTCTTATGAGCAATACTGCAAAAACTGCTCTTGGAAACGTTGCAATTACTAAAATCATTGTCATCGGCGCAGTGCTAACCAACCTGATTTTTGCAACGTTAGCTGGTATATCCCTATATCATCAGCGCATCCAAGCTGAGTCTGAAGCGCAGACTACGACCCGAAACATCTGCCAGATTCTTGAACAGAATATATTTGGTATTATCAAAGAGAGTGACCTTGGATTGCTAACTCTTAAGGATGAGTACGAACGGCAACTGACAGAAGGCGGCATCAATGAAAAAAGATTGAATTCCTTACTCCAGAGCCTGAATGCACACTCACCCCATGTAGTGGCATTTAGGATTGCCGATCCAAGCGGTACCGTCATATATGGTAAAGGTAGATTTGACGGGAAAGTTGTTCAGAGAACCGCGCTTGGCCAAGAATACTTTAACCGCTTCCGCGATGCGACTCAGGCTGGACTGGTCATTTCCAAACCTTCGATAGGAAAAGTTTCAAAAAAATGGATCATTATCGTCGCTCGTCGGCTTAACAATCCTGATGGTTCCTTTTCTGCTGTAGTCATTGCATCAATTCCCCTTGAACAGTTTAACGAGACGTTTGCCTCAATCAGACTTGGGAAAGGCAGTGTCATTTCACTGCGAGACGAGCAGATGTCGCTGATTGCCCGCCATCCAGAGGTTGATCCATCCGGGAAAGCAATCGGACAAAGACCGGTTTCAAAAGAGCTGCAAAAGTTGCTGGCAGAGGGAAAAACAGCTGCATCGTATTATACACCGACCGGGTCGGACAATATTGCCCGAACGGTCTCTTTTCGAAAGATTGGTTACCATCCTCTCTATATTGTTGTCGGCATATCAAGCCAGGAATATCTCGCAAATTGGTGGAGAGAGGTAATCAAGATTTCAGCACTGCTCCTATTTGCAATTATTCTCACGTCCGGATCATTGAGGATAATTTACCGAGCCAGACAAAATGAATACAGGAACTTTAAGAAGCTCGCAAAACAGGAAGAAATATATCGCATCATTGCCGACAATACCTATAACTGGGAGTTCTGGATTGCCCCAGATGACACTTTTCTCTATGTGTCCCCATCCTGCTTGCAGATAACCGGACACAGTGCGGCTGAATTTTTTGATGACGCTGGCTTACTATTTCAAATCATTCATCCGGAAGACCGGGCAAAATTTCAAGAGCATAGATATGAAGCTAATACTGGAACAGAATTCGATAAGCCTACTATCTTTAGGATTATCCATAAGGATGGAACTATCCACTGGATAGATCATGTCTGTCGTCCAATAGTTGATAGTTCCGGCATATTCCAAGGGTCTCGTGGCAGTAATCGTGACATCACCGACCGTAAACAGATTGAAGCTGAGCTCGTTTTCAGAGAAGAAGCTTTAGCAACAAGCGAGCGGTTCTTGTCAACTATCGTTGATTCTGAGCCAGAGTGCATCAAAATGCTCGACATTGACGGTAATCTGCTCATGATGAACCCGGCAGGGCTTGAGATGATCGAGGCCGACACTTTTGAGCAGGTGAAAGGGGCATGTGTCTGTTCGTTGGTTACTGAACCATACAGGGTTGCTTTTATGGCTCTTACGAAACAGGTCTTTCAGGGGATACCCGGAACACTGGAATTTGAAACAATCGGCCTCAAAGGGCGGCATATCTGGCTGGAAACACACGCAGTTCCGTTTCGCAATGAACGAGGCAAAATAACTGCTCTGCTTGGGATAACCCGGAATATAACCGAGCGCAAACGGAACCAAGAGCAGCTGCAAACCAGTGAAGAAAACTATCGTAGTTTGACCGGACTTACGTCTGATTACGTACACCGATGCACTCGCAAAGGCTCAGAGCCTTTCCGTATTGAATGGATTGGTGGCTCGGTAGGCTCCATTTCTGGATACAGTGTTGAAGAAATTTATGAGTTTGGCTGCTGGCTTCCCCTCGTTCATCCCGAAGACAAACCGGACGTAATGTCCTATCTTTTTAGCCTTGTGCCCGGTGATTTTAAACAGAAAGAATTCAGAATTTTGACAAAAGATGGGCTGACATCCTGGATTCAGGAAGCAAGCCGTTGCGTAGCGGGGGATGAAGAAGGCGAACTGGTACTATTCGGAGCGGCCAAAGATATAACTGAACGAAAGGTGGCTGAACTCGATCGAGACAATCTGGCAAAGCAACTCCTTCACTCTCAGAAACTGGAAAGCCTGGGTGTGTTGGCTGGCGGTATTGCTCATGACTTTAACAACATCCTCACTTCGATCATAGGAAACGCCGATCTGGCACTTATGCGGATGACTCCCGAAACACCCGGCGTCGAAAACCTGCACAAGATCGAACAGGCTGCGATACGGGCTGCCGATCTTGCAAAACAGATGCTTGCCTATTCTGGTAAAGGACAATTTGTTATTAAAAATCTGGATATGAACCAGCTGCTGAAAGAGATGATCCACTTGCTGGAAGTATCCATCTCTAAGAAAGTGGAGTTGCGGTTCAACCTGTCACAGACTCTACCGTCGGTGGAAGCTGATACCACACAGATTCAGCAGATCATCATGAATCTGGTCATTAACGCATCTGAAGCAATTGGAGATAGCAGTGGTACCATTTCAATTACTACCGGTTCAATGTTGTGCGACAAAAAGTATCTGGAAGCCTTCTGGCTTAAGGATAATATAAGTACCGGTGAGTATGTCTGTCTCGAAATATGTGACACCGGATGCGGCATGGACAAAGAGACTCAGGAAAAAATATTTGACCCGTTCTTCACTACAAAGTTCACCGGAAGAGGTTTAGGGATGGCTGCTGTACACGGCATAATCCGAGGTCACAAAGGTGCCATCAATGTTTACAGTGAACTGAATAAAGGTTGTAACTATTCAGCACCTTGTTCTTTCACATTTATAAAATCCGGGAATTTCCCCTCAAAGAGCAGGCGCAAGCCCGGCTCGCCAGCGGCGAATAGTGGATCACCGGTGTGACCTTCCTATGGAACCCATATCGGCGCAG
>CAIYZD010000401.1 GCA_903930585.1 uncultured Geobacteraceae bacterium | reverse complement strand
TATAATTTTTTCGATTATCGTGACGGTTACTCGCTGCGTGGCCTCGCCAAACGGATAGGTAAGTGGCAAGCTCTCGACGATTGAGAGAACGACATAGCCTCTGTGCGCAGTTGACCCGATGATTACGCTATCGCTAAGATATCGAAGTGTTCACCGGTCAAGCTCTTTCCCCCTTCAGTTGTCACCTCAAAGGTGTTCTCAACACCAACCATACCAAAACCGGGAATGCCAATCTTAGGTTCAACAGCCAGGGTCATTCCTTCTTCAAGAGGTAAATCAAACCCTGAGGCCAAGACGGGATACTCATCAATGGCAAGCCCGATTCCATGCCCGACAAAGGATACTTTATTTTTTCCATACCCCATGAAGCCTTCACCCCACTCTGAGTTTTTAACCTTAGCACAGCAATGGTTCCAGATTTCACTGGGTGGTGTGCCCGGCTTGAGTAACGTGGCAATTTCAGCCTGTAGATCTATGCAAAACTCATGTGCCTTTAAAGCACCCGTTGGAATATTTTTTTTATCACCAAGCCAATAAACTTGTGTTTTATCGGTCATGTAACCTTCTAAAGTGAATCCATTATCGATAATTAACGGTTTGCCGGCGGTCCATTTAATCTCTGCAGCCCCCATATAAGGGGTTGCCGGATGAACGCCTCTCAGCCCAACAGGGCCATTGAAAACACTGGGGTAATTGGCGCTGTCACCGACAGAGATATGTCCAAGAAAGACCTCCTCTCCATAATTTTCCATCCGTAGAACTCCGTGATGGCCTTCGGAAAAGAATAGTTCTGAAATTTTATGGCATATCTCAAGTTCACTTATTCCTGCATGAAGGAAAGGAGGCAGCAGCCTGGTTAGACATCTCCCATGTTTGGAACCTGCTTCGCGAAGGATACTGAGTTCCCATTCCGATTTTTTAGCACGACACATCCCTATTATTTTATCTGCAGGCACGAACAACTGGGCAGAAAGATGTTTGGTGAGATTGTTTGAAAGGGCCCATGACAGTCCATTCATCTCAGCGGCAACTACTTTGGGCAAAGAATAACCCAAATCGTTAAGAATTGTTTCGATGTCCCTATACGATTTAAATGAGTAAATGTGATGGAGAGGGGACTCAATTTTCGCCCTTTCATCTCCACGACGGCAGAATAAGACAGGTTCACCATTTAAAGGCAGCCAAAAGACTCCACTGGCAAATGAGCCGCTGAAATAATAAATATTTAAACGAGAGAATACGAGTATCCCCTGAACTTGAGGAATGAATTGATGCAGGAGTCTTTTGCATCTGTCCCACCGGGAAGCTAACTCTTGTGCAGGAATAATGTCGTTCAAAATTTATCTCTCAGGAAAAGTTTGTTATAGGGAAAATATTGTATAGAAGCTTAATTAGAGGGCATTATTTATAACAGATTTTCCACTTACCGGCTTGTTCAAATTTCCGGGGCCACTTCCCAGGCGATAGAGTAATACAAAAAAAAAGCCCTGAAGAATCAGGGCTTGGAGAAAAAATAAACTTTGGAACAGACAGGGCGGGCTTTGCCTTACGGCAAGCCCGCCCTCACCCGTTCGGTTTAAGGATTAGGACCGTTATGGCAGCTCCAGCAGGTCACCGGCGTACCGGCTGCGAACGTCTTCCCATTCAGGGTCTTTGCCACCTTGACCACAGCCAGAGGAGAGCCACTGCTGGTGCTGCCATGGCAGACATAGCAGGTTGTCTTGGGCTCGGTGCTGAATGTGCTGCTGCTATGATGACTGCTCACCCAGGCTTGGCCGATTGTATGCATACCATGGGGACCACCGTTGACGGTAGTGGGCATGGTCGTATGGCAGACCGTACACTCACGGATCGCTGCGGCGTAACCCTGGGTAT
>CAIYZD010000400.1 GCA_903930585.1 uncultured Geobacteraceae bacterium | reverse complement strand
CTTTGCTTCAAGTATGTACGCCTTAACTGTCTTGAAGTGATAATGCTTCTGTGGAATAGTGGTCTCATTTTGCGGCTGCGCTTGTTCTTTGGGTTGTTCCGCAGTTTGTTGCTGGGTTGGGGGAGATAGCGGATTCGGATTGCCAATCTGAGATGCAGGGTTGTAGATGTTTGATGCCGGGTTATCAATTCGTGATGCCGGGTTATCGATCTTGTTAGCTGGGTTTTTGATTCTGCCGGCCGGGTTATCGATCTTGTCGGCTGGATCATCAATAGTGAAATTTGCCGCCGTCGCAGGTGTATGCAGAGCAACAAGTACGGCAATTCCGGTGGCTAATGTTGTCATCTGCCACCACCGGTAATGTGTTGACCCACCCAGCGCCGTTTAGTTGACCCACCTAACCGTTTTAGCAATCACCTTCGCTCGCCTCTTACTGCCCCACCATTTTTTACATTCCATTTAGAAATCATGCATCGTTCTCCCGAAAGCAAATTGGGGGAGAACACAATGGAACAAAAACGTTCTGGAATAAAGCGGCCCTGCCGGATCTGCAAGAAGTGGTTTTCCCCAGATCCCCGACTTGGTGACAGACAGAAGACCTGCGGCACTCCCGCATGTCAACGGCAATGGCATATCCGGAAGTGTGCCGAGTGGAATTTGAAGAACCGATTCGTTGCTCGAGAGAGTTATCTTCGAGGTCGCCTGGAGTTGTTGGCCCCCGTTTCTCATTCACCATCATCTCCACCCCCAAACCCAGTCTCACCACCACCATTAAATCCTATCCCGAAACGGGTATCTCCCCTCGACTATCCCCCGAAGGTAGTTCAAGAGGTGATAGGGGCACAACAGCTTGTAATCATTGAGTATATCGTCCGACTACTCGTAAGACGCGTTCAAGAGGTGATCAAGCCTCAACTGCCTGGAATACAAGCTGATTTCGGCCTACTACCCCCTGATCAAATTATAAGAGGTGATGGCCTGGGGTCGGCAGGTGGGGTATCCTTTTATCCGGACGCATAAACCTTCACATTGAGGAGAACCATGGTATGACCGCCGATCCAGCTCATGTTGTGCAAGAGACGATGCCCATGCCGATCACGAGGATTGGCGAGCGTTTTGCCCCGCTTCGGATCGCCGATCCGGTCGCAGAGCAAGCCATGCTTCGTTCTATGGTGAAGTACGGCCAGCAGACTCCTGTGGTCGTATGCCGGATCGCTGATGGAGATCCGGAACTACTTGACGGTTTTAAGCGGCTCAGAGCTGGCCGTCAGTTGGGGATAAAGGAGTTGACGGTACGGACTTTGGATGTGGGACTGCGGGCGTGCAAGGCAGCAATGCTGCTGCTCAATCGGGTCGGTCGCCCTATCACCAGTATGGAAGAGGCTCTGGTGGTGCATTCGCTTTGCCATGAGGATGGCTTGAACCAGGTTGAGATCGCAACTCTGCTGAATTGTCACAAGAGCTGGGTCTGTCGGCGACTGGCACTGATCGAGCGGCTCTCTGATGAAGCGCAAGAGAGTATTCGACTCGGGCTTCTCCCTGCCAGTCTTGGTACGGAGTTGGCCCGGTTGCAGCGCTGCAACCAGGAACGGTTGCTGGTGGTCATCCACGAACAACGCCTTACCTGGCGGGAGACCAGGTTGGTCGTGGCCGCCCTCCTCAGCAGACCGAAAAATGAGCATGAAAGCATCATGAAAAACCCGCGCGAGACGGCACTTAAATCCGAAGGTGACATCAAAGTTTCTCTACCCGGCGAACAAGGGTTGTGCTTTCAGGTCAAACAGATGCGCCGCCGCCTTTTTGGTTTGGAAAAGATCTGTCAGGAGGTGGTGCACCTGTTCGACACCGACTTTATTTTCTTTAAGCCCCATGAGGACAAAGTACTGCGGCAGGATTCTGCACGGGTGATAGTCAGTCTCGCTCCTGTTCATGATTTGCTGCGTGATCTGTCTCGCAGCGTCAAATCCTGATCGGAAGGAGCAAAAGCGATGGCCATCGTTATCCACAGCAGGGAAGATCTGGAACAGCAGCTTGTTCTTATGAAAACACAGAAGGGATGGTCGATTCGAGCGTTGACCCGCCACTTCGCTATCAGTCGCAACACGGTGCGCAGCATCCTCAGAAAGCATGATGCTCTGCGAGACGAAGGGCATGACATTCTGCTGGTAAAGAGTTCGGCCCGTTCGCTGCCAAAGTCCAAAAAGCTGGGTCCGTTTGAGAATAGCGTCAAAAAGATTCTGGAGAAATACCCCAGAATCACCGGATTGCGCCTCTATGAAGAGCTAACCGCTGTCGGCTATGACGGCGGCATCACGATCTTGCGTGATCGGCTGCGCTCACTTCGCACCGGTCCCAAACATACGCCGATAGTGCGTTTTGAAACCGAGCCAGGTATTCAAGGCCAAATGGATTGGAGTCCGTATCGGATCAAATTCCTTAAAACCGGCCCTGCGGAAATACAATGTTTCTCCTATATCCTTGGCTTTTCCAGGCGGCATTTTATCGACTTCTCCCCGCGCCGGGACTTCTTCACTCTGATCCGTCGTCATCATGATGCCTTTGCCCATTTCGGCGGCGTACCCGCTCAATGTCTCTATGACAGCGAAAAAACCGTGGTATTGCGGTGGGAAGCGGGAAGAGCGGT
>CAIYZD010000399.1 GCA_903930585.1 uncultured Geobacteraceae bacterium | reverse complement strand
ATCCGCTTAAGAGAGGCACCATACAAGGAAAAGCGCTATCGCTCCCACCTGGAATATTATGAACTGGACTGCGGAGAACAGACTGCACTGCTCGGCTTGATCGATATTTTGGGCACTTCAGGTGTACGATTGAAACGGCTGCCGGGAGGGACACAGACTGACCCGATACTCCCCGGATCATTACTTGAAAGCGCCGCGCAACGCATCTGCCCGGTTCCTGACGAAGAACCCGAAGAAGGTAGTGACGGTGGGGACTCCGGGAAGCAAGAGGAACAGGACAGGACCGGTGACAAGGAGCCAGACAGCGACAAGCGGCACCTGATTGAAAAATTAGAAAAAGAGGCCTCCTCGAAAGAGGCCGGCGCGAAAACGTGGAGAGAGTTGGGGAATGCCTATTTTGATACCGATCAGCCTGAGCAGGCAATCAAGGCGTATGAGCGCGCACTTGCTTTACAGCCCGATGACGCCGATACCCTGAATGACCAGGGCGCCATGTTTCGCCAGACCGGCGATTTTCAACGAGCGGTGACAAATTTTGAAAAAGCGGTTACTATCGACCCGCACAATCTCGAAAGCCTCTATAACAGCGGCTATGTATACGCCTTCGACCTGAACGACATCCCGAAAGCTCTCGTTTTGTGGCAACGGTACCTGAAGTTGGAGTCAACAGGCGACAGGGCGCGACAGGTACAGTCGTTTATCGAACGGTACGGAAAGTGAACTCCGTAAATATTTTTTGTTGGAGGCGGGGAGGAAATCCAATGACCAGGATCTTGCACTGCATAGCCGTTCTGCTCCTGCTCCTCTGTTGCAGCAACTCTGCCTCTGCCGGAATCAGGAAGGGGCCCTACCCGATCTTTGAAGGATCAAACACCGCAATGACCGTGCTCTGGCAGACAGATGCCGGCGAAACCAACGTCATTCGCTGGGGCGCCGATACAAACTACTCCATGGGGCAGGCATCCGTAGAGACCTACGGCACGGATTACCAGCACAAACAGGTTATTTCCGGGCTTGAGCCGGGCACCGTGTACTATTACGAAGTGGTTGGGTACGGCGCCGGATCGTTCCGCACTGCGCCGTCGGCCTCGGCAACCGCCGTAAAACTGATTGCCTACGGCGACACCCGCACCTACCCTGCAGACCATAACAAGGTAGCGGGCAGGATACGGGCAGCCTATGCTGACGACCCCGCTTTCCAGACCATTGCTCTTCATGCCGGGGACTGGGTGACGAGCAACAGCGAGACATACTGGACAAATGAATGGTTCGTTTCCGGGGCTGACTACCCCCAGTTGCATGCCCTGCAGGCAGAAGTACCCGTCGTCGGCGTACGTGGCAACCATGAGGGAACGGCCACTCTCTTCGCGAAATACTTCCCTGAGCCGTATGTTGCCGGTTTCTACTGGTCGTTCGACTACGGACCGGTGCATGTGGCCATGGTCGACCAGTACACCACCTATACCGCCGGTTCGGCTCAGTTGAACTGGCTTTCCAGTGACCTGGCTGCCACCACCAAGCCCTGGAAGATAGTGGTGCTGCACGAACCGGGTTGGACTTCCGGGGGAAGCCATGGCAACAACATCGCAGTGCAGACCCTGCTGCAGCCGTTGTTCGGGCAGTATGGCGTGCAGCTGGTCGTGGGCGGCCATAACCACTACTATGCACGCGGCGTGGTTGATAACATCCAGCATCTGACCCTTGGAGGCGGCGGCGCCCCCCTCTATGCCCCGGCCAGCGGTGAACCCAACATCGTACGGACCGACCAGTCCAACCACCACACGGAACTGGACATCAACGGCAACACCATGCTTTTTACCGCCCACCGCGCCGACGGCACGGTCATCGAGTCGTTCACAATCTCCTCAGGCATCAATCAGGCGCCTACAGCCAATGCCGGCGTCGATCAGACCGTCACAGACCCGACGCAGATAGCAGTAAACTCTCCCCCCTGCAATGCCATCAACACCAGCATCCCCGGCAGTTGCTACCAGACAGTCAGAGCCGCTTACCAGGCGGCTGATAATGGGGATACCATCAAGATTGTTACTCTCGACTTTGCAGAAGTATTGGATGCAAACCGACCAATCAGCGTATCCCTCCTGGGGGGGTATGACCCGGTTTTCTCCGCCTCCAAAGGCGTAAGCATCATCAACTCACTTATCTTACGACGCGGAATGGTAAGGGTTTCCAGACTTGCTATCACACCGTAAGTACATGTGGTTTAAAAGAAACTCTGTTGTTTGCAGATGAGCTGGAAATCAGAGATTAAAGGAAGGGACACTGACTCGTGGCGATAAGCGATACCCACTCACAATTTTGTGCCATTTTCATAGGAGGGTATAGCATTTGACTTCCAGGCACAAACAGGATATAAGGTTACCATCGAAACGGGTAATAAACGGGTTAACAGTCAGCCCCAATACTGACCATGGCCAAACATAAAGTGTACTGTTTACGCGCCCGTAGCTCAGCTGGATAGAGCACCAGGCTTCGAACCTGGGTGTCGGCCGTTCGAATCGGTCCGGGCGTACCAATAATAACACTGGCTTACAGCTTATAGCTGTGGGCCATTTCTTTTTGTATT
>CAIYZD010000398.1 GCA_903930585.1 uncultured Geobacteraceae bacterium | reverse complement strand
ATTTCCTCCTATGCAGGCGGATGGGACTGACTTATGAAATTTCAGAACCTCACGATCAAGCAAAAAGTTAATTTGATTATTATTGCTTTTTTCATTCTCAGCGCGGTTTCAATGGGAGTTATCGTTTACTCGTTTGAAATGAAGCAGCTTGAGGATCGGTTGAGTGATTTTGCACAAAATCAAAGCACGCTCTTTGCAAACAACCAATCATCCGATGTCGTAACTCTGGCAGGAGTACACATAGGATTGGCACATGCGGACTCCCTGCTCAGACCATTCGCGGCACGCAATAAGACAGAGCTTATGGCAGCGGCCACACCTATTTTTGCCACGTTACGTCAAAACTGTAAAATTACTCATATGTATTTTATTACCCCTGACGGCAGGGTATTACTCCGTGTCCATAAACCTGAACAAGCGGGAGATAAGCTGGAGAGGGAAACCTTTAGGAGGGCTGCTGCTACCAACAACATTGCCAGCGGCATTGAACTTGGCTTGAATTTTTTCTCATTACGGAGTGTCAGTCCCGTTTCCTTTAATGGCAAGATGATTGGTTATATTGAAGTTGCAGAAGAGATCGGCCATATTTTTGAACGTATGAAAAAAGACTCCGGAAATGATTCGGCAGTGCTATTGAATGCGGAGTATTTACTAAGTCAGCCGACATCCGTATCGGGAAAACTTGTTGGTAATTTCGCGATTCTTTATCCGAGTGACAGGAATATTACTGAAAAACTTGTCTCCCGATTACTAACGACAATACAGCAACAATCAGGCTTCAAAGTAAGTATCGAAAATAGTAATGGGAAGAAATTTGCAGTTGGATTATCTCCATTACACGATGCATCCGGGACGAATATTGGTTTTCTGATTTCCCATAAAGAAATAACTTCCGTTTATTCGACAATGTGGCAGGGGATTGCAAGTACAATCCTCATATACTCAGTAATCCTGTTTCTTGCAAATCTCGTTCTGTTCAGTTCCACGAAAAAAAGTGTGGATCTCTTTTGTGTCCTTCATAGTCATATCCTGGAGATCATTAGAACCTGGCATCTCTCCGAAAGGATCAATGTAACAACCGGAGATGAGATCGGCGTTCTAGCCAGCGCTTTTAATACCATGCTGGCGGAATTGGAATCACAAAGAAAAGAGTTGAAGCACCGGCTTGATTTTCAGCAGATTGTCACAGAGACGATTCCAATTCCCATCTTTTACAAAAACCTGTATGGCCACTATCTTGGCTGTAATAGCAGCTTTGCTCATATTCTGGGTATGGAAAAAGAACAGATTATTGGCAAATCGGCTTTGGATGTTGCATCTCCAGCGATGGTGGAAGCATATGGTAAAAAGGATCAGGAGCTTTATGCCGAAAGGGGAGTGCAGATTTATGACAGTACAGTTGTCTCACGTGACGGAGTTGTGCATGACGTCACTTTCTACAAAGCGCCTTTCTATGACGCAGAAGGGGAGCTATCAGGGTTGGTAGGTGCTATAATCGAGATTACAGAGCAAAAGCGGCTTATCCGGACATTAAGCGAATCGGAAACAAGGTTCCGCACCCTTTTCGATAACGTCGTAGATGCCATATATATTCACGATTTTGACGGAAATATTGTGGAAGTTAACGAAATAGCTTGTTCCCGACTTGGTTACAGCAAAGATGAGTTTAAACGCATGAATCTGAAAGACATCGTAGTCCCTGATGACGTCACTCTGTTACCACTGCATTTTCAGAAGGCTTCTATGGAAGGGCTCTACAACTTAAAGGGCGCTGAAAGATGTAAGGACGGCACTATTCTCCAGGTTGAAGTGAGTTCAAAGAGTCTTACGTCTGGTGATACTACGCTGCTCATTGGCATTACAAGAGACATGACCGAGAGCATCAGATTAGAAAATGAGCGGCAACAGCTTGAAAACCAGTTACAGCATTCACAGAAAATGGAGGCAATCGGACAGCTTGCCGGCGGAGTTGCTCACGACTTCAACAACAAGCTTATGGTAATTATGGGCGCTGCCTCTCTTGCCAAAATGGAGATTAATAACAGGTCCAAAGTGCTGAAATATTTGCAAGAGATAAACTGTGCGGCTGAACATTCCCGGGACATAACTCAACGACTGCTCGCATTCTCACGGAAACAGGTAATCAGTCCGCAACATCTGAATGCAAATGATAGTATCGCCGAAACCATCCCACCACTTTCTCGTCTCATTGGTGAAAATATTTTAATTACATTTTTGCCCGACGAAAACCTTTGGACTAACCGAATTGATCCTGCTCAACTCGATCAAATTGTCATGAATCTGGCAATTAATGCTCGGGATGCAATGCCGGACGGCGGGACATTACGCATCGAAACTCGTAATGTAACGTTGGACAACTGTGGCCACCGTCCCATCGCTCATTTTGCAGCCGGTGATTATGTCGAGATAACATTCGCCGACTCCGGAGTCGGGATGGATAGTGAGACGTTAGCTCATATATTTGAACCATTTTTTACAACCAAGGATGTGGGGAAAGGAACCGGACTTGGGCTTTCTACCGTCTACGGCATCATATCTCAGAATAACGGATTTATTGATGTCACAAGCACTCCCGGATCCGGAACAAATTTCAAGGTTTATATCCCAAGATATGATGAACCTACGAAAGAGATTGCCAAGACTAATGACACTGTATACGCAGGTAATTCTTCCATATTGCTTGTTGAGGACGAGCATCCGGTACGATCCGTTACATCAAATTTCCTGAATAAAATCGGCTATACCGTGTATGAAGCAGCAACTCCCTGTGCTGCATTAGAGTTGGTTCGTGACCTGTCAATCAAGATCGACCTCGTTCTAACCGATTATGTCATGCCTGAAATGAATGGCTGGATTATGATGGAAAAGGTGCGAGAAATCAGACCGGACATTAAGTGTATTTACGCTTCAGGATATTCGGCTGATAACGTATTACTCTGTGAAGCATCAGATTCAGGCTCGAATTTTATTCAGAAACCGTATGATTTTATAAAACTGAGTAAACTTCTGAACCGGGAATTACCGTAATTGGCTACATACATTGTAAACGTACGGACACGGTCCGGCGGGATAACGAAAGGGAGGCGTACCATGCCTGGCTCGAAAAAGAATTCAAAGACTGACTGGGAACAGGTACGGCATGATGCTGCAACCGACTCCCCTATCGCATACGATCCTGATACAGACCTGTATGATCCTAACGATCCGGCACAGGTGCAAAATTTCTTTGTGTCGGCAAAAGTTGTTCGCAAACCTGGTAGACCAAAGGCAGAGACGACCAAGATACCTACTGCCATCCGCTTATCATCCGATGTAGTCGAATACTTCAAATCTACCGGAGCAGGTTGGCAGTCTCGTATTGACGCAGCCCTGCGCGACTGGATGTCTGGGCACCCGCTCAAAAGAGTATAAGCAGAAAAGGAGACCAGCCATGGAACTGCGCAACATCCACACCCCCATCCTCAACGAAGGCGACCCGGAGCAGAAGCGGGCTGAGATCCTGGCGTATTTCCACGCCACCTTCGATATCGACGAAAAACTTTACGATACACTCCGATACGACGACACCTTTTACCTGCGGGCCGACCGGTTGCGCCACCCGCTGATCTTTTATTTCGGCCACACCGCGACATTTTACATTAACAAGCTGACCATTGCTAAAGTCATCGACCAGCGCGTCAATCCCCGTTTTGAATCCATGTTTGCCGTGGGAGTGGATGAGATGTCGTGGGACGACCTGAACGAATCCCATTACGACTGGCCCACCCGCGGGCAGGTCAAGGAGTATCGCGACCAGGCCCGCGCTCTGATGGACAACCTGATCCGCACCCTGCCACTGACGTTGCCGATTGCCTGGGAGAACCCGTTCTGGGGAATCATAATGGGAATCGAACACCAGCGCATTCACCTGGAAACCTCGTCGGTGCTGATCCGTCAGCTTCCCATTGATCAGGTACAACAGCTGCCGCTGTGGGATATCTGCACCGAGTCGGGCGAGCCGCCTGATAACCGGCTCCTGAATGTGCCGGGAGGCACCGTCACCCTCGGTAAGACAAAGAGTCACCCGCTCTACGGCTGGGATAACGAGTACGGCGTACACGCAGCCGATGTGCCGGATTTCCTGGCGGCAGAGCACCTCACCTCAAACCGGGAATATCTGGCTTTTGTCGAGGCGGGAGGGTATCGCGAGCAGAAGTGGTGGACCGAGGAAGGGTGGCACTGGCGCGAATTCAAACAGGCGGAGTATCCGCTCTTCTGGATCAAGGCCGGAGAGGGTTGGAAGCTGCGCACCATGGCCAGCGAGATCGATCTTCCCTGGAATTGGCCGGTTGAGGTTAACTACCTTGAAGCCAAGGCATTCTGCAACTGGAAATCGTCTCAAACCGGCGCGCAGATCCGCCTGCCGAGCGAGGACGAATGGAACCGGCTGCGGGATATCTGCAGTATCCCGGACCAGCCCTGGTTGGACACGGCGCCGGGCAACATCAATCTTGCCCGGTGGGCCTCATCCTGCCCGATTGACCGTTTCAAATGCGGCGATTTCTTTGACATGCTCGGCAACGTCTGGCAGTGGACCGAAACACCGATATACCCGTTCCATGGCTTTGAAATCCACCCGTGGTACGACGACTTCTCCACCCCAACCTTCGACACCCGACACAACCTGATCAAGGGAGGCTCATGGATTTCCACCGGCAACGAAGCAACGCGGGATTCTCGCTACGCGTTCCGGCGGCACTTCTTCCAGCATGCCGGTTTCCGCTACGTGGAGAGCGCCGCGCCGGTAGTCATACACGACGACCTGTACGAAAGCGATACCCTGGCGGCCCAGTACTGCGACGCCCACTACGGACCGGAGCATTTCGGCGTGGCCAATTTCCCGAAAACCTGTGCATCCATCTGCCTGGAGCAGATGCAGGGACGCACATTCGGCCATGCCCTCGATCTGGGGTGTGCCCTGGGAAGGGGAGCGTTTGAACTGGCGCAGGGTGGTTTTGAACAGGTGACCGGGCTGGATTTCTCCACCCGCTTCTTCCGCCTCGCAGCCCGGATGCAGGGGGAGAGCTCGCTCCGCTACACCCTGCCGGAGGAGGGAGAAATCGTCTCCTTCCACGAAATCAACCTGGTGGAACTGGGGTTGGACAGGGTCCGCGACCGGGTGCAGTTTTTCCAGGCCGACGCCTGCAACCTCCCGGAAAAATTCAGTGGCTACGATCTGGTACTGGCCGCCAACCTGATCGACCGACTCTACTCGCCGCGGAAGTTCCTCGGCATGATTCACGAACGGATGAATCAGGGAGGAGTGTTGGTGATCACATCACCCTATACCTGGCTGGAGGAATACACGAAAAAAGAGGAGTGGCTGGGGGGATGCCGCGAGGCGGGCGAACCGGTCTGGTCGCTGGACGGGCTGAAAAAAGCGCTGGCGCCGCACTTCAGCTTGCTGGGCGAACCGCGTGACGTGCCGTTCGTGATCCGCGAGACGCGCCGCAAGTTCCAGCATACGGTGGCACAACTGACCGTGTGGCTGTTGAAGGACAATAAATGATCGTTACACCTCTTATGCCGGCTCTGTTCGTCGGCCACGGCAATCCGATGAACGCCATCCTGGAGACCGCTTACGTAACAGCCTGGCGTGAAGCAGTAGCTTCGATCCCTCGCCCGCGCGCCATACTCTGTATTTCTGCCCACTGGGAAACCGATGGAACAGTCATCACCGCGATGACAGCGCCGAAGACAATCCATGACTTTTACGGCTTCCCCGAGGAACTGTACCAGGTGGGGTATCCGGCGCCCGGATCACCCGAGTTGGCCGAGCGGGTGCGGTCGCTCGTCACATCAACCGCAGTACGACTGGATACCGGCGACTCCTGGGGACTCGACCACGGCGCCTGGTCGGTACTGCGCCGCATGTACCCGTCTGCCGACATCCCGGTCGTACAACTCAGCCTCGACCGGACGCAGCCCCCCCGTTTCCACTTCGATCTTGGCGCGAAACTGGCGGCGCTGCGCAGTGAAGGGATACTGATCGTGGGGAGCGGCAACATCGTCCACAACCTGCGTCTGTTGCAGTGGGATGCCCGTGAGCCGTATCCGTGGGCTACGGAATTCGATCAAATGGCCGCCGAGCTGATTATGGCGGGTGAGCATGACCGACTGGTGGAGTACGCGACATTGGGCGAGGCAGCCCGCCTCTCCATTCCGACCAGCGAGCACTACCTGCCGCTATTGTACGTCCTGGCCTTGCAACAGCCGGACGAACCGGTATCATTCTTTGCCGAAGGGGTACCGCTCGGATCCATATCGATGCGCTCGGTCAGAATAGGTTAAGGAGACTCACCTCTAAACCTTGAGCGTTACCACCGTGGCCCCGTCCCGCCCCTCGTGCGGCTCGCCCGACCGGTATTCCTCCACCAGCGGGTGCCGCCCCAGTTCTTCGCGCACGGCATCCCGCAGCCGTCCGGTGCCTACCCCGTGAATGACCCGCACTTTGCGTAAACCGGCGGCGGCAGCGTGATTGATAAACGGCTCCAGCTCTGCCAGCGCATCACCCACCCGCATCCCGATCAGCTTCAGTTCACGCTGTTCGCTCTCTTCAACGGTGGTTTTCCAGGTTCCGGTTTGTGACTTTTTCATCCCGTCACCCTTTGTCAGCGGCTTTGCCAACTCCGCCTGCGCCACATCCAGCTCCATCCGCCCGGCCCTGACCCGCGTCTTGCCGTTCCGCACATCAACCGACAAGACAACACCATCACACCCCAATGACCGGATATGCACCGGATCGCCTGATTTGACAGATGTCAACGGCAACAGCTCCGTCTGTTCACCCAGCGGCTTGAGCTGTACCGTCAGTTCAGCCCCGGTATGCCGGATCTGTTCGACGACCTCGGTCCGTTTTTCCCGTTTCAACTCCTCCAGCAGGAGATTCATCTTTCTCCTGGTGGTCGAAATCAGCTCCCTGGCCTCATGCCATCCCTTTTCGGCAGCCTCTTTACGGATCAATCGTACCTCGTCGGCACGCGCTTCCAGTTCGGCGCTCCGCCGGTCAAGCGAACGTTCCCGATCCTGAAGCGAAGCACGAAGCTGTTCATATTCATTCCGGCGCTGACGCAATTCGGTCAACAGCCCCGCAAATTCGCTCCCGGCATTGCCGAGCATCCGTCGGGCAAAGGCGATTACCCGTTCCGGCATCCCGAAACGACGGGCAATCTCCACGGCATGCGACTGTCCCGGTTCGCCGACGATCAACCGGTAGAGCGGTGTGAACGTGACATCGTCAAAGGCCATGCCCGCGTTACTCATGCCGGGAGTCTGGTGAACAAAACCGATGATATCGCTCAAGTGTGTGGTGGCAATAACCATGCTTCCCTGCTGCTGCAGTTCATGCAGCACGCCGCACGCGATTGCCGCCCCCTGGAGCGGTTCGGTGCCGGCGCCCAGCTCATCAAGCAGCACCAGGCTGCGCGCGCCGCTCTGCTGAAGAATGGCCGTGATCCGGGCAGCGTGAGCCGAAAACGTGGAATGACTCTGCTCTATCGACTGGTCATCGCCGATATCGACCAGAAGCGAACCAATCAATGGAAAGGTGGAACGAGGTCCGGCAGGCACCGGCATACCGCAAAGCGCCATCAGCGTCAGCATTCCGGCGGTCTTGAGGGCAATGGTTTTACCCCCCGCATTCGGGCCGGTGATGACCATGACCGTAGCGGAGTCCGGCTCACCCCCGCCCAACGCGAGTCCGAGCGGTTCAACCGTCCTCAAAACGCCCCGTTTCCGCATCATCAACAGCAGCGGGTGACGCGCATCCACCAGATGCAGTTCTCCGGATTCATTAATCGCAGCCGGCTCCAGATCAAATTCAATGGCAAAACGCGCCATACTGTTCAGCAGATCCAACTCCAGCAGCGTGTCAAAACAAGCGGCAATCTGATCGGCGTCTTCGCGCAACCAGCTGGAGAGCTGCCGCAAAATACGGATCTCTTCCGCCTTCTCTTCGGCGGTCAAATTTTCCAGCTCATTCACGAAAGGGATGATCTCCAGCGGCTCCATGAAGGCAGTTTCGCCCGACGAAGAGACATCATGCACCACCCCTTTGACCATCCCCTTCGAATCCATCCGTACCGGAATAACCCAGCGACCCGAACGTTGCGTGATAAAGTCATCCTGAAGAAACTTTTCAATGCCGTTGGCCTGAACAATCTCCTCAATTTTTTTTCTGATTCGCGCCGCCAGCCCCCGTTTGGCGCGGCGGGTTTCCCGCAGCAGCTTAGAGGCGGAATCCATGATGCTGCCGTCGCTGTCGATCGACGCAACCAGAGGCTCAAGAATATCGGGAAAACCACGCAGCTGCGGCTGTAGTGATTTCAGCAGCGAAATGTCGTCGCGAGGTGAGCATTGCCTGGACAGTGCCGCATACAGACGCAGCACCGGAATAAACAGGAGCAGTTCGAGCGGAGGCAGAATGGCACCGACCGGCCTCAAAAGTTCAAGCGAGGGACGGACATCATCAAAACTCCCCAAAGCGAGCGAAATGCCGGAACGATCAAGAGCGCGAATTTCCGCAATACGCCCCGATATTGTCCTGATCTCCTGAAGGTCGTTCAGCGGGCGGATACTGTTGATTCGCTCAACCGTACAGCAACTGTAGGCATGTTGTGAAATTTCGGCGAGCAATTTGTCAAATTCGAGCCGGGCCAGCGTTTCAGATGCTATCATGTGGGTAACCTGTGTTATAAAGAGATGAGTAGTGCGAAGTGTAGCATAGTTGTTCAGCCCGTTCCACATTCTCACCTGCGGGAGTCGCAAAAACATCATGCGTCCGGAAAAACTTCAAGCCTTCGTGCTTTCAACCTCCAATTACGGCGAACGCGACCGGATCGTATCGCTGTTCACGCTGGAACATGGCCGATTAAAAGGGTTTGCCCGCGGTGCCCGTAACAGCCGCAAACGCTTCGGACCGGCCCTGGAGACGTTTGCCCGGATCGAACTCCAGCTAAACCATAAGGAGGGGCTCTCTCCGTTGCAGAGCGCCGATGTCATCACGCTCTATTCCGGGATCCGGAGTGAACTCGGCGCCATTGCCCACGGGTTATATTCCTGCGAACTGGTGGAGTGCCTCACCCCGGAAGGACACCCGCTCCCGCGGCTGTACCGCCTGCTGGCCGCCTATCTTGAGCAACTGGACTCCGGATACGTTGAAACTGCAGACCGCAGAATGTTTGAAATCAATCTGCTGAACATCCTCGGCTACCGGCCATCGCTGGCGGAGTGCAGCCGTTGCGGCTCGGCATTCGGCGAACGTGGCGCAATGATGCAGCAGGGGGGTGAGCTGGTCTGCCGTTTCTGTGCCGCAACCGGGCGCCAGATACCATCATCCGCCCTGAACAGCCTGAATTTCTGCCTGGCCACCAGCCGGTTCGGACAGACGGCATTTGATGCCGAGGCACTCCTGACGGCCGGTATCCTCCTGGATGAGTCGCTGGCCACCCACTCCTCCAGAAGATTGAAAAGTCTGGCGTTTTTGCAACAGACCTGCGGATAACCGGCAGAGACTACCATGGCTTGACATTTTAGAAATCGTGATTACATTTTCCGTAACAGGGCACTGCCCAAAGCAAACAAACTCGTAAGGAGGATACAGCCATGGCACTTGTCAAGTACAACCCGCTCCGGGATTTGCGCACCATGCAGGACCAGATGAACCGGCTTCTCAACCTTTCCTGGAATCACGATCTCCCCAGTGAAGATATCAAAGAGGGACTCTGGCAACCGGCAGTCGACATATATGAAACAGCCGACTCCATTGTCATAAAAGCCGAGCTCCCCGACGTGGATCAGAAAGACATTGAGGTTCGTATAGAAGACAGCACGCTGATTCTAAAAGGGGAGCGCAAACATGAGGACGAGGTAAAAAAGGAAAATTACCACCGCATCGAGAGGTATTTCGGCAGCTTCCAGCGCAGTTTCACTCTGCCGGCAACCATCGATCAGGAGAAAGTTGCCGCCAGTTGTGACAAGGGGGTACTGACTATCACGCTTCCCAAAAAAGAAGAAAAGAAACCGAAACAGATCAACATCCAGGTAAAATAGTGCCATTTGCAGTACCACAAACAGAATGAGAGCCGGGGAACCCGGCTCTCACCGTTCATCAGTATTCCGCGAAGCCGCTGTCACGCGTGAGGAGTTTCTTTCTTTTCAACCGGCTGCGGTTCCGCCGAAGCGTGAACCGAAATCGGTTCTGTCGTAACCGGGGCGCCCTTTACCTGGGGCACCGGCTCTTCGGCCTTGTTCGCCTCTTCCTGAACGGATCGCTGAAATCCTTCCGAAGCCTTCTTGAACTCTGCAAGCCCTTTTCCCAATGACTTGGCCAATTCGGGTAATTTGTGCGGGCCGATGACAATCAGGGCTATCACGAGAATAATTATCATTTCCGGCATGCCGATTCCAAACATGGCAGTTCTCCTTATTCCAACAACATGGTTTAGAGCTATTAAAAACGGAAATTGTCCGATTGGCAATAGAAATCTGTTTTTTGCTCTTGCCATTTATCCCGACTGTGCTACTATGCCCAAAATTTAGGCACATGAAGACCGTTTTTCTCCCACCCGGTTCGCATCGTCAGTGTGTATCATGCTAAAACCATTAACAATTGGCTCTCTCGTCCTTGCGCACAACGTCGTGCTCGCACCCCTGGCGGGAATTACAAATCATTCGTTCCGCCTGATCTGCCGCACGGCTGGAGCATCGTTTGCCTTTACCGAAATGGTCAGTGTCAATGGCCTGGTACGCGAAGGAACAAAAACGCTGGCACTCCTGAAGAGCTCTTCCGGGGACCGGCCGCTCGGTATCCAGTTGTTCGGCGACAAGCCTGCCGACCTGGCAGAAGCGGCACGCATGGTTGAGGGATACGGCGAACTCATTGACATCAACATGGGGTGTCCGGTACGCAAGGTAGTTGGGACCGGAGCCGGCAGTGCGCTGCTGCTGGAACCGCTTAAAATCGCCGCCATCGTCCGTGCGGTACGTGCCGCAACCACACTGCCGCTCACGATCAAGATCCGTTCCGGCTGGCACTGCGGCGACAACGTTTTTCAGGAAGTGGGACGGATCGCCGAGGCCGAAGGATGTGATGCCATTACCCTTCACCCCCGCAGCCGCAGCCTGATGTTTTCCGGTCTGGCAGACTGGACGCAGCTTGCGGAGATGAAGCGGGCGCTGTCTATCCCGGTACTTGGAAGCGGAGACCTGTTTACCCCTGATGATTGCCTCCGGATGCTCGAAACAACCGGCTGCGACGGCATTATGATTGCCCGCGGCGCGCTCGGCGCCCCCTGGATTTTCAGACAGGTACGGGAACTGGCCGCCTCCGGTCGTTACACCCCGGCAAGTACCGGCGAACGGGCCGATACCATTGAGAAACATCTGGCGCTCTTCATTGGGGAGTCAGGCGCAGCGGTTGCCGTCCGGGAAATCAAAAAGCATATCGGCTGGTATGCCAAGGGATTTGCCGGAGCGTCCGAAATCCGCCGGGCGGCCAACGCAGCAGGTTCGATTCAGGATATTCAATCATTGACGGAAAGGATACGGAACATACCGGGCACCCCGGGCCATGTTCCGGACGAGATAGATGCAACCTGAACAACAACAGAAAACGCGTGATGACTACTACGCCACGGTAATCGACAGTGTGGGTGATGGCGTGATCGTCGTGGGGAGCAACGGCCGGATTACCCTGTGCAACCCTGCGGCTGAGCAGATCACCGGATTCTCACAGCGGCAGGCTCTCGGAGCAGCGTTCGAAAAACTGTTCACACTTGAGACTACCCTGATCGAGATGCTCACCAAAACCATGCGCACCGGCATCACAATCTCGGACCACGAGAATGTCGTGGTCCGCTCTACCGGAAAGATTACGCCGGTTGCCATTACCTGCTATCCTTTGGTAGAAGGAAGCGGCGAAAACATCGGCGCAATTTTGACGCTTAAGGACATCACCTATATCCGCGAACTGGAAGCCGCCGTACGGCAGGCCGACCGTCTTTCCACGCTCGGCACACTGGCCGCCGGTCTGGCCCACGAGGTCAAAAACCCGCTGGGAGGGATCAAGGGTGCCGCCCAGCTTCTTGAACGGGAATTTGCCCCCGGCAGTGAAATGCTCGATTACACCAGGATCATGATCCGTGAGACCGAGCGGATCGACCATATTATCCGCGAACTGCTGGAACTGGCCTCACCGCGCGCGCTCAGGCTCGCTCCCGTTAATCTGCACAAGGTTCTGGGGGATATCCTGCTGCTGCAGAAACAGAGTGTCGCCGACCGGGAGATCGCGTTCATACAGCATTTCGATCCCAGTATTCCGGACATAATGGCTGATGAGGAGATGCTGACCCGGCTGTTTCTGAACCTGATCTGCAATGCCATCGACGCCATGGGTATTGACGGGCGCCTGACGGTGACGAGCAGGGTGCTTTCCGATTATCGAATGACCCAGAACCAGCGGCACTCCCGGATGGTTGCCATTGAGGTTGGTGACGATGGCCCCGGCATACCGCAGAAAGATCTGGAGAACATCTGGACACCATTCTTCAGCACCAAATCCGGTGGCACCGGCCTGGGACTAACCATCTGTCACAAAATCGTCTCGGAGCATCGCGGCATGATCAAGGCCGAATCGGATCCGGGGCACGGCTCAAAATTTACGGTCCTGCTGCCGCTCGTACGATAAACTTTATAACTGAGGTTCCCCATGCCGCTCAACAGAATACTGGTAGCCGATGATGAAGAGAGTATCCGCTGGGTACTTTCGAAGGCGCTCAAACAAAAAGGGTTCAGCGTGGATCTGGCCCATGACGGTCGTCAAGCGCTGGAACTGATCAAGGACAACTGTTATGACCTGGCCATCCTTGACATCAAGATGCCAGGGATCACGGGGCTTGACCTTCTGGATAAAGTCCGTGAAATGAACAACGATCTGCTGGTCGTCATCATGACTGCCGAAGCCAGTATGAAAAACGCGGTTGAGGCGATGAAGCGGGGCGCTTACGATTACATCACCAAGCCGTTCGATCTGGACGTCATCGACGCCATCATCGAAAAGGTCGCCCGGGCACGCGATATTGCCGGGCAGGTAACGACGCTCAAACAGGAACTGAAAGACCGCTATCAGGCCGAGAAAAACATCGTCGGCAATTCGTCGGCCATGCAGGATGTCTACAAAACCATCGGCAAGGTGGCGGTCAGCGATGTCACTATTTTGATCCAGGGAGAGTCCGGCACCGGAAAAGAGCTGGTGGCGCGAGCAGTTCATTTCAATTCCGAACGCCTCGGAAAACCGTTCGTTGCAATCAACTGCGCCGCCATACCGCGCGACCTGCTGGAGAGTGAACTGTTCGGATCGGAAAAGGGAGCTTTTACCGGCGCCGGCGAACGAAAACAGGGAAAATTCGAACAGGCCAATCACGGCACCCTCTTTCTGGATGAGATTGGCGACATGCCGCTGGATTTGCAGGCCAAAATCCTTCGGGTTCTTCAGGAGCAGGAGGTCACCCGCATTGGTGGCAATCAAAACTTTTCCGTGGATGTCAGAATCGTTGCCGCAACCAACCAGGCGTTAGTCGAAAAGGTACGTCAAAAGGAGTTCCGCGAAGACCTCTACTACCGTCTGAATGTCGTACCGATCATGCTCGCGCCGCTCCGTGAGCGCCGCGATGACATTCCCGATCTGGCCAGCTACTTTTTATCCCGCTCCTGCACTGAGATGTCGGTTGTCCCCAAGCGGTTGACCGATGATGCAGTGGCACTTCTGAAAGCGTATTCCTGGCCCGGCAACGTGCGTGAGCTTGAAAATGCCATCAAACGAGCCGTGATCCTGTCAAACGATCCACTGCTGACAGCGCAGGATTTCGGGGGACTGATCCCGGCAAAGGAGCTTCAGCAGAGCGGGACACAGGATACATCACTGGAGGATCTGGTTGACCTGAAACTGCGCTCCTGTATGAACGGCATAGAGGGGCTTGACAAGGGGGATATTCACGCCATGGTGCTGGAGCAGGTCGAACGCCCCCTGATTCGCCTCGTGCTGGAGAAGTGTCGCTGGAACCAGGTAAAAGCGGCGGATGTACTCGGTATCAACCGGAACACCTTGCGGAAGAAAATTTCCGAGTTGAACATTGAAATGAAAAGGGGCTGAAATCAGCCCCTCGTTCTAAAGCAATTTCAGATTTTTCTGCGGTTGCCGGCATCGCAAGGCCGGATAAGATTCTACCCCTGCAGCAACTCTTCCACCACGTTCCTCAATGTCTTCCGGTCAACGGGTTTTGGCAAAACCTTGTCAGCCGAGAAACTGGCCAATGTAAGCAGCAGATCCTGGGGAGTTCCGGTGGATCCGCCGGAAATGGCGATGACTTTCGGTCGGGACTGTTGACCCCGCAACCACATCAGAACCTCAAGGCCATCTTTTTCCGGCATGACGATATCGGTAATAATTATGTCAAATTGTCCAGCCGTCAGCAATTTAATGCCTTCCTTGCCGTTCGTGGCCGTGGTGACATCATGTCCGTCTCTCGTAAGATACGAAGCGATCAGTTTCAGCACTTGTGGGTCGTCGTCAATGATGAGAAGGTGAGCCATTAGTATTCCCCCCGTCAGTGAGCAGTATTTTCAAAAGCTCACTCAATTTTTTTAGGTCATACGGTTTCTGAATAAACAAGCCTTCCTCTGATACTGTCTTGAGGGCCGCATACTCGGAATAGTACCCGGAAACATATACGACTTTGATGCCGGGTCGCATTTCCCGAATGCGCTCAAACAGTTCAAGCCCATTCATACCGGGTAAAACCACATCCGTCAGCACGAGATTCAGGGGAAGATCAGAATCTGCGGCGATCTTCAGTGCTTCACCCGGCGTGGCTGCAGCATACACTACATACCCTATTTTTCCTAAGAAAATTGTAACCATTTTCCGCAAAGGGGCTTCGTCTTCTATGAGCAGAATTGAACCGCTGCCGGTTGCAGGCTTAGTGACTCGGGGCACGCAGCTCTGGATTTCGGCGTCATGGCGCGGGAAGAAAACCGAGAAGCAGGTGCCTTTGCCGGGCGTAGTGGCAACTTCGATAAAGCCTCCGTTCTGACTTATTATTCCGTGGATGGTGGCAAGTCCGAGGCCGGTTCCTTTGCCAGGCTCCTTGGTGGTGAAGAATGGATCAAAAATATGCTTCAGGGTATTCTTATCAATTCCGGTTCCGGTATCTCCGAAGGTGATGCAAACGCACTCGCCCGGCTTGATATCGATGTTTGTTCTCGAGTGTCCGGCATCGATCGTTATATTAGCGGTCCCGATGGAGAATTCACCGCCTTCCGGCATCGCGTCGCGGGCATTCACCGCCATATTCATGACGATCTGGTCGAACTGAACCGGGTCTAATTTTACATTCCAGAGTGCATTATCGGGAGAAAAAACCAGGGCAATCTGTTCGCCTATCAAACGGGGGAGAGTTTTCTGTATCTCTACAATCAGGCTGTTGACATTTAATGCCCGGGGAGCGGCTATCTGTTGGCGTGAGAAACCGAGCAGCTGCAAGGTTATCTGGCGGGAAAGTCCGGCGGCGGTGCTGATTTCATCAAGATATTCCAGTACTTTGGCAGGAGAGTCGATATCCTCCCGCGCCAGTTCCGCATAGCCGAGAATGACCATGAGTTTGTTGTTAAAATCATGAGCTATGCCGCCTGCAAGCCGCCCGACCGATTCCAGCTTCTGAGACTGGCTCAACTGCTCCTGCAGCTTCCTTCCGGCAGAGATGTCGATGTCAGTACCGCGATATCCCAGGAACGTTCCGCTGCCGTCCAACTGGGGAATACCGTTGGTGGACACCCAAATGGTCCGACCATCGTCGTCAAGAATACTCCCATGTTCAAAATCAATAAACGGTTCCCTGTTGGCAAACATCTTAACAAGTTTCTCCATGACATCCTGACGCTCGCTCGGAGCAAGCATGTCATACAAATGCATGGTGCCGATTGCCGCCTCGGGGCGGACCCTGTACAGAGCGGTAGACATGTCACTGATATAGGTGTAACGCCCCTGAGGGTCAACTTCCCACACAACCATGCGCCCATGTTCGGCAACCTGAGTGAAACGTGTATTGATGAGCAGTAGTTCGGCTGTTCGTTCAGTAACCCGTTGCTCAAGGGTTTCGTTAATCTGCAGTAGTTCCTGTTTTTGAAGATCAAGCTGAAGCGCCGTTTCCCGCAATGCCGTTTCGGCACTTTTAAGTTTGGTAATATCTCTGGCTGAACAGATGGCGGAAAGCGCATCCCCCTTCGGGCTTACTATCGGGGTAATTGTCGTCATATAGTGGCGATCACCTCCCACCCCCGGAATCCGTACCTCAATCTCGCGCACCTCCCTCCGGGAAAAGGCCAGGCTCAGCGCCGCAAAACGCATGTCTGCCCCATCCCTGGGAAAAACATCCCACAGGGTATGGCCGATGACCTCTTCAGTCCGTTTGCCAAGACTTCGCGTAAAGGCACGATTTGCATACCCGTAGCAACCTTCCGGTGTCAGGCTGAAAATTGAATCCGATGATTCTTCGAGGAGGATGCGGTACTTTTCCTCGCTCTCCAGCAACGACTTCTCGGTAAGTTTCCGGTCGGTGATATCCCGGCCAATCCCAAGAAAAAGCTGCGCACCGGATACAACATCGGTAACAATCGAAGCATTGGAGATGAACCAGCGCCAGTTCCCGTTTTTATGGCGGATACGATATTCGAGACCGCTCTGAGATACTCCGGTTGTCACTATCTCCTGCAGGAATTTCAGGGTGGCCGGCAGTTCGTCAGGATGAATCAGCGGGGCAAACAACGTTCCGGTCAGCTCCGGTGGAGAGTGACCGAGCAGCAGTTGCACGTTGGGGGCGACGTAGGTGATGATACCGTCCGGTGACAAGGTATAAATAAGATCGTTGGCATTTTCCACGAACAGGCGGAAGCGCTGTTCACTTTTCAAAGTATTCTGTTCCGCGTCTCTGGTTCTTCTCAACTCCCGATAAAAAAACCAGGCTGACACGACGGTGATGCAACAAAAGAGCAGAAAGAACACAATCATGTTGACCGTTTCCGCATGCCACTCCTTCAGATAAGTACCTTTTTCAAAACCAACAACAATATAATACGGTCGGGGCAGATTCAGCATATTATAGGAGTACATCCGCTCCTTGCCGTCAATACTGCTGACCGCCCGGTACGTTCCGGCAGGTTTGCCGGATGTAACCAGATCGGTAAGCCGCGGCGATGCGACTTTTCGTCCGATGTCGGCGTCGACCGTTGTTCCGTGGGGGGAGCGAACTATCAGGGAGAGATCAGCATCGAACAGGGAAATAGACCCCAGTTTACCGACATTCACCTGGCTGAAACTCTGCGTCAGGTAGTCTAGGCCGATACCGGTATAGACCAGTCCGGCAAATGTACCGTCCGGATTGTTGAAGCGTCGGGCAAGAATTATCATCCATTTTCCGGAGATACCTCCTACCAGAGGTTTGGAAATCACCATGCCGGCCGTCGGAGTACTACGCAGATAGGTAAAATAGTCGCGGTGGGCAAGCGAAGATGTTTTGGCGATGGCCGTTTTCCGGCCGTAGATGGCATCACCGGCGGCGTTAGTCGCCCTGAGGGTTGCCAGTTGCGGCAGGCGGGTTTGCTGACGAATAATACTTTTGTCAAGCTCATCCTTGCGGATAGCGCCCTGAATCAACTCCTGCTCGGCTTCGTCTGCAATGGCCAGCAGAGAAAGATCGGCCTTTCCAATAATGCCGGATATGTTTTCTTCGAGAACATGAGAAATGTTGCCCGTTGAAATCATTGCCTGATTTTCAAAGTCTGTTTTGCTGCTCAGCAGTGAATAACCGACGTTACCGGCCACAATAAGATTGAGGAGCAGAATGCCGGTCACAATGCGTTTCAATAACGGATCGTTGACGAATTTCAGCCAGTACTCACGGGAGGTCATGGTTTCTCCATAGCATATATTCAGTTCTGGTGGTCATCCCTTATTTTTTGCAGTACGAGCAGATTGGCATTGTCTCTTAATATGTGCCAGCGCGGCCGCCAACTGAGTTTTTTCCTCTAAAATCTGTTCATTATTTTTCTTCAGCTCGATTTCCAGCTTCTTGCGGATGCTGAGATCGGTATTGGTGCCGTACATCTCTTTGGGAAGCCCGTCATCGCTCCAGGAGGCAACTTTGCCGCGGGAGAGTACCCAAACCCATCTGCCGTTTTTATGGCGCATGCGCATATCACATTCGAAATACCGTGCTTCACCCCGAAAACATTTTTCCAGTAGTTCAGAGCTGTTCTGGAGGTCATCATGGTGGATGAGCCCCCTCCAGAAAGCTATGGTGACAGGCGGCAACTCTTCTGGGCGGTAGCCAATCAGCTCTCCCCACCGTTCGTTGACTTTTATGACGCCCGATAGTACATCCCACTCCCAACTGCCGGCCTTTGTCCCCTCAATAACATACCTGAGCCGCTGCCGCTCATCCGCCAGCTGTTTTTCAACCAGCAGGCGATTGGCACATTTCAGCAACGCTTCCTCAATCTGGCGACCGACTGCCGGCTTGGTAACATACCGGTCAATACCGATATTAATGGAATTAATTAGGTATTCGCCCTGATCAAAGGCGGTAAGGACAACAATCGGCACTGAGGGGTCACTCTCACGGATTTTACCGGCCATGTCCAAACCATCCATAACCGGCATTCGGATATCAGTCAAGATAATATCGGGACTGTGGGTGCAATAGGCATCCATGCCTTCGGCGCCATTTCCGGCCGTCAGCACCGTCCCGACAAGCCGTGACAGGAACGTCAGGTATAGTTCCCTGGTGGCCTCTTCATCTTCGACGTAAAGCAGCGTAAGGCCTTTCAGGTATTCATCGTCTTTCAAGTCGGCAAACATAGTTCTCCTCCACCTGCATCGACTGGCTGTGGATAATGGTACTGCAGGTGCTTAGTTTTTTCTGTTTTGGACTCAATTAGTAATGCATGAAACGGGCCAGCTATTGTTTTGCTGTAATATGCTGATATAAAAAGAGATCCCTATTGAATTGGTTGGAGTTGCAATGAGGATGAAAATTGACGGAGATTGGCAATAGCAGGACAATTAGCTACAACAATACGATTTTATTATACTATTTAGAGACTGGACAATAGTTGCGAGTGCAACTTATGTCTTGAGAAGCCAGAGTATATTTATATTGAAAAGGGGCTGTAACCAGCCCCTCACCCTAAAAGAGTTTTAAATTTTCCAGCCCCTTAAGCGGCTGGTTGCTGAATGCCTGCCTCTCCTTGCGTTCCACCGGCGCCACCGCCGGCTCCGGAGACGCCGGCTGACACGTTTCATCCCGCACACACTCAACCTCCTGCTCGCCATTCATATCACCATCCATCCCGTTACTCTTGAAAAAATAGCGGTCGTACAGACGGTGATGCGCGGTCCAGCGAGACGTCGAAGCGGTCTCCTTGGCAATATGAGCCCGGATCCCGTTGATCTTCGAGTCGAGATCATCCAGATAATTCAGAATGGTCGCCTCAACCGTTTTGGGGCGTTTGGGCGAACCGTATTCGTACTGGCCGTGATGGGACAGCAGCATATGTTTGAGCAGCAGGGCCAGCTCACGCGGAAACCCCTCCACCTGGCGGATCTTCTCTTCGACCAGTTCAACGCCGATGGTAATATGCCCAAGCAATTTACCCGCATCGGTATAATCAAAAGCCCTCTCGAAACTCATCTCGTAGATTTTACCGACATCGTGCAGCAACGCTCCGACTACCAGCAGATCTTCGTTGATGCCGCCATAGAGCGGCACTATGCTCTTGACCAGCTTGACCAGTGCCAGCGAATGTTCCAGCAACCCTCCCAGATAGACATGATGCATCCCCTTGGCAGCCGGAGCCTGGCAGTACAAGGCCAAAAACCGCTCGTCGGCAAGAAAGGCCCCCATCAACCCTTTCAGAGAGGGATTGCCGAGCAGGGCAACCGTATCGGTCAATTCCCGGCGCATCTCGGCGATTCCCCGTGGAGATTCGGGGAGAAAATCGGCAAGTACAACCTGCTCTTCGGGCACTTTGCTGATTTCAGCAATGACGACCTGCATCTTGTTCATGTAGACGGATGCCTTGCCACGTACCTTGACAAAATCATCCTTGTCGAACTGCTTGTCGAGCAGCTCCGTATTGTCCCACACCTTGGCTTCAATATCGCCGCTCTTATCCATCAGGCGCAGGTTCATATACGGCTTGCCATTCTTGGCCATAGCCAGAATCTTATCCTTCACCAAAAATACTGCACCCACCACATCACGATCTTTTATCTCGCTCACAAACTGTTTAGACACGCAGCACTCCTCTTCCGGCAGGATACCAACCGCCGGAACGTTAGCACGATGACGGTTCAATAGACAAGAGCAGAATCAAATACATTCGTGATCACTGCAGCGCACACTAAATAAATGCTTGCTTTTTATCCACGAAGCATCTATGGTGTTTAGTTGTTGTGCCACATGAAACATCGGTATGGTGTCCGTTGTTTCACTTTTGATCATCGCATTCTGCCCCCCCTGTATCTTCAATCATCTTCAATCCGGATTGAAACAAGCAGACCGTACGGCAGGCGAAGATTTAT
>CAIYZD010000397.1 GCA_903930585.1 uncultured Geobacteraceae bacterium | reverse complement strand
TAGATATTAAATTGTTTGATCCTTCTATCCACAATACTCTCGCAATTATTTTGGATGACGTTGAGTTCGGCAATGGACTGCGTGCAGTAGTCCATGACTCGGATCCATATGACTGTATTTCATATCATTTAAATGGAATCCCTATGGCGACTGAGTATGTAGGAGATTTTAAAAAACGATTTAATGATATACGAGCTGATATAGACACTTTTATCAATATCCTGAAAAATTTCCGCAATTGAACGAGTATCTCTTCTAAACTGCAACCAAATTGAAACCTTCCAGAAGTTCTTTTTTATTAATATCCCCACTGTGACCAATTCTGACACTCCAAGGGTGTACCTTTAGATCATTACGATCCTACAGGAGGCACACCATGGCAGCAGACACTGACAAGCAGCAAAAAGACAACGGTCTCAAAGACTACGGCATTATCTACATCTCTGGAGCAATTAGCGGAGGCACCGCCGAATCCGTCTGCAAGGAGATCATCGACATCAACATCAAGGGGGAGGTTAACCAGATCCAGATGATTATAAACTCACCTGGCGGTTCCTGCCCGGCTGGTTTCTCTATCATCGACATCATGGAATGGTCGCGCATCCCCATCTACACTACGGGCATCGGTATGATCGCGAGTATGGGACTCTTGATTTTCATGACCGGCGAAAGTGGACGCCGAGTCATTACTCCACGCACCTCCATCCTTTCCCATCGTTTCTCCGCCTTCAACTTCGGCAGCCATAGCCAACTCATAGCCAGCCGCAAGGAAGAGGATATGGAGCACGAACGCATCCTCCAGCACTACCTCACATATTCCAACATTAAGCACAAGGAAGAGTTGGAAAAATACCTACTTCGGGATGTTGACACCTGGTTGACGCCGGAAGAGTCAATCCAGTTCGGCCTGGCAGATGTAATTGAACCTATACGGAAGCGGGCATAAGGGGGGCACCATGCAGACAAGTATGCAAACCGGCTATACTCCTGTGGATCAAGCAGCTCAGATAATCGCCATGTCATCACATCGTGACATAAAAGTGGAACGAACACCTTTCAGTAGTAACAATGATCATCTTCAGGCACTTGAGTATGAGGCCAAATTGATGGTCGCTGTTGCAACATACCGCAACGGAAGAATTCAAAAGGAAGAAACTCCAGATGCGGGATCAAATTTTCCTTTTCTGTCAGCCGGAGCCGATCTTTCGCAGACAATTGCACTTCTTGACTCTACTTCAGCCGAAAATCGTAGACGGGAAGAACTGTCATTTCAAACTGGAGTGAAGCTCAAGTTTATAGAGTTCTGCAATACATGGGAACTCGACAGTGTGGAGCAGAAGATAGTGCTGCTATTGCTGATGCAGTTCTCGTCACCGACCTTCTATGCCACGTACGAGGCCAGCAGGCTGGAACGTAGTTGTGACAACGGTATGGAGCTTGGTGCGCTCCTGTCCATTATATCTGAGAACCTAAGTGAACACCTAGAATACCGCCGGTACTTTGATATCCATGCTTCCCTTCTCGACAAAGAACTACTGACAGCCAATCACGGTATGATTGACAGTACTACAAGCATACTCAAGATGTCGGTCTATTTGCACGAGCGGTTTGTTCGTCACATCCTGGGAGACGAGAACCAATATCACGTTGCCTTCAAGTTTATTAAACAGGAGCGCTCTAACGTAAATCTCGCCCAGGTTGTGCTGCATGATGACCTAAAAAAAGATGTAGCCGATCATGTTGAACAATATCTTGCCGGTCGCAAAAACGGAAGTTTTGACCAGCTGGACGAATTTTATGGGTATGGCACCGGCATGGCACTACTGTTCCATGGTCCATCAGGGACCGGAAAGACCATGCTGGCAAAAGGGCTAGCCAACCATCTGTCCTGCCCTCTCGTGTCACTCAATCTGGAGGACTTGCCCAAGATACCCCTGTCTGACGACGAGATTCTTGCCATGCTATTCCGGGAAGCAGCCTTGCTTGGCGGCATTGTCTTCCTCGACGAATGCGACGACATATTTGGCCGCGACAACACAGGACTCAGCCGTTCGCTTCTTCTTGAGATTGAAAAATCACGATGCATTACTATCCTGGCTACGAATAAGCCGTTAGACCTCGACCCCGCTATGGAACGCCGAATAAGCATGAAGATCCAGTTTGAGCTTCCCAATGCCGCGCTTCGTCTGCAAATGTGGGAAGCGCTTCTACCGCCGGCAGTAACTCTTTCGCCGGATGTCAAACTTAAGGAGCTTGCCGAACGTTTCCATTTTTCCGGAGGCCTCATAAAGAACAGCATACTCATGGCCATTACCGCATCATCTCTTTCTGCAGATTCCAGCAACATTCTTACCCAAGCGGCCTTGGAACATTCTGCAACTCTACAAACAGCTACAATAAGCGACATCAGCCGGATATGTGAAAAGCTCAATCCGGTAACCTCGCTGGAAGCGGCACCGGTTGGACGCTCACAGCGTGAACAGTTGCGTGGCCTGGCTAAGGCATGGGATTGGCTGAAAAATGAAGAAATGGGATTTAATCTTCTGTTTAACTGCAACGACATCGCAACGGGGATAAAGGCAGCATGCGGACTTGCCGCCGAGATTGGCATGACAGTCCATGCTTTCGACATCACCAAGGTTTCATCAGTTGCCGAGGATGACAAAGTTATGGATATGATCACCCAGCGTAGGATTTATCCAATGAAGGCGGCATTCCTGAATGCAGCATCGGGCAGGTCTCTGACTCTTTTCATTGATTACCTGGGTGACGTGGCTCGCCTGATTGACTCTGGATACGATAAGGCAACAAACATAATGTATTCTGAGATGTTTCATCAGTTGCGCCAGAACAAGGGACTCTTCTGCCTCGTGACAAAAGATCTCAAAACAGGAAATGTACCAATAGAGTTTCACCAGATGATAACACTGGCATATCCTCCTGAAGAATTGCAGATGCAAAATTGGGAAACTAACCTTGGGATAAGCGTATTAAGTGATGATGCACTTGTCGGATTGGTAGAGAAGTTTCCCATGCACATCTCGGAAATCGAGTTCATCTCTCGGCAAGCCCGGGTTCGCGCAATTATGTCGGGCAGAACCGTCCCGGAAATTGATGATGTAAATCATGTCATCACTGGTTATCGCGGGAGCAAAGGAACAGCATTGCTGTTTGGAGGTAAACCGTAATGCGCGGCAGATATAAAGATGGCAATGAAGACATCGGCTACATACCGGATTTGACGCAACCTTTACAAAAGGTAGGCATATTCTGGTGTGTAGCCGGCAATATTGTCGGAGACGCCGTTGCGATAGATAATGCTGAACCGTATGGAGAGGCTCTTCAGCATGGAGGACATTACGAGTTTTGGGAGACGTTGAAGGCCGGCAATGAGACGGAGCATAAGCTGAAGTCCCACGCCTACGACTATTACCCACGCGGTAGAATGGTTTACTTTCCGAAACGAAAGACCGTCAGGTTATACATCGACTGCTGCATTGATAATGACAAATTGACTGATGTTATGCGCTTTTTCGAGCATGGTGAACTCCATATAGAAATTGAAAAAGATCAACACTACCAATGTGCCGAGTGCAATCGACATTATATGGAATAGGTGCGTAACTATGAATATAGGCAACCATGATGAAGGCTTTGAAAAAGAAGCCAGGCTAAGAGAAATATTTTCACAGGTACAAGAAGTTCAAGAAGCTCTCTACATGTGGAAAAAGTTCATGGAAGTTGCCAGACTTATTAACCCCGAGCTATGTGAAGGGGCTTATGTGAGGCGTCCATGCAGAAGAAGGCTTCGATACATCGGTTATGACAGCTGGCCTGAGCCGACCAGATCTGAGATGAACGAAGAAGGGCACAATTATTTCGTCCATGGTGGCATCTACTACTCAACGGATTTCAATGGGGCAACCTATTCAATTGAAGGATGGTCAGAATCAGAGAGTGGCAGAGTGACGGGTTGTGTATATTTTGAATGGATAAAGGATGGCGAATAATCGCCTGCAAAATTCGAATGAATCCAGAATTGCTTGAAATATACGTTCAAACGAAGCTTTTAACTTTGCTTGGCGAAGAATTGCCACGTCAGGGAATACTTGCGGGCCAAGGTTTGGCCGCAATTGTCCTATCCTGTCTCTGGGGCAGAGAGTTGCCTGTTGAAGGCTTGGAGCTATATAAAGATTGGCCAGATGAGCCTTTGGAGGAACAAGGAACAATACATTATTCCAGACCTTCTCTTGAGGAGGGTTCATATCAAATTGTTTCGCAAAATGGGTTCAGCATTCTAACCTCTGGCACGAAGGGCAGACTTACGACTCATATTATTCAAAGATGTCAGGCTAATTTTGGATCAGAGCGAGCCATGGCATTACTTTACTCGCTTGACCTGAATGCCTT
>CAIYZD010000396.1 GCA_903930585.1 uncultured Geobacteraceae bacterium | reverse complement strand
GGTACCTTCAAGGTGGCATGCAGCGCAGTGTGCATCGTTAAGAGCAACACCGGTTACGTGATGCGACCATTTGCTGAATTCAGTGGTGATTGCACGTACGCCACTGTTGTCGTCCACATAATTACCTTTTGCAGTTGCATCCTGTCCAACGGAGTGGCAGGCGATGCAACGGCCACCAAAGAACTGCTTGGTGTTATGCGGCTGATGGCAGGTGGTGCAGTTTGTGGTTGTGATTTGTACGGCATTGCCGGCATGAATAACGGGCAGAGTAGCCGTGGTGCCGCTGTGGCAAGCAATGCATCTGCCGGCTGCAGAAGGATTACCGACTTCGTGCTGGTTGCCGTGGCAACCGGCGCAACCGGGCTGAGTGGCGCCAGTGACATTCTTAGCTGACAGGTCAGCCAGTTGTCCCGCCGAATAAACGAGATCGTTCGAGTAGTGAGCGGACTGTTTGTAATTTGCGACCAGATTCTGACCGGTCACATCCTTGGTGCCGGCATGGCATGCCAGGCAGGTTACATTTTCTGCTTTAACTACCGGATAAGCAACTTCGATGCTGACCGGTTTATCGGCGCCAGCCGCTACCGACACGTTGGCAAAGTAGCCTTCGAGCACTACGGCGCCGGTCGAGTCGAGAATTTCTGCGGTGACAATCAGGTTATCGCCGGGATACACCTTGATGCTGCCGCCAGTGGTACCGTCAAATGTTTCTTTGGCAGTCGGGATGGTCGCACCGGTCACCGTCAAGCGGGTTTTTACACCTGCATCGGCTGTAGTGGCGCCAACCTGTTTACCGAGCTTTTTTGCCAAAGCAATTTTAGCCGTGACGGTACTCGGTTGCGCGTTGCTGTCACTGGTGAGACTGTTGGCTCCGCATCCTGTCAACGCAAACAACAACAGGGCGCAAAGCAAGTACGACATGTTACTCAAACTCTTCCTCATGGTTACTTCCTCCTTACCTTAATTTTCCGAACCAAGATTCGGCACTGATACAAAACCACTCATAAGTTATATAACGGAACCCCGAACACGCCATATAACTGTCTGTTACAGAAAGCCGGCGGGCACCGTGCATAAAAAAATAAATTTTATCTAAGGTAATCAATGAGATCGATGTCTAAAATAATATGTACTAAAATAACTCAATCCGAATATTGGCACTTACAGCATTAAATGTACCAATTTTGTATTTATAAATATATTATGGTACAGGTCAAACGTTCAAACCGGTTACAAAGGAGATTCATATGAAAGTGGGATTTGTAGGGTTGGGGATAATGGGGAGCGCAATGGCCGCGAATCTGGTCAAGGGCGGATTTGAGGTAACTGTCTGGAATCGCACCGCTGCCAAATGCGATCCGCTTGCCGTGTTGGGAACCAGCGTGGCCGCCTCTCCGCGCGAGACAGCGGAAGTATCGGACATCGTTTTTGCGATGATGGCGACCCCCTTGGCGGTCGAATCGGTACGAGATGGAGACAACGGCATCATTGCCGGCCTGAAGTCCGGCAAAGGATATGTGGACATGTCAACCATAGATATCGAGACTTCAAAAGAGTCGGCACGGCGTGCGCACGAGAAAGGCGCCCTGTTTCTGGAAGCCCCGGTTGCGGGAAGCCGCAAACCTGCCGAAGAAGCTCAGCTGACCATCATGGCGGCGGGCGACCGTGAACTGTACGACCGGTCTCTCCCCGTATTGGAGAAAATGGGGAAAAAAATCCTCTTTCTGGGGGAAGTGGGGAATGGGGCACGGATGAAGCTGGCCAACAACCTGGTGATGGGAGGTATGATAGCCGCTTTTGCCGAGGGAATGGCTCTGGCTTCGCAAAGCGGGCTGGACCTAGCGCAACTGCTTGAAGTACTGGATGCCGGAGCACTCGCGAATCCGATGTTCCGGCTGAAAGGGGGCGCCGTCGCCGAGAACAACCATTTTCCCGCGGCGTTTCCACTCAAACATATGCAAAAAGACCTGCGGCTCGCACTCCGCCTCGCAGAGCAGATAGAACTGCCGCTCTTCACTACCGCAACGGTAAACGAACTGTTCAAGGAGGCGGTATCTCAGGGACTGGGCGATTTCGACTTCGCCGCCGTCAGCCGTGCCATACGGAAACGATAAAGAGGCAGACCGACCTCTTTGAGGTAAGAAGCAGAACGGCAATAAAAAGTTGGAACTATTCTAATACCATTTTACCGTATTACCTTTATTGGATTTAAAAACAGCTCTCGCAGACTTTTGCCTGGTATGATTCTGGTTGGATTTGTTAATTGTCCCGAATATTTTATGATTGCCGCTTTGAGCAGGAACGGGAGTAACGGTTTTTGCGCCGTTATTTTGAACCGGAGAAAAGGTCGCCCCATTGGGAACGACCTTTATCTCAGCGGACGCAACGGTCACAAAAACAGGCAAGAAAATTGCCACCAGCAGTATGGTCGTTCTGCATGTCATGATTGCTTCCTTTTAGAGCGTACTATATCCCTCAGGCAATTCTACTCCCGGAAGAATGTATTTGTAAAGAACCGTCACCAGCCATGCAAAGTCATGGTTTTTCCATTCTGATTTCAGTTAAATCATAAAATCCCCAGCTGCCGCAGCAGCGGCGCCATGCAGGTACGAAACGCCTCAATCCGTATGGATAATTCGGAACGTATTTCTTCCGGTTCCTGAAGGATCGTGCCGTTGTTATTGAGCGTATGGAGGTGTGTCTCCATCTTTTCCCGGACAAAAGAGAGCGAATCCGGATGTCCCTCAATCTCACACAGTATGAGCAGCCGTTCCAGCCACTCAACCTTTATGGCGTTTTGCAGCACCGGAGACGCCAGACAACGCGCTCCTGAATTATCAAGGTCCCGTTCCAGAAGTGCCCGGTTAAGTTTTCCGGTCGCCATAACCAGATGAAGCGGCGGCTCGACCGCCGGCATCACGTATTCAGCTGCAAGCAGCACGATAAGTGCTTCCAGCACCCGTGCCATCCCCTGCTCGCGTATTTTCGGGCACTGCAACAGTTCCTCCGCACTCTGCGGCTTCAACTCGAAAGCGGACAGTATCGGATCGTAGAGGTTCCGATCGAAAAGCACCTCCCCTATGGGAAAGAGCGCTTTGCGTTCAAGGTGTGCCAGCGGCACAACCATGGCAAAGCGGCGGGTGAGAAAATATTCCAGTTGCACCGCAGAGTCCATCCGGGCACGTCCACGGGTAAACAGATCGCGACGCAGCAGCAGGTTAACGACAGAATCCTTTACCGTCTCGCGCAGCACCTTGTCCGTAACGTCATTCAGGATCTGTTGTTGTGCCTCGGAGAACCGGAGCATGTCCTGATTTTCGACAAAGCTGGCCGAACCGGTGAACGCCACATCCGCACCGGCAAGGTCTCGTACTACGTCCGCATGATAGAACAGATCCCAGTCTCGGTTGAAAAATTCATGGGCCAGGTAATTTCTCGGCAAGGTGCACATATATTCAAAAAATTCTCCGGTGGAAGAGGCGGCTTCAAAAATTGCCGCGTGAGCGTTCTTGAGGCGTTTGACAAACTCGACAGCTGCGTCAATGCGCTGTTCCAGGGAACCTGACTGCGTATCGGCATAGGAGAAGAGCAGTTCTCTGAGAGGCGCATGCGCACTCCACCCCGGAAGACTGTTGTAACTCAGATACACCACTCCGCCCGGTTTCAGCTTGGTGCGTATGAATTCAAGAATGTGCCGGCGGGCCTCCCCGCCAACCCAGGAGTAGACGCCATGCATGACAATGAAATCGAATGCGGGCAAAGGGAGTCCGCCAAGATCGGCGAAGTTCGCTTCCCAGAAGGTGCTGTTTGCAAGGCCGGCCTGACCGGCCATACGCCGGGCGCCTGCGATGTGTACGGCGTTGAAATCGATCGCATGAAACTCCCCTTCCGGATGGCATGCAGCAAAGAGATTGACGGAATCTCCCTGACCGCACCCGACATCACAGTAGGTGAATCCGTCCTGTAACGCCACCGGATCAATGTTTTGAATCAACAGAATTACATTCAGTGCCGACGGCCCCAAATCTCGGTGGACTCCGTGAACATATTCTATATCGACTACATAGCCATCTTTACGTTCCATTCACGCTCCTGTGTGGTACTATTATCCGCGAATCACTATTGTAACTGACTCTATTATAAATTGTGTAGCAAACGTAGCATAATTATCTGGTATACTGTTTACGGGGAACGCGACCGTCATCGCCGCAGGGGCACATGTCCCTTATTGGAACGACTTGTCCTTTTAAAGAACATATTCATTTTCAACAAAACAGCCAACTTTCTAAATTTACAGACATAGCAACTGTTGGCACCGTTTATGCTAATAAAACAACTCGCATTCGTTTATTATTATCGCAATGCCCCATTTGGGGACAGACACAAGACTGAATACATAAACACGGAGGTCGTACAGATGAAACGGTGGAGATTAGTAGTATCAGGACTCATGATGGCATGTCTTTTTTCAACCCAGTCTTTTGGCGCAGATCTTGACGATGTCAAGACACACGGAGTTATCCGTCATATCGGTATTCCGTATGCCAACTTCGTATCCGGAACAGGTGATGGCATGGAGGTAGAGCTTACAAAGCTTTTTGCCGCATCGCTGGGGGTAAAGTATGAGTTTGTTCAGAGTGACTGGGGGACCATTGTCCCGGACCTGATCGGAAAAAAAGTCAAGGTTACAAACGGAAAGGCGGAAACAGTTGATGAAGTGCCGGTCAAAGGAGATATCATCGCCAACGGCTTCACCGTGATTCCCTGGCGTCAACAGGTGGTAGAATTCGCTACGCCGACTTTCCCCAACCAGATATGGCTTATCGCTCGGGCAGATTCTCCGACAAAGCCAATCAAGCCGACAAAAAACATTGAAAAAGACATCAAACTCACCAAGGCGTTGATGAAAGACAAGAGCGTTCTTTCCATGGAAAAGACATGCCTTGATCCGGCGCTTTACAACCTTGCAGCCACCGGCGCCAAGATCATCTGCCGGACCGGCAACCTGAACGAAATGGCGCCCGCGCTCCTCAATAAGGAAGCGGACCTGACAATCCTTGACGTACCTGATGCACTGGTAGCCATCAGCAAATGGAAAGGAAAACTGAAAATTCTCGGTCCGGTTTCAGACAAGCAGGTAATGGCGGCAGCTTTTTCAAAAAACTCTCCAAAGCTGCTGGAAGCTTACAACATTTTTATAAAGAAAGCCCAGCACGACGGAACCTATATGTCCCTTATCAAAAAATATTATCCGACGGCGCCCGGTTATTTTCCGGAATTTTTCAAAGGCATGAAGTAAGGCGATACAACGCGCATGTTTCAGCATTTTTCATGGATACGCCGCATCGCTGCAATACTGTTCAGCCTCGCTCTGGTCGCTTATCTCGGCTTTCTGCTTACGGATCTGTACCGGTCACGCAGCGACCTGCAACGCGCTGCCACGGCACAGCTGTTTCAGAATTCGGAAAAACGGGCGTTGTCCATACGTTATTTCTTCTCGGAGCGGGCTGACGATCTGATATCGCTTTCGGAAAACAGGGAGCTTTCGGCATACTTTGAAAACGTCGCGCTCGGCATGTCCATGGAATACGGGTTGAGCACCAGCCTGGAAGATGCCAGGGTTTCGTTGGATAAATTCAGGATCAGACGAAAAATCGGAACGTGGGATATTTACCATCGGATTGTTTTTCTCGATGCCTCAGGCCATAAACTGATTGACTCGCACGACGGCAACGTCAAGTCGGTCAAAGGTGAAGAGCGCAGCTGGAAACCGTTTCTTTCCCGCGCTCGATCAGCTCCGCTGTTTTCAACAATAACGCATGACAACAAGACGGTAATAGTCATGTCGTACCCCTATTATTTTAAAGGGGAGCACAAAGGTCATCTGGTAACCCTCATTTCGCCGCAGGCTATCTACCGGAACTTTATTTCAGACGAGTCACGCTCTGAAGAAGGACCTGTCATATCACTTGCCGCGAATCGTGAATATATCTACTCACCGGCGCATCAGCTCCAACCGGCGCTTCTTCCGAAACTCGCATCGTTTGAGGATGCAACACCTTTCACCTTCGAAATTCCGGCAATCGGGGAAAAAGGGGCTGCCGGTAAAATGCTGGCGGTAAAGTACCCGATCG
>CAIYZD010000395.1 GCA_903930585.1 uncultured Geobacteraceae bacterium | reverse complement strand
GTTCCCAAATAGTGTCCGAATCAGGTTTATTGTCAAAACGTACCGAATGGCATCGTATGCTTTGTGCATCGACTATTTCATCGAACCCGCATCGTTTTATGAATCCGAAAACCTCCGTCCGCGTAGCGTGGTCCTTTACCAGCGCAACAACAACTACAGATTTATGCTTGATGGCGGCATCGATCAGCTGGTCATCAGCCCGGTACACCGGAATCCCGAGCAAGGTGTCTCCGGGCTGAGCCTTAATGTCTAAAAACGCCTTGACTTGGATGCCGTAGGTGCAAAAAGTCTGGCGAATGGCCACCCCGTAACATCCGGCCCCGTAAATGACGACTGTTCTATCCTTGAACTGTCCAGTTATGGCTGCGAGCCCCGGCACACCAGACGCATCAAACCCTTCAAGGAATTTTCTCAGATCTTCTTTTCCTGGCAATAGATTATTATTGCAAGTCATTTATTTCACCTTTTTCAAATAACCATCAGGAGCAGATGTAATAACGAGCTTGTGTTCTATTGTTTTGTCGATCTGGAAACCGTCGTTTGTCTTCAAATATTCCCACACTGCTGTCTTTGGATTATTGCCTTTGCACCATGGCCGGTCGGAATAGAACTCGTCCGGAGTATCCTCGATGCAGGTATCAAAAACAACGCAATAGCTTCCGCAGGAGACAAGCGGAGCATATGCCTGCAATTCTTTCAACACATGATCGTGGGTATGGTTTGAGTCGAGACAGACAAGAATACGCTTGTGATTCGCAGCGATCGACCTCACCTGCTCTATAATTTCTGGATCCACTGATGATCCCTGAATCATCCTGACACAGGAATAAAGCGGGTCATTTTCGATATCGACCTTGTTGTGCGCCCTGACATCTATGTCAATCGCTACGACCAGCCCTTTCTCGATATAGTTGCATTTTTCCAACAAGGTAAGCATGGAGGCACTGAATATTACCGACCCCCCGTGCGCGATCCCCGTTTCTATTATCAAATCGGGCTTGACGTTCCAGATTATTTCCTGCATTGCGACTATATCCTGCGGCAATTGAATGATCGGGTGACCTAACCATGAAAAGTTGTAAACATAGTTGTTTTCTCCACTTCTGCATAGCCATTCCCGAGTCAGCTCGCGTAAGCCCGCATCTTCACCGAGTGATTTTATATTGACTGCTACCTCTTTGCGGAATTGTTCTTTCATCTAATCTCCCGGATTTATATCGCTATTGTTTCAGAGATTTACGAAGTTTTCGGTCATCGCCCCAGAAAGCCATCGGTTCATGGGAGGAATAGGGATAACGGCCCAAGTCCAGTTCTATTTTCCAGCCGTTTTCCTGCAACAAGCTCTCGGCAAACCTGCGCACCGATATCGGTTTACCCGAGCAGACGTTGACAATTCCATGGTCAACCCGCCGAAGCGCCAGGGCTACGATGGCCCTCGACACCTCAGCTACCGTGAGATAATCGCGCAGTTGCTCACCACCGGACATGCTGAAGGTGCGATCTCTGCGCCTTACGGCGCTCCTCAGCTGGGTATAGAGCGAACTCTCATGCTGGTTCTCCCCGTAGGTGTAGAAAATCCGCGTCCAGGTAAAGGCGAAAGGGGTGCTGGTCTTCAGGAATTCTATCTGGCGCCTAAGTGCATCTTTCGCAAAACCGTAGGAATTGTCCGGTTGGACTGGCATCTCCTCATGCAGAGGCCCGTACTGCCTACCGTACTCAAAGCAGGTCCCGCTGACCAGCAGGGAAGTAAGGCCGGACTCGATGATGGACTTCAGGAAGGCATACTGGCGGGGAAGTTCCAACTCGTAATGATGCTTCGATTGGTAGTTCGGCAAACCGTCCCAGGCAAGGTGCAGCATGAGATCTGGACGTCCCAGCTGAAGAAAGGGATCTTCGCCTGGCATGGCAATATCCATCTCCAGCACCCTGATACCGGGGGGTAAATCCTTCAAGCGCCCGGCGTCACGGGTCACAGCCACGACATCTACGTGGTTTCTTACGAGTTCTGACAAAACATGGCGCCCTATGAAACCGCTACTCCCAGTTACTGCAACTCTCACGAATTTTCCCTCGGGCCTTACGTTATAGTGAGCGACGGGACTGCCGTGACAAACTGGCCCCCCCACTGCCGAATGTACTCCAGTTGGGTCATTATCTCCTGGCGCAGGTTCCAGGGTAAGATTACCACATAGTCAGGCGTAAGCGCCAGTATACACGACTCGTCCACAATGGGAATCCGGCTACCCGGCAGATGCTTCCCCTGTTTAGCTGGGTTGCGATCAACAACGTGAGAAATCAGATCAGGCCGTACACCAGCGTAGTTAAGCAGGGTATTTCCCTTGGCTGCGGCACCGTAAGCAATAACCCGCTTGCTTGCTCGCTTTGCTTCAATCAGAAAGCTGATAAAATCATCTTTTACCATATCTGCCTTTTGTTGAAACCCGGAATAATAATTCCGGGTTTTCATGCCGATTGCCGCTTCCCGCGCAAGCAATTCATGTATGCCAAGGTTCACCGGATAACTGCCTGAATCCTGT
>CAIYZD010000394.1 GCA_903930585.1 uncultured Geobacteraceae bacterium | reverse complement strand
TTTTGCTTCTGCTGTACGGATTGCCTTTATTGCCTCCTCGCCATTCATTATGGGCATCTGAATATCCATCAAAACAATATCGAACTCATCTTGTGCGAGTATGGAAAGGCATTCCCAGCCATTCACCGCCGGAACAGCTAAGTGCCCGAGTTTTTTCAACAGTGACAGTCCAAAATTGACATTTATCTCGTCATCTTCAACAAGGAGTACGCGCAACGGTGGACCATCCCGACTGACCTTTGGTTGCATTGTACTCGGTTGGCTGCGAATTGTGTGCTCACCGATGGCGAAGGGGAGTATCAGCATAAAACAACTCCCGCTTCCGAGTGTACTTTCAACGGTTATGCTCCCCCCCATCAATTCGGCAAGTTTGGTGCTGATGCTCAAACCAAGGCCGGTGCCACCATATTTGCGGGTTGTGGACCCGTCCTCTTGAGCAAATGGTGTGAATATATAGTCAAGAGCGTCAGGTGAAATGCCGATTCCGGTATCCTTTACCGCTATTTGTATCAATACGGTTTCACCGTGCCACTCAAGGATTTTTGTAGAGATGGTGATACCACCGTGTGCGGTAAATTTACCGGCATTCCCCACGAGGTTGAGAAGAATTTGCTTGACCCTCAGTTGGTCTCCCAACAGGACAGTGGGAATTTCATTGGAGATCGTACTTTCAAGTGTAAGGCCCTTCTGTTGAACGACCTGCTTCTGCATCATTACAACATCTTTTATGCTCTGTTCCAGGTTAAATTCCGCTTTTTCAAGAGTTATATTACCAGACTCAATTTTGGATAAATCAAGTATGTCGTTTAAAAGAGAAAGAAGGTTCTTCCCCGATGACCTCAGGGCTGCCACATAATTTACCTGTTCATCCGTAAGATCCGTAAGTTCAAGAAGCTGGGCCATACCCAACAGGCCGTTCATCGGAGTGCGTATTTCGTGACTCATGTTGGCGAGGAATTCGCTCTTGGCACGATTGGCAGATTTTGCTTCTTCAGTTTGAATTACCAGTTGGTCGTTAAGTCCTTCGAGCTTGAACTGATACTGTTTGAGTTCAGAAATATCCGTGACCAGTACAAAGAATCCCATTACGGTGTCTTCTACCACGTCGGGTATATAGTGGGCCCAGGTGTAGCCAATACTACCGTCAACCTTTGTAAGAGTGCGTTCAAATTTCTGGTATTCTCCCCGCAGCGCTGCTGTTATAAACGGTTCATTCTTACTATAGAGTTCGTCTCCCAGCAGGTCGCGAATGTGAACCCCCTTCATCTGTTCACCTGTTTTTCCGAACCATTCCAGATATGAGATATTGGCAAACGTGCAGTGTAAATCGGTGGTCCAGTATGCCACCAGGCCAGGAATGATATCGGTCAGATTGCGCAAGAAACGCTCATTTTCTCTTAATTCAGCCTGTGCCTTACTTCGCTCGCTAACGTCCCTGGCAACGCCGCGCAGTCCGGTAAATTGACCCTCTGGGTCATACAGAGCAACGCCACTGACTTCTATTGTACTAATGTGACCATCCCGGTGCATGATTGCATATTCAATCGAGTTAATCGGCTCTCTGGTTGCGATGCTGTCGAACATCTTTTCAGTAAGATGACGTTTCATTTCGTCCGGAAAGAGGTCAACCGGCGATTTACCAAGGAACTCTTCTGATTGATACCCGGTGATATTCTCGAAGGATGGGCTGAGGTAGGTATAGTGACCGAGTGAATCTACTTCCCAGATGCAGTCACTGGTATGTTCAACCAGATTGCGGAATTTCTCCTCACTACGCCTCACCTCTTCTTCCATCTTTTTCTGAACGGTTTCATCTGAAAGTATCCAAATGCAGCCATCAAACAAATTGTCCGGGTTGACAGCCTTACCGGTAAATCGTGCGTGAAACTGTGTGCCGTCACTTCGTGGCATGAGCAGACTCTTGGAAAAAGGTGCGCCAGAGACCAACAGAGGATACGCCTCTTCCGTAAACCGGTCGTACTCTTCCAGTGACTGAAAATACCTGCTGGTACTGGAACCAGTCATCTCTTCGGTACTATATCCCAATATTTTAGCAAAGGTTGTATTGGCCCACTTTTGCCGGCGGTTTTGAAAAAACGAAATACCCACCCCGGCATTTTCAAGGATGATGGCCTGTTCCTCTGCGAGCCGTTTGAAGCGTTCCTCACTATGGGACAGTAAGTTTTCGACATGCCTCCGGCGCTTCCACACCTTAAAAAATGCCGTGGCAGTCAAGGCGGAAAGGAGTGAAAAAATACTGATCGAAATCCCGGCCTTTGCAACTCCGTCCCACCACCCGGCCAGACAATCATCCTTGTTAAATCCGACGATGATATAATACAGTCTGCTTTCAAATTTGTGGAAAGCCCAGATCCGTGGCTGGTGATCAATTACCGATGTCGATTCGAAATTGCCCGAAGTCTCACCATTTTTTATACGTTCTCCAAGCACCTTTGACACTGTTTTTATGCCAACGCTGCTTCCTGTCCCATCCGGTTCAGGGTATCGGGACACTATTCCTAAATCTTCTCCATCCCGTAAAGTAAAAATGCCTTTGTAGCCTACGTGGACGTTTGAAAATATTTTTTCAAACGATTTCAGGTCTATGACCCCGGCAGCTACTCCGGCAAAACTCCCGTCAGCACCATTTATCCTCCGGGCAATGACAATCTTCCATTTTCCGTCGGTGCGACCCAAAAACGGTTTTGAGACCAAAAGTTTCTCATCCGTAGCGTTTCGAAGACGAATGAAGTAGTCACGATCGGCAACATTGACCTGGGGCGCCGAATGCCCATAATACAATTCACCGTCGACTCTGGCTACCCGGAGTGAATCAAGCTCGGGTATCTGCTTTTTGATTGCCGCCATATATTCGTCCAGTTTTCTTTCATCAATTCCCCCTCCTGCGATCTGTCGTTCAGCCTCACGGGCCAGGGCAAAAACGCCGACATCTATGGTATTGATAACTGCAGAAAAGTTCAGCTCAAGAACAGTGGCCAGATTCAAGGCAGTGATGCTCACTTTTTCGATTTGCCGCTGCCTGTCCTCGTAGAGAAAAAACAGCGCAATACCGCTCATGAAAAGGTTGATGGCGATAACACCTGTCACTAATAATCGTTTCAGTTTTTTTTCAGACATCGTTATTTCCTGAGAAAAGTTTTGAGAGTAGCTTTGACGATGCGTTTGGCTTCAGCGTGTTGAGGGTTGAGCAGTAGTGTGAGGGCAAGCAGTATGAAGAAGCATGTACTACTTATCAACGTGGTGGATAAATAACTATTGCCTCCATGGTTGTCGTATATTAATGGTAGGGTTTATGAGTACTTATACCGACGGGGCGGTCAAGTCAATTCAAATATTCAGTGAAAAATCAGTTATATTTCATGTATATAAAATACATGTTATTCGAGAGTGAGAAGATGGGAGCGGAGATTGGATTTGGAGTTTCTCAACTTCAATTTTTTTCTGATATTGTTTCGATGAGTGCCGACGGTATGCGCCGACGTATTGAGCAGTTCAGCGATGTCCTTGGTATTTTTCCCCTGTCTGATCAGATTGGTAATCTGAATTTCCTGAGGAGTCAGGTTTTTGTAAGCGGCAGACAGGTTAAGCATGTACGGTGAAACAATAGTATTCAGATTGCTTTCCAAAACGGTGAGGTACTTATTCTGACGGCTATCTAATGTCGTTTCGCTGAGTTTCTTGAGGTAAGGCACGACCAGTTCGTCGATATTAAGCTGCAATTTCTCTTCCAGTATCTTTTGGTCACGTTCCCGGCGATCCATAAATACACGCAGCGCTGTATTGGCATCTTCGAGTTCTTTTGTATAACGCCTTAACTCTTGCTCTGCCAGTTTTTGTTCGGTGATATCTTGATGTGCGCCCATCATCAGCAGGGGTTTTCCATCTTCAGTCCAGGTTACTATTTTGCCACGGTCTAATACCCAGATCCAGTTGCCATTTTTATGGCGTAGCTGCGCTTCACATTCATAATATGCAAGCTCTCCGCTAAAGTGCCTCTGTAATAGATTAAAAGATTTTTTAAAACTTTCCGGATGAACCATTTTCATCCACGTTTCTAAGCTTGTCGGTGATATTTCTTCCAGAGTGTAACCCAGCATCTCCGCCCACCGCTCATTAAACCTGGTTTCGCCGGTTTGGACATTCCATTCCCAGGTACCTGCGTTCGAGCCTTTTATGATATATTGAAGCCGTAAGCGCTTCTCAGCCAATTCTATTTCCATACGCTTGCGATCGGTTATGTCCTTACCGACCGCCTGATATTCAATGATATTCCCCCGGTCGTCAAATATTCCGGAATGAGTCC
>CAIYZD010000393.1 GCA_903930585.1 uncultured Geobacteraceae bacterium | reverse complement strand
GGCATATCCTCACGCGCCACGGCCACACCTTCCCGAACCGCAGAATATTGCATCAGTACGGCTTCTATCTCTCCCAACTCAATCCGGAAACCGCGGATCTTTACCTGATGGTCAATCCGTCCTAAAAACTCAATAGTGCCGTCAGAGCGATAACGGGCAAGGTCGCCGGTTTTGTAGAGACGGGCACCGGGAATATCACTAAAGGGATCAGAAATGAATTTTTCGGCGGTCAATTCGGGACGGTTCAGGTAGCCACGCGCAAGCCCGGCACCGCCAATATGGAGTTCACCGGGAAGATCTGCCTGGAGCCTCTGGCGGGAAGAGTCGAGGATGAAGACTTGAAGGTCTGCGAGCGGCGTTCCGATAACGCTGTTTACCGAAATATCTATGTCTCCGGAGGATAAACGATAATATGTCGCATGCACGGTTGCCTCAGTGAGGCCATACATATTTACCAGTGTGGGAACGCTGTCACCATAAACATGAAACCATGGCCTGAGACTTTCAACTTCCAGTGTATCTCCTCCAAATATGACTAAACGAAACGTCAGATTTTTTTTGTACTCCAACAGCAGATTTTCCTGCACTAACTGCCGGAATGCTGAAGGAGTCTGATTTAGTACCGTTACCTGCTCTTTTTGCAGAAGCTGAAAGAAAAACTTCGGAGAACGACTGATCAAATAGGGAACGACTATCAACCGGCCACCATACAAAAGGGCTCCCCACATTTCCCATACTGAAAAATCGAAGGAATAAGAGTGAAAGAGCGTCCAGACGTCACAGGGGTTGAATGCGAACAAGGAATCCGTCGAGATAAAAAGACGTACAACGTTATAATGAGATACTAATACTCCTTTTGGTTTTCCGGATGTGCCAGAAGTGTAGATGACATACGCAAGGTTGTCGGGAGTTACGCAAGAAACAGGGTTTTCTTCACATTCGCCATATTTGCCTGGTGGGATCAAATCAATCAAAACAATCTTGGCGGTTGCCGTTTCAGGTATGAAAGAAAGTAGTTTCTGCTTGGTGACCAGTACGGTAATACTGGCATCGTCAATCATGCAGGCAAGTCGCTCTTTCGGATATTCATGCTCCAGTGGCAGATAAGCCCCGCCCGCTTTTAAAATTCCCAGGATGCCAACAATGAGGTCTAAGGAACGATCAACGCTTAAACCAACCAGAACCTCCGGCCCTACACCACATTTTATGAGGTGATGGGCCAGTTGATTTGCCCGCGCATTCAACTCCTGATAGGTCAACTGTTGATCTTCGAACACAACCGCAACGGCTCCAGGCGTGAGTTCGGCTTGTTCTTCAAATAGTGTGTGGATGCATTTGTTTATTAGGCCGACGGTTTGCTGGTGGTCCGAATTAAAACCCATATCGAAACGGCCCTCCGAAAATATTTTACTACAGTTTTTGATTCTACATTTATGAGTCAAAATATGCCAGTAGTGATACCACGGTAAATTGATTGATCGACAGGGAGTAGAACGTGTGGACAGCTTACAGCAATCATGTTATAAGGGGTACGATCTTTTATAACATATTGAAAGGACTAAGGAGATGCTATGAAAAAAATTATCACTATAATTTCGTTACTTGTTGCCACTGTTGCATCAGCAGAGGCATCAACCACGTGTAAGGGATTTGAATATGCAGAACTTAAAGATATGTCGAATGAGAAACTGGTCGAACTTTATTGCCATAGTGTTGTAAAACATTCGAACGATATGTCCTTGTTTACCAAGACCCCCCGTTACGCTGAGAACGAGAAAGATCAAAAGAATATAGAATCATGTCTTACCTTGTTCAGAAAAATTGAAAATGCGTATAAAGCCAAAACCGGTGAAAATATTCCAAGCTGCGAATCCAATTAGGTATTGTCGTTAAATTCAATCGGAAAAGGAGATTTCCCATGACGCAACAACTGCCTGAACTTTATCTCAAACTGAAGGATCGTCATTCTGACCTTATCGAGGCTGTTGAAAAACTGGCTAAGATTGCTCGTACGTCTGGCCCGTTGGACGAAAAAACCGGGCATTTGATCCAGCTGGGGGCTGCGGCGGCTATTCATTCCAGAGGGTCTGTTTGCAGTCATGCTTCGCGAGCCTTGGGCTCAGGCGCAACTCCTGAGGAGATCCGCCACTCGATCATAATACTCACCAGTACCATCGGATTTCCCACTGTGGCTGCCGCCCTGTCCTGGATTGACGACCAACTTGAGAAAGCTGACTAAATGACACACGTCTGTACTGTGAACAGCCATGTCACTTTCTCAAAAATAACGGGGAGAGCTTTTTATGTTATAATTCCCTATTGACAAAACATGGCGGGTGTTGTTCTACTACGCAGTTGTGACTAAAAAGCACAGTCACCTATTTTTATTTGAACAGTGATTAAAAAAACTCCAGGAGGAAATGATGAACCCATTAGCCCAGGAACTGAACGATCTGCTTGTCCAACACAGCCCGCATGTTTTGGAAATGCTCTCCGATCTCGGAAAGAACCTCTTCTTTCCCAAAGGAATCCTGACCCAATCAGCTGAAGCCAAGGACAAGGCTCACAAATACAACGCCACCATCGGTATTGCCACCGAGAATGGCGGGCCGATGTTCCTGCAGTGCATTCAGGACAAACTCTCCGCATTTGATCCGAAGGATATCTACCCCTACGCACCACCAGCCGGCAAGCCTGAACTGCGCGCTCTCTGGCGTGAAAAGATGCTGCGGGAAAACCCCAGCCAAAACGGCAAACACTTCAGTAATCCCATCGTCACCAATGCGCTGACCCACGGTCTTTCCATCGTTGGCGACATGTTCGTTGACAAGGGCGACCACCTTATCCTGCCGGACATGCTCTGGGGCAACTACAACCTGACCTTCGGCACCTGCAACGGCGCTATCGTCAAAAAGCACCCGACCTTTACCGCTTCCGGCGGCTATGACATTGATGCCTTCAAGGCAACACTCAAGAATACGGCAGAAGAAAAGGGCAAAGCCATTGTCCTGCTCAACTTCCCCAACAACCCGAGTGGTTACACTCCGACCGTGGCTGAAGGAGATGCCCTGGTGGCAGCGATTCTGGAAGTTGCCGAAGCCGGTTGCAATGTTGTTACCATTGCCGACGACGCGTATTTCGGTTTGTTCTACGAGGACAGCCTCAAGGAGTCCCTGTTCGGTAAACTGGCCAACCTCCATCCGCGCATTCTGGCAATTAAACTTGACGGCGCTACCAAGGAGGAATTCGTCTGGGGCTTCCGTACCGGTTTCATAACGTTTGCCGACGGCAATGGCTATGAAAATGCGCCGGTTATGGCTGCTCTTGAGAAGAAAGCCATGGGTATCATCCGTGCCAAAATTTCAAACTGCCCGCATCCTTCCCAGACATTTGTCATCGAGGCGCTCCGTTCACCCCAGTTTTTGGCCCAGAAGGAAGAGAAGTTCCTGGTCATGAAGGGGCGCGCCCTGAAGACCAAGCAGGTGTTGGATAACGGCAACTACAGTGCTGCCTGGGACTACTACCCGTTCAACTCCGGCTACTTCATGTGCCTGAAGCTGAAAACGGTTGAAGCAGAAAAACTGCGCGTTCATCTGCTGGACAAGTACGGCGTCGGCGCCATCTCAACCACTAAGACCGACCTCCGTATTGCCTTCTCCTGCATCGCCGAGGAGAATATCCAGGAGCTGTTCGACCTCATCTATCAGGGCGTTCAGGATCTGGCGTGATAATGCTTGATGCTTGATGCTTGATGCTTGATGAGGGATGAGGGATGAGGGATGAAGGATGAGGGATGAAGGATCTCCTCATCTCTCAACTCTCATCCCTCATCGCTTCCTACTAATCCCTCATCGGTTCCTATTCATCTCTCATCGGTTCCTATTCATCTCTCATCTGAGACCAAGCACTCCGTTCTCCAGCACCACCTTCAACGTTCCCCCTTCAATCACATCCCCTCTTATAATCGCCCTAGCGACACGGGTCTCAAGCTCGCGTTGCAGGTAGCGTTTGAGTGGCCGGGCACCGTAAACCGGATCATATCCCGCTTTGGCAATAAAACTCAAAGCTTCATCACTTATTTCAAGTGATATGCGTTGTTCTTTCAAGCGCAGCTTGAGTTGTGTCGCCAGCAGATCGGCAATCTTCATCACTTCATCAATGTGCAGCGGTTTGAACAGCACAATGTCGTCGACGCGATTCAGGAACTCCGGGCGGAAACCGGCCTTTAATTCATTCATGACGCTCTTGCGGGCATCCTCCCTGATATCACCACTTGCCGTGATTCCTTCCAGCAGATACGCAGAACCGATATTGGAGGTCATGATGATAACGGTATTTTTGAAGCTGACCGTGCGCCCATGACTGTCAGTCACCCGGCCGTCATCCAGTATCTGCAACAGGATGTTGAACACGTCCGGGTGTGCTTTCTCTATTTCATCGAACAGCAGGACGCTGTACGGTTTACGCCGGACCGCCTCGGTCAGCTGGCCCCCCTCCTCATAACCGACATAGCCCGGCGGTGCTCCGATGAGGCGGGAGACGGCAAATTTCTCCATATATTCGGACATGTCGATCCGCACCATGTTCTCCTCGGAATCAAACAGCGCTTCAGCCAGGGTGCGGGCCAGTTCGGTCTTGCCAACCCCGGTAGGACCGAGAAATATGAAGGAACCGATAGGACGGCGCGGGTCCTTGATGCCGGAGCGGGCACGGAGTACCGCATCGGAAACCAGCTGCACCGCCTCGTCCTGGCCGATAACCCGCTGATGGAGAATATCTTCGAGTCGCAGCAGCTTTTCCCGTTCACCTTCCACAAGTCTCAGCACCGGGATTCCGGTCCAATGGGCGACAATTTCGGCAATTTCGTCTTCCGTTACCTCTTCCCGCAGCAGTTTTTGTCCACCCTGTTTCTGGTTTAATGCCGTTTCTTCGTTTTTTAGGGCGGTTTCCAGGCCGGGGAGTTCTGAATATTTAAGCCGAGAAGCCTGTTCCAGGTTACCGGCCCGCTCTGCCTGTTCAATTTCACGCCGGCTTTTTTCTATCTGTTCGCGCAACCCCTGCACCCGCTGGATGGCAATCTTCTCGGAATCATAGCGGGCCCGCATGGCGTTGGCTTTTTCGCGATCATCGGCCAAATCCTTGCGCAATATTTCCAGGCGCTCCTTGCTGGCTTTGTCCTTCTCTTTCTTGAGTGCTACTTCTTCAATTTCCAGCTGCATCACCCGGCGTGACAGGGTGTCCAATTCCGACGGCAACGAGTCGATTTCAGTCCTGAGCATGGCGCACGCCTCGTCCACCAGATCGATGGCCTTGTCCGGCAGGAAGCGCTCGGTGATATAGCGATTGGAGAGCGTAGCAGCGGCAACGAGCGCATTGTCCTGAATTCTGACCCCGTGGTGTACTTCGAAACGTTCCCGCAATCCGCGCAGAATCGATACCGTGTCCTCTACGGTCGGCTGCTCTACGAGCACCGGTTGGAAGCGGCGCTCCAGAGCGGCATCTTTTTCTATGTTCTTCCGGTATTCATCGAGGGTCGTGGCGCCGATACAGTGTAATTCGCCCCGGGCAAGCATCGGCTTCAGCATGTTGCCGGCATCCATCGACCCTTCGGTCTTACCGGCGCCGACGATGGTGTGCAACTCATCGATAAAGAGTATAATTTGCCCTTCGGCCTCCTTGACCTCGTTCAGCACGGCCTTCAAGCGCTCCTCGAACTCACCGCGGTATTTTGCACCGGCTATCAGCGCTCCCATATCCAGGGCAAAAATGATCTTGTCTTTTAATCCTTCCGGCACATCACCCCGCACAATGCGCTGGGCCAGTCCTTCGACGATTGCGGTTTTTCCGACCCCCGGTTCACCGATCAGTACCGGATTATTCTTAGTCTTGCGGGATAAGACCCTGATTACCCGGCGCACCTCTTCGTCGCGCCCTATAACCGGATCAAGCTTGTCGGTGCGGGCCATCTTTACCAGATCACGGCCATATTTCTCAAGCGCTTCATATGTCGCTTCCGGATTAGCGCTCTGCACACGCTGGCTGCCACGCACCTCAGTCAGAGTTTTCAAAAAACGTTCATGATTAATTCCGGCCTGCTTCAGAATCCGCCCGGACGGGACTTTTTCCCCCTCAGCCAGTAGCGCCATAAAGAGATGCTCAACCGAGACGTATTCATCTTTAAGCCGTTTTGCTTCATTTTCAGATGCAACCAGAATACGGTTCAGACGTTGGGAAACGTAGATTTTTCCTGCTTCGGAGCCGGGGCCGGAAACCCTCGGTTTACGATCAAGTTCTGCAGTCACCTCGTTTTTTACCATATCCGGTCGGATATCCATCCGCTGCAGCAGGCGCGGCACCAGTCCGTCAGGCTGATCGAGCAGCGACCAGAGCAGATGTTCGCAATCCACCTCTACATGCCCGAATGAAACGGCTTTGTTTTGTGCTTCGGTAAAGGCTTCCTGAGATTTTTGGGTAAGTTTGTTGAAGTCCATGGTTGTCCTCTTTTTGGTACCCAGGTATGTCGTGTCTGTATATGAGTTAATCATGGATCAATTGGATGTCAAGGATAAGGGTGTACTTACGGTTTGTAGTATAGTAAGTGTTATTATCGTTTTGCTGCCTGCATACCATTGTTTGACAAAAGCTCTTTTTTCGGTATTCTGAGGGATAATATGGTAGCGTCGGGGGAAGTATGTCGCAGGTAACGAACAAAGGGCTCTCGATCAGATCAAGAATAACCATTTATGCAACAGTATGTGCTATTTTTGTATTGGCAGTAGCATCCGTTATTACGTTTCAACTTTTCAGTACTCAATTCAAACAGGCTATCGCTGAAAATCAGAATCAGAATATCTTTTCAATGCCAATCCAGCTGCTTGCTCTTTTTGCACTCCTTTGCCTGGCGTCTTGCCTGTTCATGTGGCTGGTAATTGGGAAAGTCATGAGGCCGTTGCAGATGGTAATTGAACATATTGGAACTGTTCATGCCAGAGCTGGTGCGGATCGTTTTCTGCCGGATACGTTTGGCGGCGATCTGGGGCGCCTGAGCAGCGGATTTAATAATATGCTGGCCGTATTCGATCTGCATCGGGAAGCCCTGGCTATCATGCAGACCGGGATGCAGCAACAAAAGGCTTTCGTGGAAGGTGTTCTCAACAAGGCCGCCGTGCCGATATTTGTTTTGGACATTCATCACCGCATTATCGTCTGGAACGATGCTATTGAGGATCTGACCGGCTTGAAGGCCGAGGAGATGATCGGGACCAACCGTCAATGGGTACCTTTTTATACCATTGAACGACCCGTTTTGGCCGATTTGGTCTTGTCTTCCAATCAAATATATCTTGACGATTTGTACGGCATCTATCGGATATCACAACATGTGCAGGGGGGAATACAGTCCGAGGGGTGGCTTGATAATGTCGGCGGGCAGCGCCGTTATCTGCTATTTGATGCCGCACCGGTATTTGACTCAAACGATGTTAAGCTCGGGGTGATTGAGACTCTTCTTGATATCACCGAGCGTAAACTAACCGAAGCTGAACTTACAAAAAGCCGTGAGGAACTGCAGCTCAAACATAATGAGCTACAGCAGCTGTTTGCACAGGTCGAGAGCGGAAAACGAGAGTGGGAAGACACCATGGACAGCCTTTCCGAGATGGTGCTTATCTGTGACCAGTTCGGAATAATTAACCGTTGTAACCGAGCCGTTACAACCTTTACCGGACTGCCGTATAACGAGATTGTC
>CAIYZD010000392.1 GCA_903930585.1 uncultured Geobacteraceae bacterium | reverse complement strand
TGCGAGATGTTCTTGTGAAATTCCCTTTCCGGTATCTGCAATGGAAAACCGGATGTTATCCTGCTCTTTAACGGCACTTAACGTAACGGTGCCACCAGGGGGAGTAAACCGCAAGGCATTGGACAAGAGATTAGCAAACACATGGCGGATACGTTCAGGATCTGCCATGACTTCCGGGAGCCCTTCCGCAATTGTATTGACAAGAGTTACTCCATGATCTCGGGCATGCAGAGCAAAAAGTTCTATTCCTTCGCTACCGATACGAGAAAGAGATACCGGATGAACATTCAGATGTGCTTTTCCGGATTCTATCCGGTTGAGGTCCAGAAGATCATCAAGGATATGCACCAGTCGTTCACTTTCATCCCGCGCGGCAAAGAGCAGATCTGACTGTTGTTCGTTCAGGTTGCCGACACGCTCCTCAAGCAACAGATGGATCGACATCCTCAAAGAGGTTAAAGGAGTCTTCAGTTGATGGGAAACGGTTGCAATAACGCTACGCTTCAGTTCGAGCTGTTCGAAAACCTGCGTTACATCCCTGAGAATCAGCGCTGTTCCGGCTGGAACAAGAACTACCTGAGGCTGAAAAAAGTATTCGTGATTCCCGACAAAATGCTGAATAAAGCCATTTCCCTCACCGCTTTCAGTTGCATAATCCTGGCGATAAGCTTTCTGAAGCAATTTCCTCAGCCACTCGTGCCCAAGATCGCGAACATTAACTCCCGGTTTCAGACCGAAATAGCTTTCTGCGGTTTCAGTTGCTACTTCAACTTCACCGTTCTGATCGAGCACCGCTATGGGTGAGGGAAGTACCTTGAACACCTCCTGTGTTGCACTTCGCGTCCGGAGCAGAGTATCCGTATCAGTTTTACGCATTTTGCGCAGAGTAGAGGCCATATCGTTAAATGACCTTGAAAGCCGTCCGATTTCATCATTGGAAGTGGTATCAAGCACAAGATCAAGATTTCCCTTTCTGATCTCTTCTGCCGAAGCAATAAGCTTTTTAATCGGCAGGAGAATCCATCGATGTGACTGATAGCTGAACAAAAGGGCAATAACGGCACTGGCAAAAATCGTAACAAGCATAGTATTGTGTGCCGATGCAGCCATAATGCGGGCATTATTATTTGCATGATGCATATTGGATTGGTTCATTTCAAGAACCTCACCGGATAGCTGCTTGATTTCCTGAAAAATCGGTAACAGGGAAGAAAAATATCGTTTCTGCCTCAGGGAGAGAGGTGCAGACGAGTCAGTAACCTGCTCAAGGACTCTTGAAGACTCCAGAAACAGCTTCCGAATCCGCAAGGCTTTCTGATCTTCACCAGGCAAGGTGATATTGCCGAGTTCAACTTGCAGCGCATTATAAAAATGCTCTTCATGCTGCCGAATAGCGTTCACACCTTCCTGGTAATGACCTGCAAAGGTAAACAATACTCCGCTGTCAATACGCTCAAGAGATGCTGTCATATTCTGGCAGGCAACTACGCTGCGATAGTTCTGCTTGAGCATGACATCGATAGATCCGCCAAGTAAATCAATCTGCCTGATGGTGAGAACACCCATGGCTGCAACAATAAGAAGCAGGCCACCAAACCCCAGAAAAAGTTTTTGTCGTATACCAACCATATTATTTTACCTCCTGATCTTTATTGGCAAATAACGTACCAAAGCAACAACCTCGGAATAATCAAGGATAAACAAGGATGCCGGACAGCGCAACCTTGTAAAAATCAATGAAGAAGCAAAAAAGTGATTGCATTTTTCAATCCTCTTCGGAAAAAGAGGATTGAAAAATCAGAAGAAGGGTCAAACCTTGATTGGCAAGATTACAAAAGGAATGCCATACACATAGAGGTTCCGCTGTATGGCAAAAACCGTATAATTGTGCAGCCAGCGATCCATGAGAGACTCTTTTGTAAAAACAAGCTGCCCGCCAAAAAACACAATATCCGGATATTTTTCCCTGATGGCTGGAACAAGTTTGTTCACCTCATCAACCACATCCGTTCCAAGAGAAAAGTACGCCTCAGAATAATACCCATGCTCCGTCATGTATTCAACATACTTGGAGGTCTCGTTGCGCACAAAGCTGCCAAGGTTATCGATTTCATCAGCCCCTTTGAAGTTTCCGGCATCAATCGAACCAATTTCAACGAAAACATAATTTTTATAACTATTTCCGAAAAGACGGAATACGCTGAACAGGGTATGAAGACCCAAACCGTTAAAACCATTCACCAGAATAGCTGCCGTTTTAGCTTTGGTATCAAAAACAGGAACCGGAGTGGAGTATCCACTCTCTTTGTCGTGCACATCAGAACCAGTCAGCACCGCAGCTT
>CAIYZD010000391.1 GCA_903930585.1 uncultured Geobacteraceae bacterium | reverse complement strand
GACTTTTTTACAGTGGCATACGACGTGTCCATAATTGACCTCATATAATATACATTAACTTTTACAATTGTGCTGGTATTTGAAGATGGTTCTTTACATTGGACCTATGTTAGCAACTGGCATTTTCATTAACTCCATCAGTTTGGCACTGATACGCTCCATAGGTTTTTCTGAGGCGGTCAGATAGTAGTCAGCTCTATGTGGTCTGTTGCAATTCTTCTACAATTGTCAGAATCCGACTTCGAAAAGCACTGCTCAGATACAGCGAGCTATCGTTTAAAATCAGGTGAATGAACTGTTTGAGTTGAGGTTTATTAATCACACCTTTTTTAAAGCCCCTGAAAAGCACCCCAATTGTTCCGACAACAGTTCTGTTACTGGATTCAATTGCTCTACGTAGTGCAAGGTCGTCGGATACGGCGCAAGCATCTAATATCTTGTTGAGGAGCGTTATAACGGCAAGGTCAGCCAAATGCAGGCGAAAATCGGAATAGGCGTTCTTTGCGGCAAACAGTTCCGGTTCGCCAATTTGATGTATGGCTATTTTATCAGAGTGCTGGTGGATAAACTGGAGAATAGGTTCGTTGCTGATTTCAAGTTTAACATTTTCAGGAAGGTGAAGTTTTCCGAATACGGCGGTGAGAATTTCAAGATGCTCTATTTCATGTAAATGTATAAGAGGGCCAGTATCAACTACAGCGTTACACATCAGAAAGACCCCAGGCAATGTCCTTTTCTACCGCCTGCCAAGCATAATCAAGCTGTTCTAACTCGTCATTTCCAAGCATTAATAATGCTTGAGGCCGGTCAATTTGCTTGTTGATATACGCCTCGGCAACTTGCCGCTTGAACAGTATATGGATTCCTTCCTGAACCGCTTGTGCGAGTAGTAGTGAAGAATCTTTTCCTGTCTCGTGTAGAAGGAAATCAAGTTCTTTGGTTGTATCAAGCTGGGCCATGACAATGTCTCCTTGGAATTATTTTACACTTTAAATCTAAATTCATCTTACGTCAAATTCTATTCAGATTGGGTTTCCACTACAGGTATTCCCATAAGCTCCATCAGTTTGATGCTAATCCGCTCCATAGGTTCCCGTAAACGGTCTGTCGTAATCTGAAGGTATCCACCTATTACATCATTACCATCACTATTATTAAGTAATCGTTTCAGTGCAGCATAAGGGATATCCAGGCTCTCCGCAATAGTAAGGTAAACGTAGTTGCAATAATCACAAAATGATTTCGGCAGGGGAGGTTGGATGTTGCTCTATTGCCGACGCATTGCCGGATTTATTGCTATTTTCTTCGGCTTCAGCAATGATCTGAAAAATATAGTCTGCAACCATCTGACTTGCCTTCAATATCCGCTCCTGGCTTATGTGTATATATCCAGCGGTTGTATCTCGTTTTTTGTTATCGCTGTGGTTCAAAAGCGCCTTGATTGCGAAGGGTGATATGTCGAGATATTCTGCATACGTCGAAAATGTATGTCTGAGGCTATGCGGCGTCAGCTTGGTAATATTTGCTGATTCGTTGATTTTGTCGAGTTCTTTACGGAT
>CAIYZD010000390.1 GCA_903930585.1 uncultured Geobacteraceae bacterium | reverse complement strand
GTCAGCGGGATAGGGGCCATGATCACGAGCGGCGTGGTAAAATCTTTGAACCAGGCAACAACCAGGATGTAAATTAACACCATGACAGCGCCAAAGGCAATCCCCAGATCGCGGAACACCTCGTAGGTGATATGCCACTCTCCATCCCACTTCATACCGATATGCTCTTCGCTCCAGGGCTGCCGCGAGGCGAGTACCTCAATCTTTTGCCCGTCCGGCGTTGAAATGGCGTCGATCTCTTTTTGCATCTTAAGAATCGCGTAGACCGGCGCTTCGATCTGTCCTGCCACATCTGCGGTCACGTACACGACGTTTTTAAGGTTTTTGCGATAGAGGGTTTTCTCCTCGTTCTTGGTTGTGACATGCACCAGTTGCGAGAGCGGCACATTCCCCCTCGGTCCGGAAACGTACACGGAAGAGAGTGCAGCGGTGGAACTCCGCTGTCCGGTCGTGAGGCGGAGATTAATTCCGACCGGCTCCTTTTCCTTCGGCAGGTGCAAAAGCCCCGTATTATCCCCGTCCAGCGCAATACGCAGGGTTCGGGCTACATCATCTACGGCGATACCGGAGAGCGCGGCCTTTTCCTGATCAACGGCAAAGGTCAACTTGGTCTGGTCATCCTCGCGATACCAGTCGACATCAACGACACCGGCAGTTTTGGCCAGGATTGTCCTGACCTTGGCTGCAACCCCCGCACGAGAGGCATCATCCGGCCCGTACACCTCGGCAACCAGGGTTGCCAGCACCGGCGGACCGGGAGGGATTTCGGCGACTTTGACCCGTGCGCCGTACTTGTCGGCAACCGCTTTGACCAGCGGTCTGATCCGCTTGGCAATGGCGTGAGACTGGTCCGCACGCTCATCCTTGGGAAGCAGATTTACCTGGATGTCGGCCACGCCGGCCCCTTTACGAAGGTAGTAATGGCGCACGAGGCCGTTAAAGTTGAACGGGGCGCTTGTGCCGATGTACTCCTGGAAATCGGTTACTTCCGGTACCGTACGGAGCGCATCACCCATTTCGCGGGTCATGCGGGCGGTCTGCTCCAGCGGCGTGCCGTCAGGAGCGTCGATGATCACCTGCAGTTCGTTCTTGTTGTCGAACGGCAGCATCTTGACCGTCACCGCCTTGAAATAGATCAGCGAACAGGAAAGGAACAGCAGCACCACGACGCTTGTCAGAAAGCCGTACCGCAGTTTCTTCTCGTGGATTAACCGTCCCATCCAGCGGCGGTAAAAAGCCGTCAGCTTTGAATCTTCCGGTTCCTCATTTTTGCCGTGATGCGATTCTCCCTTCATGAAGCGGAAGGCAAAGTACGGCGTAACGATGAACGCAATCAGCATAGAAAAAAGCATGGCCATGCTGGCGCCGACCGGTATCGGTCGCATGTAGGGCCCCATCAGCCCACCGACAAAACCCATCGGCAGGATGGAGGCGATAACCGCGAAGGTTGCCAGCACGGTTGGATTGCCGATCTCGTCCACCGCTTGAATAGCAGCATCCAGCGGTTTCATGATTGTGGTGGTAAAATAGCGGTGGATGTTTTCCACAACCACGATGGCATCGTCCACCAGAATCCCGATGGAGAAAATCAGTGCGAAGAGCGTAATGCGGTTCAACGTATAGCCGATGAGGTAGAAAATCAGCATGGTCAGCGCCAGAGTGACCGGAATGGCAATAGCTGCAACCGCCCCGGCGCGCCACCCCATGAACAGTGCGATCAGAATTGTGACTGATATGGCCGCCAGAAACATATGAAAGAGCAGCTCGTTGTTCTTCTCCCGGGCGGTTTCACCATAGTTGCGGGTCACTGTCACCTGTACGTCGGAAGGGATAATCTTTCCCTTCAGTGATTCAACCTTTCGGACGAGGTCTTCGGCCACCCAGGTGGCGTTGGCACCTTTCCGTTTGGCAACAGAAATGGTGACGCCAGGGTAATCGCTCTTCCGATTGATCCGCGGGGTCGCCCCCATGTGTGTTGCCGGCCCCAACCCCATGAACAGATAATCAGCCGGTTCACTCAGGCCATCCTCCACATGTGCCACGTCGGTCAGATACACCGGTTTGCTGCCGTACACCCCGACGACCAGATGCTTGACCGCTTCAACGCTGCTTAGAAACCTGCCCGCATCTACGAGCATCTCCTTGTTGTTGTTGGAAAAGCTGCCTGAGGGAAGAGAAGTATTACTCTTTTGCAACGCGGCAGCGACCTGAAGCGGCGACAGGCCGTAACCGGCCAGACGCGGTGCGTCCAGCGTCACCCGCAGCTGACGGGAGAGCCCGCCGGTTATGGTCGTTTCCGCACTGTTCTCGCTCTTTTTCAGTTCATCGGCAACTTCGCGGGCCAGCGCCCGTAACGTGCCATGATCGTACCGTTCCGACCAGAGCGTCAGCGCCAGGATAGGCACATCATCGATGGACTTCGGTACAACCAGCGGTTCGGCAGCACCGGAGGGGAGCAGGGTACGATTGCTCATGACTTTGTTGTACAGTTTAACAAGCGACTCTTCCATTGGCTGGCCGACCAGAAAGCGTACGGTGATGATCCCCATACCGGGACGGCTCATGGAGTAGAGGTATTCGACCCCTTTAAGCTCCCACAGTTTTGCTTCAAATGGTTTGACAACCCGTTCTTGCACCTCTTGTGGGGAAGAACCGGGCATTGGAAGATAGATATCCACCATTGGCACCACGATCTGCGGTTCTTCCTCGCGTGGGGTCATCTTGACGGCGAAGAGACCGAGTAAAAGGGATGCACCGACGATCAGGGGAGTCAGTTTGGAATTAATAAAAGCACGGGCTATTTTTCCGGCAAAACCGAGATTATTCATATTTACTCTACCCTTGCACCTTCAGAAATCTTCTCGACTCCGGTAACAACCACGCGATCACCATCGGATAGTCCGGAAAGAATTTCTACCCGCTCGGCTGTTACTCTGCCTGCCTTAACGATCCGCATCCGGGCGATGCTCTCTTTGTCGACTGCCCAGACGATTGTCAGGGCACCTCGTTCGACGACAGCTTTTTTCGGTACGGTAATGGCGGTGACCGTGGTCCCGAGAGCAAGAGCGCCACGTCCGAACATGCCGGACTTTAATCCCTTCTTATTTACCGAAATTTTGGCGATAAAAGTGCGGCTGGCCGGATCGGTAGTCGGGACAATCTCGGCAATTTTTGCGGTAAAGGTAGTGCCGATGGCATCAAGTGTCACCTGCACCGGTGTGCCCGGCTTGACGGTGGTCGTCATGTTTTCCGGCACGGCCAGTTCCAGCTGATAGCTTCCGTCATCTTCTATCGTCATCAGCGGCTGTCCCGGAAACACAGACGTACCAAGGTCCGTCTGTTTACTGGCGATAACGCCGGATATCGGGGCGATTATGCGGGTATAATCGGACATGGTGGTGGTCGCCCTGGCGCCCTGCTGAGCCTGACTCAGCCGTGCTTCGGCACGAGCGACGCCTTGCAGCGCCACCTCTTTCTCACTCTGTTTGACATCAAATTCCTGGCGGCTGATTGCCTGCTCATTGAAGAGATTCCGGTAGCGGTCAAAAGTCGAGTCGGCAAGTTTCTTGCGCGACAAAGCCTCGTCCAGGCCCTGACGGGCCTCGTCGATTCCTGCGGTTGCCACGGCGGCAGTTGCCTGATTTTCCTCGGCATCCAGCTGGACAAGCAGTTGCCCCTTCTTTACACGGTCACCTTCGCGGACGCAAAGCATGCTGATTCTACCCGGTATACGGGTGGAAACGATCGCACTGGTACGTGCCCGCACACTTCCGACTACTTCCAGCAGTTCCGGCATGGCAACACTCTTGACCGTATCCAGTGTAATCCCCCTGGCAACCGCCACGGGTGCATTTTCACCCTTCTTATCCTCGGGATTCTTCGAACATCCGGCAGTCGCACACGCCACAGTTACCACTATCGCTGCAATCAGTACCCTGTTCTTCATTTAAGCATCTCCTTCACAAATGTTCCCGCCGTATAATAGATTCGACCACCGGCCAACGCATAGCCAGCCTCGCTTTCAACCAGATTTGCCCGTGCCTGGTTGAGCGCCGTCTGGGCATCAAGTAGTTCGGCCATCGTTGCCAGCGAATTTTCATAGCGCTTCGAAAGCAACCGTACGGTTTCCTCGGCATCCTGGACCGAATGCCGGGACACTTCCAGGCGCTTGCCCGCTTCATCACGCCTGACATAACTTTCGCGGAGTTGATACCGGACATTCTTTGTTTCCGACTCAAGCATTTCACGGGTGGATGATTGCCCGTATACGGCTCGCTGACGTTCGCTGTAGCGGCGGAAGCCGTCGAAGATATTCCATTTGAGTGATACGCCGGCACTCCAGGCATCGTTATCCGAGGTAAACGGGGCATCTTTGGCATGCAGTTGATATGTGGCAAATGCTCCCACTGTCGGCAGGTATTCACTTCGGGCCAGCCGGTACGTTGCGTCTGATTTTTCGATATCTGCCTGTGACTGCTTGATTTCAACCCGGTTAAGTACGGCTTCTCTGAACGCCTGATCGTTCATGGCCGGAATCGCTATATTGTCCGGAGCAACGGAAAGTTCGAAAGAAAGTTCTTCCGGTAGTCCGATCAACATCGCCAGTCTCATCCGGGCAAGTATCAGATCGTTCCGGGCGGTAATCAACTGCTGCTCGACCAACGACAGGTGCGTGCGAGAACGGAGTTCATCAGACTTGAGCCCAACTCCGGAGGATGTTCGGACCGTTGCCAGCCGCATGTTTTCGCGGGCATCGGTAACGGCTTTTTCAGCTGCTGTCGACCGTGCAGCGGATTTCTGTGCGTCGAGGTAGGAAAAAAATACCTGAAAAGCCGTTCCTTCACGGGCAGCTTCCACTTCCAGTTCCGATTTTTGCGCATCATTGACAGCCAGCTCCTTACGTGGAGACAGAGAAGGTACAAATAGCGGCTGTTGGATGGACAGTTCTGTTTTAAAGTCATGGGTTGCCGAAGGGGTGTTGAGATTACGGATGAGAAAATC
>CAIYZD010000389.1 GCA_903930585.1 uncultured Geobacteraceae bacterium | reverse complement strand
CGGCTTCCCGTAGATTAGTAACGACGACGAGCGGAAATTCATACCCCCCGTCCCGATCTACTACATGCTCTACTTCAATGTCACAAGCAACCCCGACCAGAGCATCCAAGTCCAGCGCCTTTCCCGACAGTTCTTGGAGACGTTTGCGGCCTAGTAGTTGACAGAGAACGGTCCAAAGCTCGCTCCCTTCTCTCATATCTTGCGGCACATCCAGTTTCGCTAAGTAATCGAGGTCTGCGTTGGGGACCTGGACGTTGAAAACTAGTCGGATGAAGGACCGGAGGCCAGTTTTCTTAGTAATGGAGCGGATGGTGCTGGAATATGTGCCTGGTCGTGGAATGTGGAAGGAAGTCTGTTTAGGGACTGCGATAGTATTTGAATGTATTGTACGAATAATCATATAACGGTCAATATTTCCTGTGCGTTAGTGCTACAGGGACGGGATATCGAAGCCGTTTTGTTTTGGAGTTTTGCGTTTTAGAGGACCGATTGAACCCGTTGTGAATAGAATACTAAAGTTGCTGTAAGGTGTCAACAGTTAAGGCTTATCTAGTAATTGGGTGTGGGAGTGTATTAAGATTGCGGTGTTGTTTCTTAAGGTTGTGATTGGTTAGCTTAGTAATTGGGAGGTGGGTATTGGTAAGTTGGGTTGGCGGAGGGAGTTTCGGATATTAAGAGGTCAGGGGTTTATCTAGTAATGGGATTCAGGTTGTGCGCAGTTTTAGGCGTGGATGGAATGATTGATTGGGGTCGTGGCATATAGGTGGGTGAAGAACGATCACCTGACCGCCCTTCACCCACCTGATCGTAGTTTTAAGATCGCAGCTAACGATGCTTCAACTTCCCTGTTCTGATCGTGGCCGTCGTAGTCGCGTTCCGAAAGTAGGTTTGGGTGGAAGAGTTGGGTGGAAGTTGCGAACGCGGGTGCCTTCACTTATCTTAGCGCAAACGGCTGCCACTATCCGCCAACTATTTTTCTCTGCTCAAAGAATCAGGCGAAATCAGCGTCAGGGCCTTGACTTGATCGTGGGCAGCTTGATGGCATTCTTCAGCGTGTCCATCTCCAAGTGGGTGTAACCCCGATGGATCTCAGCCAACTTGTGGCCGGTCAGCTCCTTAATTCAGGCGAAACACCGGCATTGGCAAGGGCACGCGTGAAAGAATCGGGTGCTGGCTGATCACTGGGGGCTTTCCAGTTGGGTCACGTCCGGCATGCCATCAACAGCCTTGCGCTTGGTCGCCAAGTCGATGTGCGTGTAATTGCGGCTGACTGCTTCCGATTCGTGACCGATGATGTCCCGCGTTACCACGTCGGACACGCCCGCATTTTTCAGCAGGCTTGTGGCCGTATGCCGCAGCGCATGGAATGAAATGTCGCTCAATTGACGGCGAGCACCGCGTCCGGCTTTGCCGTCCTTCTTTTGGTGGTCGCCCCGCGACTGCACCAAACCAGCCGATGCCATCACTTCGTAGAACTGATTCGATAACCAGCTTATGGTCTTGCCTTGAAATGAAGGGCAGAGCGGGGCCTTCGGATCATCCCCAGCGGGCAGGATTTCCACATGGCTCAGCAGCGGTTTGGCCAGCGGCAGTATTTGCACCCGTCTGGTCTTTTGCGTTCGGATGGTCAGCTCCTTCTGCTGCAAGTCCAGGTTTGCCCAAGTGAGCGATTGAATGTCGCCCAGGCGCAAGCCGGTGTAGATACCAAACATCACGGCGGTTTGCCAGTCGTCGCCACAGACGGTCAGCAACTTCTTCAATTCTGCGAGTGTGAAGGCGCGGCGCTCGTGGCGGTCCTCTGTGTTGAGGTTATCCACCAACCGGGCAGGGTTTGTTTCAAATACACGCTGCTTGACAGCCTTTTCCAGCGCCACGCGGATTACTTTCAGATGGGTGTTCACCGTGGAAGGGGCAACACGGTCCTGCAGGGTATCGCGGTATCGTTCCACATCCTCAGTTTTGAGCGCAGCCAAATTGCAACTGGCCT
>CAIYZD010000388.1 GCA_903930585.1 uncultured Geobacteraceae bacterium | reverse complement strand
TGTCGATGGAATAGTACGGGAATATTGGCAGGCTGGCGATAAAATTGCTGATCCGGTCGTTCGCGTCAACCAGCGTGGCCGGACGTAGGTATTGCTGATGGGTGGCCTCAAGAACGTAGTATGGGATGTCGCAGGTTTCGGCCATGCTAAAATTGCCATGATTCATGGCTTGGGCGAAAATCACCGCCATCAAGCTGTCATCGTCGGCGATGTTCTTTGCGTAACGTGGCTGTAAGGGCGTCATTGCCGATAAAAATTGGCATTTTTCATTCACAAACCGAAAAACGTCGGCAATGTCGTGCGCCTGGAGCTTGGCGTAGAAGCTCTGTTGCAGCAATTTGTCATTATCAGCCTTGGGCCGGTGCCAAGTCAGCTTTTGTCTGTCTGAATCGAACTCCAGGTGTTTAAGTTTGCCGCTACGCAGTTCCTCATCGAACGCACGCCACTGCGAATCCAGCTCGGCAAACAGTGCATCAAGCGTATCTTCAACCGGCTGGCGTAGCCAGGGAATGTCCAGTGCTTTGAGCGCATCCGCCTTCGCCTCCATGGACACCAGATCATCAGCAAAACGCCGGTGTTGTACGCTGTCGTCAAGGAAAATATCACCCATATCAAGGCGTTTGCGTAGTTGCCGGTAAACCCAGAACTCATATCGGTCTCCATGCAATCCAACTGGGTTTCCATCTGGGCCAAAGATCAGCAAAAAGTTGCGCAGCCGCTTAGGAAGCGTATGTTGCGGAATGTCTGCCAGTGGCTGCTTGGCAAGTTGCTGTTTACGGGCAAGCACCTCCTTCATCCATTGCAAGGCGGCAAGCCAGACCTTTCCGCTGGCGGTGACACTTTCAAAACTCAGGGCCGTGGCCAGCGGGCGGAGTTTTTTTGTGCAAAGTCCACTTTGCTTGTCCACCGCTTGCCACCGTAGATCCATCTGGCTGACGGGCTTTTCCGTCAAGAGCTTTCCGGTCGAGCGTAACTTCTCTTCCGGTATGATCCGGAAAGCGCGTTCGCGTACAGTGCCGAAAGGGGTCACATCGGCGAGTGTGTCATCTACGTACAGCAAGAGCAACTCACCCACCCTTGGGGTGGCTTGTTGACGCTCGTTGTAAATTTGGGTAACTTGCTTGTTGACAACTGCCTTGGTGTCGTCTTCAAGCTGCCGTGTGTGGTAACCAAAGGCTTCTACCACATTGTCCGTAAGTTGCCGGTAGCGCTGCCAGGCGTAGCACAGCAAATAGAGGTTGGTCTGACCAGGCTTGAGCCGGCGTAAGTCATATATGCTGTAGAAGTTGGCCAGGCTGGCGTAGTAGGCAATGTTGAGCTGTGAGAGATCAAGATTTGGTAGCATGGTCTTTGCGATGGTATACAGGGGGGCCAGTGTGAGGCGCTTCTGGAGCTCCAAACCCATCTGACGGTAGCGAAAGCTTTTGGCGTCTTGTTTGAGCGCTGCCAGATCGGACAGAGTGTCCTCTCGTACCAGCAATTGCTGCAACGCTTCGCGTGTCGCTTTAGTTAGAGTTGATTCGACCAGTAGTTCAAGGCGTTCACGTTCAGTGGTGAGTGCAGTGGTGATCAGGTCTTGCAGTGTGGTGTACCCAGGCCGCACAATACGTTGGCCAATCAAGAAAACCATCAGCTCTGCCAACACGAACGTGGGCGACACGTCAGTTTTGGCCAACAATGTTGCCTTATTGAGCAGCCTTGGGAAATCTTTGTCAGACCAGAGGCGAAAGCCAAACAAAGCGGCAATCTCTTTGCGTGGATGGTATCGGTCGTTGTTGCCGACTTTCTGAGTGCGTAGTGACTGTCCAGGAAAATACCGTTGCATGAGGAACGTCAAGTCCTTCTCTGGCGCATCGTTCAGAGAGAAGCGGAAGAAGGCATTCTTGGCCTTGAAATACCCTATCTGCAATAGACAATAAAGTTGAGCTGCCATCCCCTTGCGCTCAAATGCCAGAGCATGTTCGGCGTCGGTCATGGCAAAAAATTCGATGCGCTGAAAATCGTCGAAGTCGGGTATCCCGTACAGCGCTATCTTTTCAGCCTCGGAGAGGATGGTCAGTCTTTTGCTTTGGTCAGCGCGCATTGTTCACCTCATATGTCATCAGGAAAGCCAAATGCCCAATGCTCAATGGTGAAAAGAAGGGACACACCTCTCACAAACGAGGGTTTGTGAGAAGCCCCTTAATCGAGATCCAGCCATGCACAAAATCAATGGGTTGTAATTCTTAATAATAGTTCTTGAAATAGTATTCTCGACAAAGTAAAATTTCAATGAGTTTCGATAAGGAGGGGTTATGCCTACCATCAGCATTTTTTTCGGTATTATTGTCCAGATGTACTGGAATGAGCACAAGCCCCCTCATTTTCACTGTACATATGGTGAATTTGAAGCTCTCATTGATATACGAACGCTGGAAATAATGGAGGGTAAGATGCCCCGCCGGGCATTGAATCTTGTATTGGATTGGACTGAGTTGCATCAAACTGAGCTGTTAGAGGATTGGGAACTCTGCCAGTCAAAACAACAACCAAAACCCATTGCACCACTGGAGTGAACCATGGCAGCCTACTGGAGAATAGACGACATTCGTGTCGTAGAAGACAATGCTGTGTGGGTCCGTTTCGTTGATGGCCTCGAAGGTGTCGTCCGCTTTCAACCGGGATTTTTTAGAGGTGTGTTTTCTCACCTTGTTGACCCAGCCCAGTTTCGGCGCGTTGCAGTTGTTAATGGGGCCGTAACATGGCCCGGTGATCTTGACTTGGCGCCGGATGCCATGCACATGGAGATCAAACAGCGTGGCGGAGAGTGGGTGGTGGACGTTTGAAGGTATATAAAAAGAGGGGGCGCCTGTGCTGATTGGTTATGCTCGTGTCTCTACTCAAGACCAGAACCTTGAGCTGCAATTTGATGCCTTAAACAAGTCCGGATGCAAAAAAATATTCGAAGATCGGGTTAGCGGTAGTCGTGCTGAACGCCCCGGGCTTAATAAGCTGTTGGAAATGTTACGCGAGGGAGACACACTTGTAGTCTGGAAGCTTGATAGGCTTGGACGCAGCGTCAAGAACCTTGTTGATCTGGTTGTTGAGTTGCACAAACAAGGCGTCCAGTTCAAGAGCCTCACCGACTCCATTGACACTGGCACACCGTCAGGCCGATTCTTCTTTCACGTTATGGCCAGCCTTGCTCAGATGGAAAGAGAACTGACCATAGAGTGCACCCGAGCCGGTCTTGAGGTAGCCCGTCAACTGGGACGTAAAGGCGGTCGCAAACGCCTGATGACTGATAGCAAGATAGAATCGGCAAAGAAACTGCTGGCTAATGGCATTCCTCCCAGAGATGTGGCAAAGAACCTTGGCGTTTCAATACCGACTCTCTATCGTTGGATTCCAGCTGCAGCGCAGATGTAGCCTGATTGACTTGGAATACGTTTATCGGGCGTGATTTTAAACACTTAAAGATTTCGCGGTTTCGGGCTTACAACCCCTATTCCTCTTCCTTTGCTGGCAAATTCAGTCGTGACCGGCGTTCTTTTTCCTTTTCTTTTGCGATCTCTTTCAGCTGTATTTGGGCTTCATTTTTCAAACGCCTGGACTCAAGTATCAGCTCTACGAATTCCGGATGATGCCCTGGGACGCATGAGAAATCTGCCAGCACTTTCTCATAAAAAGGACGCCCCTGGGCAACTATGTATGCAATTATATTCTGAAAACTATTTCCTTTTTTGGTGATACCCGTTTTTTCGAAAAAATCTTTATTATCCCAGACCCGAGACGATACTTTCCCGAGATGACCATAAAAATTATTTTGCCTGAGCGCGGATAGGTCCGCAAGTCCGGCAAATAGAGGCTTTAATGCTGCCTCATTATTTCCTTTTTCCAGCTCAACCCTGTCAATACTTTCGATATGCTGCCAAAATTCATCTTCTGTCATTTCGTAAGGATCGCGCAGTTGCTGGATAGCGTCTTTCAACTCGCCGAATTCAGGTTGACACTCGACGACGAGAGCAGGGTTTGCCAGTACTTTCCGATAAAAGACCTCGCCTTTCGCGATCACGTTGGCGATTACATTATTGAAGTGTGGTTGCTTCAATGGAAGACCGGATTTCTCAGCAAAATCTTCAGTACGGAGCAGATAAAAAGCTGAATTTAGGAAATTGTTAAAGTTCTCCAGGGCTTCTTCTGATACATCATTAAGCGCTTCAATGAGTGGCGCGAGAGCTGCTTTGTTATTTCCTTCATTCAGCTCTATCTTGTCAATAAGATCTATATGTCGCCAGAAACCTTCTTCAGTCATTTCTGACGCCCACGACGCCGCTTTGGAAAACAAACAAGTTTTCTCCGGGACCGGGGCAGGCTTTGGTTTTTCTTCATGTCGCGGATTGCTATATCGAACAACTTCTCTTTCAACCACTTTCACCGGCTCCACCGGCTTTACAATTGGCTCACAAACCCACCCTTCATACTTCACCGGCCGGTTGTTGAGCACCCCGGAAAGCTCGTTAATCTGGGCGGCGACCTGCTCTATCATCAACTCACATTTTGCTGTCATGACGCATAAATAAACAGTGATCCCTGCTACAGAAACACTTGTCATATCTCTAATGGTAAATTGTGATGGCGCAAACCAAGCGGCCTGTGCGGCTTTGCTCAACGCTTGCTTATCCAGGGACGAAAGCTTGTGCTCAAGGAGGCGCGCTTGGAAGAGGTTCACACCCAGCTTTTTTTGCGCTTCGATGAGCGCCAGGCTCTCGCTGTAGAATATCGAAGTCGGCGTTCCCACTTCACCCATCTGTTATTTCCCTTCTGCGGTGGCTATGATCTCTCTTGACTTTTGTAATACCACGTCGCGCACCAAAATTCCAGCAGTTGAGCGCTTTGTGCCGGATTCTGCGTACACTTCTGCGGACTTTGTTTGCACGGATTGCCACTCTGCCTCATGCCATCTGATTTGATATTGTTTGTTGCGACCGCCGACTTGGTGGATTGGCGGGGCTACAAAGGGGACCATGCCTGAGCTGACTGCCAGTGCAGCATCGCGGACAAAATCCGCCAAATCTCCGCCGGCGATTCCAGCGGCGTGCTTGACCATGGAGAACTCCTCTGGGGTGACTACCAGGGGTTGGCGAATCTCCCGGATCGGGCCTTCGTGGTGGCGGTTGAGTTTTGCGGTGGCGCGGAGTGCGGTTGTTTTTGCTTCTGACCGGTAACTGCCCCGGTGTTGTGCGGCGAGCCATTTTTCCATTTTTCTGATAGCCCCGGTGATTGTGAACCGGCTGGCACCGGCTTCTGCACCTGCCGCTGCGATCTTGTGGCTATGACCTGGAGGGGCGACATATGGCGGTGCAGGTGGGGTCTGTAACTGCGATTCAAGGGTGAACGCATACGCTTGAAGAAAGTCGAGCTCAGGTGAAACACAGAGCGTAACGATAGCGCGGGCTACTTCTGCATGTGCGGCTATCTCAGACAGTTCAAGGGTCCGGATCGTCTCTTTGGGTGGCTCGAAGAGGATAACTTTGCCGTCTTTGCGTGGCTCATTTTGGGCGGGGGCGGGGGTTGTGTCGGGCATTTATTTCACTTCCTTTCGACTTTAAAAACTGATTCAATCGACATATAATTTGATGTTGGTTGGCAATTGCGCAATCGCGAAGGCGCAGTTATGATGTGTGCGGGAAAACCCGTCCCGCGCACACCATAGATAACGCAACAGAGCAGCAGTACAGCAGAGCAGCGCTCAGCAGCGTCGTCAGTTGCAAAGGATTTCTTTACAACTGCTCACTACACCACAATAGCAATAATTAAGACGGCGGTCAAGCGGAATAAGAGCGTTTGATGGAAAGCAAACCAACACCACCGGCGCAAAGCGAGACTTAGCGAGACTAAGCGAAAGAAAAGCTGAGCTGATGGCGGGGGTTACTGCGGCTTGAACGGCAGGAACAACCAGAGGAACCGAGTCAGATAATGGACGAGCTTGTTGATTATGCCTGGGGCCGGTATCACTTTTCTATCGCCTGCGATCCATGCGGAGTCCTCAAGCTGCATCAAAATCTTGCCGTCATCGGCGATCCTGAGGCCAGCTTTCTGCGGGCCTACATCACATGATTTGCAGTGGAGTTCCAGCTGGAGCGCGACCGACTTTGGAGAATCAAAGCGGGCGAGGA
>CAIYZD010000387.1 GCA_903930585.1 uncultured Geobacteraceae bacterium | reverse complement strand
GAGCCAGGATCAAACTCTCCAGTTTATATTGAAAGTTCGATAACTTTATAACCCAAAATCTTCTACTACTGGCAATTCTCACAAAATCACTTAATTCAATGCTATTCGGTTTTCAAAGACCAGTGCTGCAACCAGACGAACAATGTACCAAAGTCAGCTTCGATTGTCAATGTCTTTTTTTTGAACCGACAACCTTTGTTTTCGAACCGACTTTTTAACGAGCACCCCGGACAAACTCCTGTCTCAAAAGGGACTCGGTTTTTATCATAAACTTTCTACTCCTGTCAAAACAAAAATACGCCCAAAGGAAAATATATTTCAGCTTGCTGCGATCGTCTCATATTCAGGAATTTAATATCACCATTTTTTTAATTTTTTGCATCTGCTCTTCAGCACACTCAGGGCACATGCCGTGACTGAACATTGCCTCAGAATGCAGGCTAATGTACGTTTCTAACTGGTGCCAATTTTTTTTGTCATCTTTTATTTTTTTGCAATAAGAGCAAATCGGAATAATACCTTCAAGAAGCTTCACCCTTGCAAGTACTTCTTCAAGCTCTTTATTTTTTATTTCGAGCAAATCACGCTGGTCTTTCACAAGGTCATTACGATTCTTCAGTTCAAGATGGTTGTGAACTCTCAGTTTGAGCAGTTCTAAATCCAATGGCTTCGTCACATAGTCGATTCCACCGATTGCAAGCCCTTGCCGTATTCCCTCCTGGCTATCAAGTGCAGTGAGAAAAATTATCGGAATATCTGCAAATGCTTTGTCTGACCTGATTATTTTGCACGTTTCAAAACCGTCCATATCAGGCATCATAACATCTAAAAGTATAAGGTCTGGCAATTGCTCTTTGATTTGGTCTATTGCTTCAAATCCGCTTAACACAGAAATTATGTTGTATTCGGCTTTTAGAGCAGATGTAACGACAGTAATATTCATCTGGTCATCATCAACAACAAGTATCGTAGAATGTTTACTCATTATTTGTCCCCAATGCCCCATATTTGTCCATAACCCGGCTTATTTCACTTATAAGCTCTTTTATTGAGAGTGGTTTTGATACATAGCCATCAAATCCATCTTCAAGATAAAGTTCTTTATCCCCTCGCATTGAAAATGCGGTAAGAGCAATGACGGGCTGATGAAAACCAGAATTATTTTCCATTTTACGAATTTCGCTTATAGCCTCTATACCACTCATAATTGGCATCTGGATATCCATTAAAACAAGGTCATACTTATTTCTTTTCATTTTCTCAAGACATTCTATGCCATTTTCTGCAACTGTAATATCATGCCCAATTTTGCTAAAAAGTGATTTGCCAAATACAATGTTGATCGGATCATCCTCAACATACAAAATATGTAGCCGATCTGTAATTCCATTTTTAACATTGTAGCATTATCACCTAACAACCGGACAGAAATGTTTTGATGAACACCCCCCAGAGTCTCTACAAAAGGTCAAGGAACATTCGTCACCGACCTGTAAACCATTTGAGACTCCGTAAAATCTCCATCCGTGGATCCTTAGCTTTCAGGCATTCTATGGTGGGAAATCTTACTAAATTTAATCCGTTCAATTTCTGACATTAATGCTTCCAGCCGTTCTTTTGAATCGTGATCAATTGAAGTGAACCTCAGTCCAACTGCCGGAAATGAAATACATGCCACTTCGGCAGCCATCTGAATCGGCGGAGCACCTTTGCCAACATCAATTGTTAGCGAATAATTGATGAGTGGTGAAGGCAATGAGTCGTTTTCAAATCGAACCATGGCTCCGCCAAATGAAATATTCTCAAGCCGCCCCAACAGACTCTTGTCATTATCAGACAATATCGCTTTTGTAGCAAACGGAACACGATGGAAGGCCCTTTTTTCGATCATCCGATTTACCTCGTCATATCATTTAAAAGCCATTTATCAAGCACAAACGCAAGTTCATCCTTCTTCACCGGTTTTGCCAGATAATCATTCATCCCTGCTTCAATGCACTCTTCCCTGTCGCCTTTCATGGCATTCGCTGTCATCGCAATGATCGGTACATTATGGTTATGGACCTTTGAAGACTGGATGCGAATGGCTTTTGTTGCTTCAAAACCGTCCATCTCCGGCATTTGACAATCCATCAGCACCAGATCATAGTTAATCAGCTCTAGTGCCCGAACCGCTTCCAGGCCATTAGCCACAACGTCAGCCTTGTAGCCCAGTTTATTTAGTATGTTCTGGGCAACTTTCTGGTTAATGATATTGTCTTCTGCCAGCAGTATGCGCACCCTTTGTTCTGCGTATTCGGCTACAGTGTAGCGAGTGACAATTCCTTGAGGTAGTTGTTGAGACTCTAATACGCTACTTTTCCTCCCCAATACTAAGGAGATGCAATCATGAAGTTGCGACTGGCGCACTGGTTTTGCCAGATAACTCACACATGTCAGGACATCGGTTACCCATGTCTAAGGGCAAATAGTGTCACGACATGGGTTACCCGACTGTCTGATTATGTATAACGATTCATGAGTTGAACTCAGTTGGCATTC
>CAIYZD010000386.1 GCA_903930585.1 uncultured Geobacteraceae bacterium | reverse complement strand
GGGGGAAATGAGGTTTTGCGCTCTAAAGCAGTACAGAGGCTCTGAAATCCGTCCCTACAGATATTGCCTGATATTGTTTTCTTGCGAAGTTTTGAAGTTATTACCTTGTAACCCAAAGGCTGAATGAGATAATGGGGTTGTCATGTCTGTAAGCCAGCCATCTAAAGCAATTGAGAAGCATAACCCATTTATGGGAATCTCCTTTTCTGAAAACTATCATCCGGCAGTATAACAAGCAATCGGAGTGAGTGAAATGGCAGAGGAAAAATCACATGTTGTTTTTCTTATTGAAGACGACAAGAACCATGCTGAACAGGTTTCCCGTTCTTTTGGTAATAGCCGCAACGTTATAGAACTGGTAATTGCCGATTCGGTGTCCTCTGCCATAGCGTTTCTTGAGAAGGCCTCACCATCTGTAATCCTCTGTGACTACCTGCTTCCGGACGGTACTGGTCTGGATATTCTTCACCACTATATAGAAGGGAACCGACTGGCGCCACCGTTCATTCTTTTGACAAGCCAGGGCGATGAAAAAATCGCTGTTCAGGCGATCAAAGCGGGTGCAATTGATTATATCGTAAAAACAGAAACATCTTTGCTTTCTTTGCCGGAAATCTGTAGAGCCGTTATCCGTGAGCACGAACTGAGGCGGGAAAAAACAAAGGCGATGGTGGAACTTTCAGAAAAACAAAAACTGAATGAGACTCTTTTATATGCTTTACCGTATCCTGCTCTGCTTATCCGCGGAGGAGATAGAGTTATTGTTGCCGCCAACAAGATAGCACTGCAAAATGGTGCTAAAATTGGTGACTACTGTTGGAGCACGTTTGGCAAATCAATGTTCAATACTGCATTGAGTGCTGACTCTGCTTCAATAAACGCTGCTCAGATATCGACTGGATGTGAATTAAGATGCAGCATTTGCAGAGGCGACCAATGCCTGTTTGAAGAACCGAATCAAAATATTCCTGAAGTGATCATATCCGGCACAGTTTGGGATACTCACTGGATAAAAGTCAGCGATTCAATTTATCTTCACTATGCAATTGACGTAACTGGAAATCATAAAATGCAAAATGATCTCCAGAATCTGATCCGTGAACAAAATACCGTACTTAATACATCGATTGTAGGAATAACCAAGGTATTTAACCGCATAATGGTCTGGGTTAACCGCGCCATGTGTGACATTTTCGGCTATACACTCGCTGAAATGGAGAATGCGGAAACCCGTATTTTATACGCTTCCGAAGATGACTATCAGCAGTTTGGTGCCAAGGCCTACTCACAGATTGCTGAAGGCATGAGTTTCAGCTCTGAGATTCAAATGAAGCGCAAGGATGGAAGTCTGATGTGGCTTCTGCTTCATGGCAATGCCATTATCCCGTCGCATCCAGAGGAAGGGTCTGTTTGGATTTTCGAGGACATAACAGAACGCAAGCATATAGAAGAAATAACTCTGGAAAGAGAAGAGAAGTATCGACGACTGGTAGATAATTCACCTGATATTGTCTACGTATACTCCACTCAAAGCGGCGGTATATATTACTCGCCACGTGTCGAAACAGTGTTGGGCTATTCTCCTGAATATTTATATGAGCATCCGATGTTGTGGACCGAATCTATTCATCCTGATGACCAGGGAACTGTTGCAAACGCGATTCAACGCTCAACAGACGGCACTTCATTTGGAGTAGAATACCGAGTCCGGGATGCCAATGGAAACTGGCGTTGGCTTTATGATCGTTCAATCGAAAGACATACGGAAAATGGTGAAACTCTGATTGAAGGACTTGCAACCGATATAACTGAGCGTCGCCATCTGGAAGCTCAGTTACGGGAATCCCAGAAAATGGAGTCTATTGGCCAACTTGCTGGTGGAATAGCCCATGATTTTAATAATATTCTTACCGTTATAATGGGATATTGCAACCTGCTTGGGATGAATTCAGGCTTGGAAGGATTTCAAAAAGAAGCGGTAGGTCATATCCTTTCGTCATCGGAGAAAGCGGCCCAATTAACCAATGGTCTGCTGGCATTCAGTAGAAAACAAACTTTAGTTGCCAAACAAACTAACCTCAACGATATCGTCCAGAATGTTCAGAAGTTCCTGTTTAGAATAATTGGTGAAGATATTCAATTCAAGTTGATAATTAATGAGGTAAATTTACCGGTTAAGGTAGACATTGGTCAGATAGAACAAGTCCTGATCAATCTGTCTACTAACGCCCGTGATGCTATGCAGAAGGGTGGACTGCTATCCATAGAAACCGGACTACATGTGATAGATGACACGTACAAGAATATTTATGGTTTTGGGGATTCTGGTCGCTATGCTTTTATTTCAGTATCTGACACCGGCAGCGGTATGGATGAAGAGACCAGATCCAGAATTTTTGAACCATTTTTCACCACCAAGGAAGTTGGTAAAGGGACCGGTCTTGGCATGGCCATTGTCCATGGAGTTATTAAACAGCATAACGGTTTTATCAACGTTTATAGCGAATTGGGCGTAGGTACAACCTTCAGAGTGTATATCCCCATCGTTGAAGCCGACAAGATCCCTCTTGATGAGATAATTGTGCAGGCAGCCCCCCGGGGGGGAACTGAAACGATCCTTCTGGCAGAAGATGATGTCGGTGTTCGTAAACTTGTCACAACGGTACTTACAAAATTCGGTTACAATGTGATTGAGGCTGAAGATGGTCAGGACGCGATTGATAAATTCATTGCGAATGAAGATGCCATTCAATTAATTTTGATGGACGTAATTATGCCAAGAAAAAATGGCCAGGAGGCTTATGACGAAATTCGTCAGCTTAGGCCAGGAATGAAAGTACTTTATACAAGTGGCTATACTGCAGACTTCATTAAGAATCGTGGGGTGTCTGATGAAGAAATTGAAATCATCATAAAGCCGGTTCATCCCCTGGATCTTGTGCGAAAGGTGAGAGCCTTGCTGGAGACCAATCCCAACACTTATTGAAAGAGCCTCCTTTTCGTGTACTTTGAGCGGTTCACGTTAAGGAGGCTTCCACATATTTAAGGAATGTATATTGAGCTCTGTATGTCAGGAAATGCCCTTTGAATTCAAAAACACTCCGTACTTCTTGTCTTCGCCTTGAATGTGAGTGACAAGCCAATCTTTCAAAAAGCTCATAACACTCATGGTTAAAATCCCGCCACCGGCTTGCTCTTTAAATTTCTGTTGCAGTTCAAGAACCTTCTTAACAAGTTCTGCATGAATCGCCTTGTGCTTTGCCAATTCAGGGTAGCCGTTTACCTGCATTACCTGTTCTTCATCTTTGAAGTGTGTAGCAGTGTATGTAATAAGTGATTGGAGGACAACGCCCAGAGC
>CAIYZD010000385.1 GCA_903930585.1 uncultured Geobacteraceae bacterium | reverse complement strand
TGTCGGGCGGAATAGATTTTTTGATGCTTAAAACCGGCCGGCAAATGCCAATCCGACTGCGCCAGAATGCGGCTCTGAAAGAAAGTCTACATGCCAATCTGGCAATTTGTCTTGTGACGCTCGATAATAATCAGTGATTGATGAAACGATCAAGGCGGACGAAATCAAAGAGAATGGGGCTGCCGGGAGCAATCGAGAAATGTCGCCGGTGTTAGGTTGAGCGAATGACCAAGGTACATAAAGGCCCTTGAGAGTGGCCGAAAGGATTATCGCTTTTCGCTTGAACTCACCGTCTGGCAGCTTTTCAACAGCAACTTGCTGAGCTTCATAACCGCCACCCGCGATAGAAGCTTGAGTGCGAATATTGTCACGAATCGCGTCATCCTGTCTTTGCAGGAAAGCATTAACGTCATTCTGCATTTCAGTAAGCTGCGGACTTGATGCGACCTTTTTCAGGGAAACGCCCTTTAAGGCTTGATATTCTGAGTAAACTTTATTGGACATTGCCGGAATTGGTTTGTAGCCAATCCTCCAGTCAGGAATAATCCCAAATCCTCCACCTGCGTATGTCCATTCGTAAAAAACGCCCTTTAGCGTGGCGCGATCTTGATGTCCACGCTCATGACCGACATAAACATAAGTTGCAGCGGTTAGCCATTCCGAGAATTCACTTGCATGAGCTGAAGACGGAATGGTTGAAAGCAAAATTACAGCCGAGAGAATTGTTATGATGAGTTGCATATGCGCCTCCTTTTGTGTTAGGGCGCATATGCCGCCTGCCCGCCGAGGCTCTTTATGTAAGACTCATTGACGGATCTTCTTTTTGTTTTTTTCGGGGAAGAGAAATCATTGTCTCATTTAGCCCGGCTGTCATGCAGTTCCGCGGAATCGTCGATACCAAGTGCGCCGAGAGACCCCCATTTCTTTCCACGGGGCGCGATCAGCCAGATCGCCCGGCAGGGACTTGATCATGGATACGTCAAACAAGGCATGTCGCGTCAGAAATAAAGGATTGTCGGCCGGGTAATAGTCTGTAGCCGGGTACTGGACGAATTTCATGTGATACGGATCGACACCGTAGATTATCGCTATGCACGCCCTGATCTTCTTAATAGCCTTATCATCGCTGACTGCTTCGACATAAACCGACCGGTGCTCGTAGTCTATTTCTTCCGGATTGCGAGTACCGGCGGCATCGTCACTGCCTACTTCCCCGTTACTCCCTTCATTACCTATTTCCGCTTCACCAAGAACGCCAGGCGCCCCGCCGTTAAGCCGGATCTTGATTACGGCGCCGTATGTTTTCGTTTTTTCGCTCATATGGAGACTCCTGTTTTGGTTTGGCCGTACTCACCTCCGGCGTGTTAATGTTGGTTGTGGATGGAGTTCTGGCCCCTGCTGGTATGGCGCCTCGATACCAGCAGGGGGTTGACTATGGCCGTTGGCACAGACCTCTGCTTCTATCCAGCATATGTGAAATTTCTTCCAAAGAATTGATGATTTTATTCATGGTTTTCCGACGGGCCGGGGACAAAATCAGGCTACGAACTGCGTCCGCTGCGCGCAGTACGTCACCCGGCTTGTTTTTGCTTGCATGATTAAGTATTGCGAAGGACTGATTTCTTTTTGCGCCCATGGGGAGCCTCCTATTCTTGAGTTGACCGTGCTCACCTCCGGCGGGTTAAGGTTATGGTTGCGGACGCTATCCTTTGTTGTAAACGGCGTCCATGGCATATCGTTCAAGGATCGTGGTAAGGGCAGCTTCAGGATTTGCGACTGGAGCAAGGGCGGTTAAGTGGCGTTCACCAAGGTGCTCATAGTGCAGCTGCGCGACAATCGCCTCCAGATCATGAATGCTGGACAGTGACTTAATAATCTCATTGAGATCCGAATCCGGCGAGATTGCTACGCAGATTTCGTTCTTTGCCGGCTTATAAGGTCCGGCCTGCTTGAAGGCTTTGAGTACAGTAGTGTCAAGCGCCAGAACTATGTAGGCTCTTGGCTTTCCAGCCGCTTTGCCTGTCAAGGCGCTGATAACGTTGCTTATAACATTCCTGATTTGTTTTAATTGCATGGCGAGATCTTTCTATTTATGTTGGCCGTACTCACCTCCGGCGGATTATCGTTATGTTAACAAGCGGGGTTCAGTCCCCTACTGGCATCGATGGTTAGATCATTGCCAGCAGGGGTCTGAAGGGCGGGAATACTGCTACGGCCTGACTGAGATTTGAAGAGTATCTTCGACCTTGGCAAGACTAAGGTTGAAGATGTCTGCAAACTGAACCGCGTAGCTGCCGCAGTCGCCTTCAAATGCATCAACATTTTTAATGTCATCAAGCATCTTAATTACTTTATCTACACACACTGGCGCGGCGCCATTTACAAAATTGGACCCATCTTCATGGACATAGTTGGACAGTATATTTATGACGTCCAAGCCTATCCTAATCTGGTTACTGGCGATTACATCTACAAGCTGGTGGCTGAGGTAGCATGATAAGGTGCCGATTAAAATTGCAATCTGCTGTCTCTGTTCTTTACTGGCGGGAATGGAATTCGTAGTCATAAGTTGCCTCCTTTGGCGTTTGCGCCGTGCGACCGGCGGGTTTGGTTAGAGTTGTTTTATGATTTCGGCAAGGGTTATTCGCGGTCAGGCGCGTTTCTATAGTCGTCCGGCGATAACCAGCAACCTATTTCGTCCAGCCAGGTCATATAGAGCCCGTCAATATCGTTGCCATACTGACTCTCGCTATACTCGTTGTGCGGGCCGTAACCGTCTTCGTCCAGAATTCTGTTGCCATCGGCAATCGGCGCCAGGTCGGCATCGCAAAGGAACCCAGCAATGCTGTTCGCGATCGTTCTCGCTGATTTCATGTCGGCTTTGCCGCCGGCTTTGTTGATTGCATCATAGATCCTCTCATCCACGTCGCTGCACGCGTGAATGTAGGTTCTCAGTGAGATCGTCTCGCTGGAGGATGGATAGTTGTACCGATCGTTGTGCGAATCGGTGGCAACAGTCCCGTTCTTATCGACCAGGAATACTATGTAGTCATCGCCCTCTTGCTGGGCTTTGCATGGAATCGAAACTTCCACCTTTTTTCCGTCTTTTTTGATTGTTTTGAGCATTGAAGATCTCTCTTTCCCCGGTCATGGCCGCCGGGTAGCTGTTGGTTGGTTGGTTAAAGGAAGTGAAATAAAGCGGAAATTGAAGTTAAGCCTCTCATCCAGAAGCGCCCGCATGTCGGAGTTATAACTTGTCGGCTTGCCCGTGTTGCTTGAAGGCCGGGGGGCTATTCGCGGTCGGACCAGCGCTTATAGCTGTCCGGTGATAACCAGCAACCGATTTCATCGCGCCAAGACAGCAAGCGCAGCCACTGCGTATCGTAGTTAAACTGACTATAGCTGTACTCATTGTTGGGGCCATACCCATCATCCCCCAGGGTTTTGTCGCCATCGTCAAGCTCTATCAGGTCCGCCTTGATAAGGAATTGGTTAAGACTGCTCATGATCGCTCCTGATGATTCCATGTGAACTTTGCCGCCAGCTTCTTTGATTGCGTCATCGATTTTCTTAACTACGTCGCTGGACGCATGAATATGAGTTCTCAGCGAGACAGTTTCGTCGGAAACAGGGTAGTTATACCGGTCGTTGTGAGCGTCCGTGGTTACAGTGCCATTTTTGTTGACCAAAAATACAATGTAGTCATCACCATCCGAGGCTTTGCATGACACCACCACTTTGATTTTTCTTCCCCTTATGTCGATTGTTTTAATCATGTGAATTCTCTCTTTCCCGGGCAGGCCGCCGGGTGGCGTTTGGTTGGTTGGTTGAAAGTGAAATAAAAGTGGGATGTTCATGCCTCCACCGGGTATAGCCAGGGTGAAGTCCGGCATCACCGGCGGAGGCAAGTTAATATCGGCTTAGTAGTCGAGACCGAGGGCAGCGCAGACAGAGGCACTAAAGTTGACCTTGCCGTTCCATGCTGAAGTCCTTATTTTGGCAATAACTCCTCCTTGTTTTGCAGAGGTTGCCGCTCTCAGGTCTGTTGACCGGATAATTGTGCAATTGTCGCAACCGCGGCCGGCATTGTTGCTGTACCAAAAATGAAGACTGGTGCCATCGGGGAGGTTGACTGTTTTAGGCGAAAATGGGATGTTGTAGGCTGATTTCTGTGGCATAGCGCGGCTCCTTGTGGTTTGGGGCCGTGCTATTCTCCGGCGAGGGGTTGGGTGATTACTCTTTTATTTCGCTTTTGTTTTTTCCGTCTCTCCATCTTATAATTATTATACTGATAAAAATAAAAGTGCCAAAAAGCCAAATAGAGTGAAGTACCGCCACATCTACCTCCAAAGCATGCCGCTAATTCACTTAAATGCCACTCTTTGGCACTGCCAGCAGAACCCAGAGAACCTGCAGCACCATCCACACGTCAAGTCCTCACACGCCGGTTTCGGCAGCATTCAGCAACTGTTTCAGCTATCACATACAATTAAGTTGTTTATTTACAGTGCGTAGTGTAATGATCCTTATTAATAAAAGCTTGTTAATAGAGGAGAATTTAGATATGCGTAGAGTTCGAATAGTGGCCGTGAATGCATCAATGTGCCTGATCGTCTTGGTATTACTGGTTACTGGTTGCAGCACAGGAGGCAGTCCAAAAAACATTGTGTCTAAGTTCGTGGACGAGAGACTGCATGGCAATTACAATAAGTCATACCAGTTGTTATCGGCGGCGGATAAAGCTGTAAAGAGTGTACAACAATTCGGCGCAGATTCAGAGGTGTATGGCGGCCTCGTCAAGGCCCTTTCAGGTAGATCAAGCTACATCGTGAAGGATATTCAGATAACAGAGGATAGGGCCATCGCAACTGTTGACGTTACGATTCCGGATGTCAGTGGCGCTACAAGCAATTTAATGGGCGTCACTATGAGAGCCATCGCTACGGGTGGCAAGCCCGACGATAAAGAGATAGAAAAGATCGTGGCGGAGAAGTTCAAGGGTAAAAATATCCCATCCGTAACCCGATCAGATTTATATAGCCTGGTGAAAGAGAAAGATGGTTGGCGGATCTACATGGGGTGGAGCCATTGGAATAAAATTAAGGAAATGACAGGTGAAGCAAAGAAGCTCGAAAAACAGAAGAAGTATTCTGAGGCAAAGTCGAAGTATTTGGAAATGCAGGCCTTGTCGCCCAGCGACATGTCAGTTGTCCAGAACATCAAAGATATTGATGACAAAATTGACAAATTCAAAGTGATCCAGGAATATTTTCCGAATATCGAAATCAATACTCCGAGGATAGGAAAAGGCAACCTTGATGAAAAAAACCTCTTTGGAGAGGTGAAGAATAAAGGAGGCAGAACCCTGAAAAGGCTCGAAATAACGATGTATTTCCTTGACAAGGTGGGCAAAGCTGTTGATGAGAAATCATTCGATCCAGTTTCGATATCAGAATATTCACATGGCAAGGACAATCCGCCAGTGAAGCCGAATGAAAGCAAGAAGTTTGGCTACAAAATTAGTGACGCTCCGGCCGACTGGAGCGGTAAATACAGTTTAATGGTGACAAATTTAGAATTCGAGTAGCAAACGGACTGTAATCTTGGACGTAGTCTGGTATACTCAAGCTGTTGCGACCGAAGCATCATACCAAATAAAATGAAGTTCACTATGACTACCCGCGTCCCACCAGCAAAACTAAGCGAAATCAAAGAGAATAAAAGAGAATAGAAGAGCGACCATCGATCAAAGCGGTCGTGCGAGAGGTTGGCGGGAAGACAAGGCTCTGGCTTATTAGAGGCTGAATGTAGTTATATCCCATGCAACTAAATATAAAATACTTTCTATTCAATACACATAAACAGAACCTGCTTACATTTGGAGTAATAATGCATGAATCCAGACATAAATAGTATAAACGGTGACAAAAAACCGCGGACTTATCCTCTTCACATTCGCATCGGAAGTCTATTCTCACTCCTTATTCTACTTACCGGACTGGTAATTGGCGGTTTTAGCGACATGAGTGCACGTGGTGCTGCGAGGAAAGCAGCAGATAATGCAATGGCTGGCAGTGCCGGACAAATGATCTCGGCCATCAACCAGCTATATTCTCCCATAGATACGCTGGTTGGACTACTCACCTACCATCAAGTTATAAATGCAAAAACGCTTGAACAACGCCTCACCAGCTTGCAGTTTTTCCAAGAAGCAATGACACAGAATGCCCAGGTTTCGGCCGTATATGTTGGCTATCAAAACGGCGATTTTTTTCTTGTACGCCATTTACGACGTGCCGAAGCCCGTAATGCAGCAAAAGCACCAGAGAACGCCGCCTATCTTGTTCAAAGCATTGAACACGATAATAATGGTAAAACACAAGGTCGTTATATTTACTACAGTGCGGCTCTTAAGCTGATACGTTCTGACCTTCGTCCAGATTACACCTTTGATCCACGTTCGCGACCATGGTTTCAACAGGCGGTGCAAAGCCCTTCTGTCGTCACAACACACACCGCTCCATATCTTTTTTTCACGACTCGCGAAATTGGTCAAACATTTGCTCGCTGTTCCAGTAATGGAAAAAGTATTGTCGCAGCAGACCTGACTCTGCAAGACCTGTCAGAAAATCTTGCCCGTCAAAAAGTAACGCCATCAACAGAACTGGCTCTTTTTGATCTACAAGGTCATCCTCTCGGCTATAAAGATCCATCTCGTCTGATAGGGCCAAATGACAGAGACGGCAAGCCGACACTAAACCACATCGGAAAGCTTGGTGTACCGATAATTAACAGGGCATTCAACGACCTTGCACTAAAGGGGCAGATAGGTAAAAGCATCACAATTAGCGAAAGCGGTCGTGAGTGGTATGTCCGTATCCATCCACTTCAAAGCCAGGACACCTCTGACAATCAGAATAAATCAAAAGTTTTTTTGGTCATCGCAGCTCCCACAGAAGAAGTTTTTGCTTCATCATTGCATACCCGCAACGAAATGCTGCTGGTCACTCTTGTAATTTTATTTCTCGCCTTACCAATAACATGGTGGCTGGCAAATCACGTCACCAAACAACTAAAAGACCTTTCTCGGCAAGCTGACGACATCAAAAATTTTCGTTTTGACACACCGAATACCGGAACTTCGGCTATCCGAGAAATCGAACAGCTTTCCAGTGCAATCTCTCAAATGAAAAGTACGATCTGCAAGTTTCTCGACATCGCAGCAGCCCTCTCTGCCGAAAGGCGATTGGATCACCTGCTTGATCACATTTTAACGGAGTCTATCTCGGCCGGTGCGGCTGCTGGTGGTGCCATCTATCTTCTTGATCAAAAAGGCAACAAACTATTTCCATCTGCCATGCGTTCTTGCGAGGGGCCTCAGTCAGTTGACAACCAGACTCCAATCAATATTGAAAACGCATCTGTTGTTGAAGCCCAACTGGCACAAGCAGTGTTGACGCTCCAAAAACAAACCCTGACAATGGATGCGCAAACGGTTAAAAACAGCTGTTTTGAATCCATGAACTCATCTGGAATGCCCGCCATGCTATCTATCCTGCCTCTATATAGCCGTGATCAAAAGGCTCTCGGGGTACTAATCCTTTTTTATCCAAAACATCTCCCGACTCCAACACCCGAACGAATCGCTTTTGTAGAAGCCCTCTCGGGTACAGCCGCAATTTCAATCGGCAATCAGCTGTTTGAACGAATGGCCGCTATTGATGATCTTACCGGAGTTTATAATCGCCGATATGCGGAAAAACGATTTGAAGAAGAGCTGCAGCGTACATTGCGAACAGGCAGATCACTTGGCTGTCTAATGATCGACATTGATAAATTTAAGCAAATTAACGATCAGTCAGGGCACTTGACCGGCGATGATATTCTCAAAAAAGTT